>CAIUUO010000234.1 GCA_903902325.1 uncultured Bacteroidia bacterium
CGCTTGTCCGTCCGGGGTGGTTTTTTGATGTAGACCAGCAGGGGGAGGGAATTGTTGATGTGGCAACCCATCTGATCGATCTGGTACAGTGGATCTGTTTCCCCGGTGTAGTACTCAAGAAAACAGATATTGAGATGCTTCAGGCAAGGCACTGGCCAACCATCCTGACCCTGGACGAATTCAAGGCTGTAACCCAGTTGGAAAAATATCCCGACTATCTTTCCAAGGCTGTAAAAGATGGGAAGTTAAACGAATATGCCAATGGCGAAATGACCTACAAAATCAAGGGAGTCTTTGCGAAGGTAACTGCCGAGTGGCGTTATAAGGCACCTGATGGTGCAGGAGATACACATTACTCTGTAATGAGGGGAACCAAAGGAACCGTTGAAATTCTGCAGGGCGAGAAGGAAAAATATATGCCCACACTCTACGTTCATGCCAATCCGGGTACCGCAATTCCTGCGTTTAAAGCAGAACTTGAGAAGTCCATCCTGAAGAATACAGGACATGCCGGATTAAATCTTGAGAAAGTTGACGAATCCACCTGGAAGGTAATTATTCCTGACCAGTACAAAGTTGGTCATGAGGCGCATTTCAGCCAGGTAACAGAAAAATACCTCGATTTCCTAAAGTCAGGAAAACTGCCCGAGTGGGAAGTGCCCAATATGATCGTTAAGTATTATACGGCGACGGAAGCGCTGAAGATGGCAAGGAAGTGAGGACTAGGAGACTAGTGGACTGTGAGACATGGAGACTTGGGGAGTGGTCATGTTGACCACTTTTCCGGACTCTGAATCATGGTAATTATTTGTCTTTCCAGTTGTTCGTACTTTTCATCAAGTTCCTGCATTTTCAGCTCATCCAAATATCCAAAAGCTTCAGCAAAACTTAGCCATACTTGTGTCTCAGCTGCTTCACCTTCACTGTCTGAGAGTTTAGCAATGAATGATTTTGTGTATCGACGCTTTCTGAATGCTTCTGCAATATTCGCGGAAACAGAGCGCGAACTCCTACGAACCTGATCTGTCAGTGCATATTTTTCCTCTGTTGGAAAGCATTTTGATAATTGGTGAATTTGAAGTGCCAGATCAAAAGAAGTTTTAAAAACAATTAAATCTTTGTGAGAACGTATTTTCATAATCCAGGAATTTGGGTAATTCACAATTAAAATAGATAGGCTATCTTAAATATACCCCATTTTTGCGAATTTCCCAAATCCTCAGTCCCCAAGTCTCCCAGTCCCCAAGTCTCCGAGTCCCCAAGTCTCCTAGTCCCCCAGTCCCCAGTCTACTTGTCACCCCCTCGTTACTCGTGTACTTCAATAATGTACGTTGCTTCAAATACCTCCCCTGCCGATAGTGCGATAATGCCTTCCTTCGTCTCAAAGCGCTGGTCTGTATCGAACTTGTCGGCAATGCCACACCAGGGTTCAATGCAGACATAATCTCCGTTCGGTTTGGCCCAGATGCCAAGGTAGGGGAAGTCATCAAATGAAACTGAAAGTGTTTGTTTAGATTTTTTGCTTTTCAGGGTCACTTTTCTTGACTTCAGATCCTTGAAGATCAGCGCATCTTTGCTGAACAGTTCATGGGTAAGCGGAATGATTTTTGAGTTGTGGAATATGGGTGCAGTCTGGTTCAGGACTGTACCGTTTTCGTGCAGAAGCCAGGTGGCAGAATTTTCGTTATGCTCGAATTCCAGGTAATAATCTTCATATTTCTCATCCGGATGGATCGGGCATTTGAATCCCGGATGACCTCCAATTGAGAAATACATGGCTGAATCGCCCGGATTGGTCACCGTATGGATTACCCTGATTCTTGCTCCATCCAACTCATACCTGATGCTGAATTCAAACTCAAAGGGATAGATTTTAAGCGTTTCCTTGCTTGTGGACATTCCGAATGTCAGAGAGTCAGCCGTTATCCCAGTAAGCGAAACAGCCGGATTTTCCCTGATAAAACCATGTTTCTGGAGTTTATATTTTTCGCCCTTCCAAAGGAAAGTATTGTCTTTAAGTCCCCCTACAATCGGGAACAAATTCGGTGCGGTGCTGTTCCAGACAGCCGGATCGCCGCTCCACATATATTCGATGCCGCTTTTCAGCGACTTTATGGATAGTAGTTCTGCACCCGGCTGGCGGACGGCAATTTCGAGTTCGGAGTTTCTTGCGTAGTGCTTCATTGATACAATTAGTTAATTAGTTAATTCGACAATTCGACAATGTGACTTTGAGTTGAATTGATGATATGAAGATTCGTTTTTGAAGAAAATTTGGGTTAAATTTATAATAGTGTGCGTTGTTTTTTTAATGTTAATATTCAGAAAGTAAAAATGAAAAATGAATTTAAAGATAATGTTATTATTAATCTGACTTTTGAATTCGCATTGAAAATCATAGAATTCTGCGATGAACTTGATAATTTAAAAAAATTCGCTCTTTCAAATCAACTATTTAAATCAGGCACTTCAATTGGGGCAAATCCCAGAGAAGCCCAAAATGCAGAAAGCAAGGCAGATTTCATTCACAAGTTCAAAATTGCAGCTAAAGAGGCAGATGAGACTGATTATTGGCTGTTACTTTGCCAGAGATCAAAAAAGCTCCCTGATACTGAATATCTTTTGAATGATTTGGAACCTATCAAGAAGGTCATTTCGAAGATAATAGGAACTTCAAAAACTCATCAAAAATCAGTCAATTAGTCATTTTAATTGTTAAAATGCCATTCCCGAATTTTCTCATTGTCGAATTGTCGAATCGTCGAATTGTCGAATTGTCAAATCGTCTCATTGTCGAATCGTCGAATTGTCGAATTATTTCACATTCTCTACAAAACTGTGAAACGCCCTGATATCCACCTCCCCGGCTTCGGAGAAATGGGTAACATTTTCGCGTTTAGCAATCCTGCAGAAATCGGCATAGGTACCATCCTGCCTGGCAATGGCCGGAGTACGTCTGCATTTAAGGTACAGGACAGGAAGGGAACACATCTCCACCCTGCGGACAATCTCTTCATTGTCTGCCACTTTGATGGCATCCTTGAACAAGTCGTAGGACAGCCGGACAAATTCATCCGAAAAGATCGCATCACCCGGAGTCAATCCAAGATGGATATGGGTATCCGGGGTGATCCTGTTGTGGAGCAGATCAAAATACTGCCGGACGAACTTTCCGGCCCTGCCGTAATAACCGTACATGAAATCGTTGATTACCGCTTCGGTATTGCACTCCGGATTCCACAGCAATTTGGATATCAGATAGGCACGCAGTTCGGAAAATTCTCCTCCGCGTCCCTGATAGGATGCCTGCTCCATGATGCCGATAGCATGGTTGTCCCTGAACGACAGAATGTTGGATTGCAGTACCCTGAAGTTGGGATAGGGCATCACATAATGGCCAAAGTTGACCACATAATCCCAGATGTACATGTGCGGAGCAATGGCCGACCAGCCTTTGAGATCTTCCAGAAACGATTTGTTCTCGGGACATGATTTGAAATCGTGGGCAAAACAACATTCGATGCTGCACAACCGGACCACCACATTGTGCCGCGGACTGATATTCTTTGGCGGAGTCCTGGTATACTGATAGGCGAGTGTTCCAATAAACTTGGCCGGAAACTCCTTCTCCACCGCTTCCGCAACCTGGTTGACAAACCAGATTATCACTCCGGATTCCCCACCATATTTCTTTGCAATGGCCTGGCATTTGTCGCACTGGCATGGGTTGTGCCAGTCGTTCTGGGAAACGTCGTAGATAAGGTATTCCGGACTTTCCTGCATTCTTTCCTTAATCCTATCGGTGATAATTTTGAGAACATCCGGATTGGTCAGACAGAGTTGAGCCCTTTCGAAGATCCGCTTTCCATCTATCAGGCTGTAATATTCAGGATGCTTTTTGTAGAATTCGGAGGGTGGCATCAAGGGATAAAAGGTATGCACGGCCCAGTAACTCTCTATGCCGCCGGGCTGTTCGCGGTAGCCCATGGCTCCGTTCATTTTGTTCCGGGTGGCCCAGATCGGATCGAAAGCCTCGAAATAAAAGTCATTGCGTACCCGGATGCCCGGTTTTTCGGCATGGTCGAGCCAGACGAATTTAAGTTCCTCCCGTTTGGGAATGACATTCACGGTAGGAGTATAAAATCTGCAGCCCAGTTCCCTTTCCAGAAATTCGAAGACACCATACATTGTGCCACGCTGTTTGCCGCCTGTGATGTATATGTTTGGGCCGATGTTAAAGTAGCGGAAAGATTCTTCTGCAGTTGCTTCGGATATAGAGGGGGCGAGGGGGCGAGCGGGAGACTGGGGTGAAGCGCCTATTACAATTTGTGGCCCTTTGTAGTTCTGATCAAATGGAAGCAATGCCAGTTCGACGCCACTGATTTCTTTGATCCAGTGCTGCAGTTCTTTCGATGCCCATTTTTCTGATTCGGATGCGTCGGCAGCGACAGAAATGCGGTAGTCGGATTTGCCATTGCTGAAAAGAGGATATTCGATGCGCTTTCCTGCAGTAAATTCGATCTTTTTCTCGAGGGTCTTGCCAGATTTCAATTGAACGGTGAGGTTGGCAATGTAGGGCTGGTAGCTGGCAGAAGGGATTTTTAGCGGATCACAAAAGGAGGAGGTCCTTTCCTCTTTAAGGATTTCACCCCCATGGATATCTGTGACCGTTATTCCAATTTTTTGAATCAGGTTATTTAGAACTTCGGGTAGGTAGGAGGAAACCACGCTTGCCACGCCGGATTCGTTGGCCCACACCTTGAAGAGATCACCACTTTTCAGCGCTTCTTCGGCCGAAAAAGCATGAAACCGCAGGCAGAAGCCCCACTTGTTGCCATGTTGCTCAATTTTAAGCAAAAGCGTATTCGTCCCTTTCTTCAGTAAAACAGGAACAAGGTCGCCGTCTATCTTGATGCCTCTCATGGCCGGGTAATCGAATACGGAGACACCGTTGACAAAGAGCTGGGCACCATCGTTGGAGCCAAGACCAATCATTTGGACACCAGATTCAGCCGCCTGGACTTCCGTATAGGCATAGGCGAAAACCGGGTAGGATTTCGACAGTGCTGCAGCGAGATCGACGATGGAATCAGACGACTGACAATATTTCCATTCGACAGAGCCTTTTGCCAGTTTGACAACGTCGCCGGCCCTCACGAATAGATTTTTCTCACCTCCATATTTCTGAAGGTAATCGGTATTGAACCCCGGCAGGTGCTCCCAGGATTTGTTGGGATCTTTTTGCATCTGAAGGGGGATAGGACCCAGGAGTAACCAGGATTTGATGAACTGTTCAGGAACAATCTTCTGAAGCGTCACTGAATTCTGACTTTCTCCGGAGAAAGTAATAAGCAGAAATAAGGAAATAAATAGAAATGGCAGTTTCATGGTATTTTGGATTTTCGTTAATGCTTTTACTTTGTGAACCTTTGAGATTTACTTTGCGACCTTAGTGGTTAATTTTTTACCACAAAGGTCTCAAAGGACACCACAAAGGACTCAAAGTTTTATCTGACTTGTCCGTTCGTCCTAGTCTTTCTCCCGTATCAGCCACACCTCAGCCACCTGCGAACCACGCTCGCCTTCGCCCTTGTCGTTTTGTGCACAATTCCAGGTGAAGGTAACCTTGCCCGATTGCGTAACCTCTTTCGGCAACTTGAATTCATAGATTGGCTGGGTTCCCATGCGGATAAAATCATGAATAAGCACCCCGTTGGCTTCCAGTTTCATTTTGGAGCGGAACCTGCCGGTGTAGGCAACCCGAATGGTATATTTTGCGCTAGGGTCAAGATCATTGTATTCCAAAACCAGAGGTGTGAAATACAAGGTATTGATCTGGTTCATCCAGGCCAGCGGAGTGGTTTGTCCGGCGAAGCCTTTGGCCACGATTTCGTCTACCCATTCAACTCCCTGAAGGCCGACACCAAAACTGACACGCGGCGATTCGAGGCCGCCCGGATCTTCCTGCCAGCTTTTTTGTGCTTTCACCCTTTTCCAGGAAGACTGACTTCCCAGATTGTCATAAAACCCACCGGGTCCAGGGTCCGTGCGATGGAGCATTTTGTGGATTTCTGCCAGTTGCTGGTCTTCGCTCTGCATCCTTTCAATCCGGTTCAGTTGGTCCAGAAGCCACAAGGCATCGTTGAGCGGGATATCAATGTTGTCTATAAAATTGCCGCGCCCGCTCATGGCGTGGTGTTTTTGAATGGTAAGTTGAGCGCCAAAACTGCGAAATAGGGAGTCGGCCAGATCGAAGCATTTGTCGCGCAGGCATTTGGCCACCGGACTCTGTTTCGCGAGGATCAGCCTGCTTCTGGCATCTTCTATCGCTTTCTGAACCAAAGGTTTAGCGGCTGTTTCAAGGATCGACCGAGCCTGTCTTTCGAGGAGGGTTTCATAAATGAGGCGACGCTGCGTGTAGGCATCGAAATAGGCCCTTATCAACCCGCTCTGGAACCTCGGATTGGACAGCACCTTCCGGGCAGCTGAATTTTCCATGTCCTGCCATTGCTGCAAAGTTTTCTCAACCTGATCGTTTGAGAGCAGGGGCCCGCGGAAATTCTGTTCAAGCGACAATAATCCCTGAGCCACACCTTCCGTGTATTCCGGTCCCAGAAAATAGCGGGCATAGTCGCGAAGTGTCTCCATGACAGGCGTTTCAGGATTCCAATCCTGGCCGGTCCAGATTAATTTGTTCACATCGTCGTTTGTTCCTTCCGAATAGCTGATGCTTCCCTGGGCCAGCGATGCGTAACGGTTGTGGATCAGTTTTTCATCAATGGGTCGCGGATTGATACACTCCCGGCCCAGGGTCATGGCAAAGGCTAAATCCCACTGTGGTACCGGATACTGGCAACTGTAACTGTGGGTGATATCGGGATAAAGACGGATCGGGATGGATGGATCTGTCACTTTCCTTACCTCTGGCAACGGCATTTTTATCCAGGGACCGTAAACTACTCCGCCCAGCCAATCAGGCTTTTTGTTGATGTGTGCAAAGAAGTTGGCATACCAGGCGGTGCCTGGTTTGAAAGCTTGCGGGGATACCCATATTTTTGCTTCAGGATGATATTTTTTGAGTACCTCCGCCTCCTTTTCGAGCCACTTGAACAATGGATCGGGTTCCAGATCGCCCGGATCACCTCCGGGTACGAAAAGGGCATCCAGTTTGGGAAGCAATTTGAATATTTGTTCGCGTTCGGCCAGTTCCGCCTTTACTGAATCGGGAGAAGCGTAATTGCTGTTCATGTTGGGATACCACATCCAGACATCAAGTCCGTAGGATTTGCATATCCTTGCCTGTTCGACGATCATTTGGATCGCCGGAAGTTTCATGTTGACGCTTGTCGCGTCATCATCGGTGCGGGGTGGCATGATTTCGATGCTGTTGGCGCCAAACAAGGCCAGATCGCGGATATAGCGGTCGTACTGGGCAACAGTCCAGGCATCATAGGCATTTGTCTTGGGCCGATAACCCAGCTGATGGCCCCGGATCGGATAAACAGGTGTGGAAGAGACCGAAAGCGATGCAGGTAGCAGAAACCTGTGGTCAGAAAGTTCTGATTTGCGTAAAAGGTAACCTACGCCATACAAGGCGCCCCGCTCATCATGTCCTGCTACGACAACAGTTTTGGCATCAGCCAGTGCAATTTTGAAGCCATCTTTCCCGGTAGGCTTCAGGTTATCGAGGGCCTTGATTATCCAGGCAGGAAGTTTTGGCAGATCCTTTTCGAGACAAACAATGATTAATTGTGTCTCTTTTGCCATAGGCTTTCCGGCTATTGCAGGCAAAATCCCTGTGTGCAGTTGAAGCTCTTCCTGCAGAACAGAAGCAGCTTTCTCAAGCTGAACATTTTTTTTATCGGAGCAATAAATGGCAGTCTTGGAAAAATCGCCTGTCTGAGCGCAAGCCAGTAATGGCAATACCCAGATAAAAAACGTGCTAATCAGTCGTTTAATTCTTGTCATTTCGTTAAAGTGTAGTTGTCAATAGTAGTGATCGAATCCCGATAAAGCAAAAAAAAGGTCGTTTCTAAATGAAAAAATCTTTTACCACGAAGGACTCCAAGGTAAAACACAAAGGTCGCAAAGGAAACATTATCAGCGCAATATCTTTGTGTCCTTTGAGAATCCTTTGTGCCCTTAGTGGTAAATAAACTTTTGAGATGATATCTTCTGATCCAACATTAAATTGCGTGATAAATTTACATTTAAAAATTCTTTAAATTCGTCAATTCAAACTGAAAATAAATACAATGGACAGAAGAAATATGATAGGTAAGGTAGCTGCCACGGCAGCCCTTTCAGCAACCGTTTTTCCTTTTGGCGAAAGCAGGGCGGCAGAACCGGCTACAGGCGGTTTGAAAGGTAATATCCACCATTCTGTTAGCCAGTGGTGCTATGGCGACATCCCGCTGGATGATCTGGCCAAGGCCTGCAAGGAGATGGGAATAGAATCGATAGAACTGCTTCAGGAGAAGGACTGGTCTACCGTGAAGTTGCATGGATTGAAGTGTGCAGTTGGCTATGCCACCGACTGGGGGATTCCGAAAGGATTCAACCGGATCGAAAACCACGACAAGCTCGTTGCGGACTTTGAGGCGATGATTCCGAAGGCAGCTGCTGCAGGGGTTCCCAACCTGATCTGTTTTTCGGGTAACCGCGAAGGCCAGAACGATGAGGTAGGACTCATCAATTGCGCCAAAGGGTTGCGCAGGATCACTCCGCTTGCCGAAAAGCACGGTGTGACAATTATCATGGAATTGTTAAACAGTTACGGGCACAAGGATTACCAGTGCGACCACACAGCCTGGGGCGCAGCACTGTGTGAGATGGTGGGATCCGAGCGGTTTAAATTGCTTTACGACATTTTCCACATGCAGCTGATGGAAGGAAATGTGATCGATACCATCCGGAAATTCAGCAAATACATTGGGCACATACATACCGGAGGCGTACCCGGAAGGCACGAACTGGACGAAACACAGGAACTTTATTATCCTGCCATCATGAAAGCAATCGTGGACACAGGCTATAAGGGATTTGTAGGTCAGGAATTCGTGCCCACCAATCCGGATAAGCTGGTGGCACTGAAGAAGTGCATACTTATCTGTGATGTCTGAAAAGTTACAAGTTGCAGGTTACAGGTTTCAAGTTATGGAACTCCCAGGAATAACCTGTAACTTGAAACTTGTATCCTGCAACATTTGTTCAAAACTTAAATACACTTTCTTTTAATACAACAACCATGAAAAACCTCTTTTACATTATTTCTCTTGCAACATTGGTCGTGGCATGCAGCCAGTCACCTAAATTCACAATTACCGGGAACATCGAAGGATTGGCCGACGGTACCGTTTACCTGAAACAACGCGTTGGTGGCGAAGTCGTCAACATTGATTCGGCCAAAAGCGTTGGCGGTAAGTTCGTCCTCAAGGGCTCAGTCGAAGTACCCGACATGTATGCTGTCAGCCTTGGCGAACGCAAGCAGATTCCTGTCATCGTAGAAAACAGCGAAATTAGGCTGAACGGAAAATCCGATGATTTGCGCAATGTTACCATCACGGGTTCAGCTTCACAGGATGAAATGAAAGCGCTGGATGCCAAAGGTGCTGAATTGAATGCCAAAATGAAACCACTTTATGAAAAGTACAGCGAAGCCAAGAAACAGGGTAATGCCGCCGAAGTCGGAGCGCTGGAAAAACAACTCGATTCACTTGACAATGTGCAAACCGCAGTATTCAAAGATTTCGTAACCGGAAATCCAAAATCTTTTGTGGCGCCTATTATTTTATCCCGCATTCAGTATGGCATGGAGGGCGAAGAGATTCAAGGTTACCTGCAGAAATTCTCGCCCGAAGTGATGAAAAGCAAAAGTGCCAGGACACTGGCAGACCGTGTACTGGTTCTGCAATCAGTTTCCGTAGGTAAGATTGCTCCTGACTTTACCCAGAATGATTCCATCGGAACTCCTGTGAAACTTTCGGATGTATATTCCAAACACGAATATACCCTTATTGATTTCTGGGCATCCTGGTGTGGACCCTGCCGTGGCGAGAATCCAAATGTTGTTGCAGTTTGGAAAGACTTCAATGCCAAAGGGTTCCATGTGATGGGCGTTTCCTATGACACCGACAAGGCCAAATGGCTGAAGGCTGTTGCCTCCGATCAGCTTACCTGGACACAGGTTTCTGACCTGAAAGGCTGGAGCAATGCTACCGCGAAAATTTACGGGATCAATTCCATCCCGGCCAACCTGTTGCTGGATAAGACCGGTAAGATTATTGCCAAGAATTTACGCGGAGAAAAGCTACGCGAGAAGCTAGGCGAACTTTTGAAATAATCCAAAAAGAGACTTGGGGACTGGGAGACTTGGGGACTGGGAGATTTGGAATATTCATAAAAATGGTGTATATTTAAGATAGTCCATCAATTTTTAATACGAATTTTCCAAAACTAATTAATTATGAAAATACGTTCCCACAAAGAGTTGAATGTTTTTAAATCTTCATTTGATCTGGCACTTCAAATACACCAATTATCAAAGAAATTTCCGCAAGAAGAAAGATATTCACTGACAGATCAGGTTAGAAGAAGTTCTCGGTCCGTTTCAACAAATATAGCCGAGGCATTCAGAAAACGTAGGTACCCGAAATCTTTTATTGCAAAACTCTCTGACAGTGAAGGGGAAGCAGCTGAGACACTGGTATGGCTTAGTTTTGCGTTGGCCTTCGGATATTTGGAGGAGAATAAAATTCAGGAACTTGATGCACAGTATGAACAATTGGAAAGACAAATAATTACCATGATTCAGAGTCCCGAAAAGTGGTCAACATAGACAGTCTCCCAGTCCCCTAGTCCCCCAGTCTCCCAGTCTCCCAGTCCCCTAGTCTCCCAGTCTCCTAGTCCCCCAGTCCCATAGTCTATTCCACCATTTTATAAAATGCACAAATGAAAGAATTCACCCTCACCACCCCCGCCCTCTTATTCTCAGCCATATCGCTGATTCTCCTGGCCTACACAAACCGGTTCCTGGGTTATGCGGCGCTGATCAGGGATCTGCATGCCAAATTTCAGAAGCACAAGGATGAAATTCTTTTGGGTCAGATTGCCAATCTGCGAAGGAGGCTCTACCTGACCAAGAATATGCAGATTTTTGGGGTGAGCAGTCTTTTTTTGTGTGTTCTGACGATGTTCCTGATATACATGGGATACCCCGACGGAGCATTCTGGGTTTTTGGTGTCGCCCTTTTGTTGCTGATTATTTCGCTCGGCCTCTCGATCCTTGAGATACAAATCTCGGTGAAAGCGCTGGATCTGCATCTGAGCAGCATGGAGGACGGGAAGGGAAAGGAAAAAGGCTAAAGTGAAAAGGCTAAAGGCAAAAGTGAAGAACGCTAGAATTATCAGTTCACTTCAAATTTATTAGCCTCAAAAGAAGGGAGTTCCATACTTTAGCCTTTTACCTTTAGCCTTTATCCTTGATTTCTAATTCCATACTGAACAACCTGCTGTAATGGTTCTCCAGGTGCATGCGCATGGCCTGGGAGAATTGTTCGGCATCACCTTTGCTCAGCACGTCTACCAGATCCTTGTGCGAGAAAAAGTGTTGGTTGACTAAGCTTTTATTGATAAGTCCACTTGAATAGGCATAGTTAAAAACCGGTAACAGCATTTTCTGGAATCCCCGAAGTGTCTCATTCCTGGTCATTTCATACAATTTACCATGAAACCTGACCTCATGGTCGATATCAAACAAGGTGGTCTTGGAGGGTGAAACCTCATCTTTAATAATCAGGTAGAGTTCCTCAATATCCTCTTTTGTGGCCCGTTGCACGATAAGATCGGCCATGCCTACCTCAATGACAAGCCTCATCTCGAAAATATCCTTCAGGGTAGTCTGATCTAAAATATTAGGAATCAGTGTTTTTTGCAGGATTTCAGATAAATCCGGACTCTTGATTACGGTTCCCTTGTGTTTGACCGATTCGATGAGTCCCATTGTTTTCAGCCGGTTCAATGTTTCGCGGATTACTGTCCGGCTGACCTTGAGCATGCTTGCCAGTTCCACTTCCTTCGGGATCGAATCACCCGGATTCAATTTCTTCCTGATAAAAAGGTCAATCAGGTAAAATTCTACCTTATCCACAAGGCTTCTTGTATCAATAAGAGGTATGCCAGTATTTAAATCTTCAGAAATCATATTTTGCGAATTTATTAAAAAAAGTTAATAAATATTTTGAAAATCCAAAAGTCTGTTTTATATTTGTCGCATTATGTCATACATAAGACAACAAATATAGATAAACAAATTACTAAAACAAATGTTATGAGTAGAATTATTGCACAAAAGCTCTATTTGCTGGGATTGGCATTTTTTCTGTCATTCAGCTTAGCCATGGCTCAGCGCACAGTGAAGGGTACTGTCACTGATGCGGGAGACAAATCTACGGCTCCCGGAGTGAATGTTGTGGTCAGGGGCACTACAATTGGTACTATAACAGACGTGAACGGGAATTTTTCGCTGGTTGTACCTGCCGGGTCCACAGAACTTGTGGTTTCCATGGTTGGATATTCAACCCAAATCATCAAACTTGGACCTTCAGACAACTACTCGATAGCCATGTCAAGTTCAACCCAGGCACTTGATGAAGTAGTTATTACCGGTTATGGTGGTACCCAAAAACGTGCCAAGGTAACCAACTCAATTTCTTCAGTCAAGGATGAGACCTTGAAGGGCGGTGTGCACTCTAATCCGGGTCAGGCGCTTTCAGGCGCGGTTTCCGGCTTGAAAGTAACCCAGTCTTCCGGTAATCCCGGTGCAACGCCGACACTGGTTTTACGCGGTGGCACCAATCTGGACGGATCAGGCTCCCCTTTAATTATGGTAGATGGACAGGTCAGGGCCAGTTTGAGTGACATTAATCCGGAAGACATCGAGACGATGGACATTCTGAAAGATGCGGGTGCAACAGCATTGTATGGTGCTCGTGCAAACAACGGTGTTGTGCTGATCACTACCAAGCGCGGAAAAGCCGGCATCTCTGAGATAAGTGTAAAAATGAGGGAAGGTTTGAACTACCTGCATGAACCCTATAAATTCCTGAATGCAGAGGATTATTTGTATTGGGGAAGAATCGCTGTTCAGAACGGTTCAAATATCTACCAGAAGTCTGACGGAACCTGGACAGGCTCTACCGTGATGACCAACCTGAAAACAACTCAGCCATATGGAACAGGTAACCTCTATTTTGACCCTGCCAATCCAACTGTTGCGCTGGATGGCAACAAGGATGGCCGGGCTATCTGGAGTCCAATGATCATGGCTGACAACCTGAAATTCTTGCTGAACAATGGCTGGAAAACTATGAAAGATCCTGTTTACGGGGATGACATCATTTATTCTGAATTTATTCGTGCGAAAACGGCATTTAATAACCCGGCATTAACCCAGGATTATAATATATCGGCTACCGGCGGAAATGACAAAGGGAATTATTATGTGGGTCTGGGCTATTACAACCAGCAGGGACTTCCAGTGAAAACCTGGTACCAGCGAATCAATTTCACCTTTAACGGAGATTACAAAATACGGGATTGGCTGACATCCAGTACTTCCTTCCTCTTCAATGATGCGCAATGGTACGACCAGCCACAGGTTGGCGAAGCCAACTACTTTGCAAGAATGTTGAGCGCCCCTCCTACGCAGCGCGAATACAATCCGAATGGGGAACTCGTCTTAGGTCGAGGAGGCGGTGACGGAAACCCACTTGTTACCATTGATAAATTCCAGAGAACCAACAATACAGACAAATTTACCATTGGACAATCTTTTAAATTCGACATTACCAAGGAGTTGAATTTGAAAATCAATGCAACCTGGATGTACGACATGGGTTATTATGAGGCTTTCAACAAGGATTACCTAAATGGTGCAGCCACTTGGGTCACGACAAGAAGTTCTTCGGCATCGTATGACCGCACGTTGCGCCAGACCTACAATGCCATCCTCAGCTACAACAAAACGATCGCCAAGGATCACAACATTGGAGCCTTGATAGGAACTGAATTCTACGATGCCTACAACAAGGGTCTTTCAGCTGCCGGTCAGGGAGCACCTACAGATGATTTTGCGGATTTGCAACTTACCTCCACCAAGGAAGGACTTCGCACCATCGATTCATACCACACCCGCGAACGGATTCTATCCTTTTTCGGACGTGTGAACTATGACTACAAAGACAAATACCTGTTGGCTATCACAGCCCGTCAGGACGGATACTCCAAACTTTTGGGCGACAACCGGTATGGTTTCTTCCCGGGTTTATCTGCAGGTTGGGTTATTTCCAAGGAAGAATTCTTCAAACCCGTCCAGGATATTTTGTCATTCGCCAAGCTTCGTGCAAGCTACGGTTTGAACGGGAATGTTTCGGGTCTGTCGGCATATGGAGTTCAGGGTTCCTATTCAACAAACCTATATGCCAACCAAGTTGGATACAGTATTGGTGCAATTGCTACGCCGAACCTGAGGTGGGAGCGTTCAAAAACAGTAGAAATCGGAACTGACCTGGGATTCCTGCAAAACAAGATCAATGCAGCCTTCTCATTTTATAACCGTATCACGGAAGACAAGTTTGCAAACATTCCGCTTCCTTCCTCTTCCGGAATCTCCTCCATCATGTCAAATAATGGTCAGATGAGAAACCGAGGTATTGAGATGGACTTAAACTTCAAGGTATTGAATGACAAAGACTGGAAGTGGAGCATTGCACTTAACGCCACCTACAACATCAACACCATCATGAAGTTGCCTTCCAATGGTTTGGAAAACAACAGGCAAAACGCTTTCCAGGTATATGACCCTGCATCAAAAGCATTGATTTGGGTTGGCGGATACCAGGAAGGACAACGTCCAAACGACCTTTATGCCTTCAAGGCTTTGGGTATTTACAAGGATGATGCACAGGTCAAGGCTCTTGCAGGCAGCCTGAAGGATATTACTACAGGTAACAACGGAAGTACCGGTAAACCATTGTTCGGTCCGGATCTTTGGGCTACCATGACGGATGCCCAGAAATCTGTTGGCTTTCCAATCCAGGCTGGTGATGTGATCTGGCAGGATGTGAATGGCGACGGTGTCATCGACAACAAGGACATGGTCAAGATCGGAAATACAGATCCCAAATGGTTTGGCGGGTTGAACACAACACTCACCTGGAAGAACTTCACTTTCTACTTCAGGGGTGACTATGCACTTGGATTCTATCAATACGACACAATCCTTCCCTGGTTCATGGGCGACATGCAAGGTTCTTTCAATGGAGTATCACAGGTTAAGGATACCTGGACAACTACCAATACCGGCGCATCTTTCCCTAAATACAACTGGGCCGACCAGACCAACAAGCGCAATTATGCACGTCAGAGCAGCATGTTCTGTTACGAAGCCAGCTACCTTGCATTCAGGGAAATCTCTTTGACCTACGCACTTCCAAAATCAATTTTGAAAGTTACTGGTTTAAAAAGTGCCGATGTCACGCTATCCGGTCAAAATCTCGGTTATCTGACAGGTTCCAAGCTTTATTCACCTGAGGTATCTTCAACCGCGGGTGTAAATGGCGGATACAGTTTGCCCATTACGATGATCATGGGACTTAACATTAAATTCTGATCAGGCAACAAATGCATACAAACAATAAAACAGGTATGATCATGAAAAAATTTAAATACTATTCATTCGCAGCGGCTTTAATCTTCCTGGTATCCGCATGCACCAAGATGGATCTGGCTCCTGAAGACTGGTACGGAAGCAACAACTTCTGGAACAACGAAGCGCAGGTAAAAGGCTTTATTTATGGTGTTCACAAACAGATCAGGGATCAGAACGTTAATTTCTGGCTGATGGGAGAAGCCAGGGGCGGCACCCTCAAATATGGTACAGGTGTATCTACCACCAGTGTCAGTATGAATTATGTCAGTCCCTTCATTGACCAGGGATTTACCAAGGACAAGCCTGGTATTTCAAGCTGGGCTAATATGTATGGCAGCATATTGAATGTCAATCAGGCCATCACTCAAATTGAAACAGGATGTACTTTCCTTTCAAAGGCAAGCCACGACTACTATCTCGGACAGCTTTATGGAATCCGTGCTTTCTATTATTTCTGGCTGTACCGAACCTGGGGTGGCGTTCCACTCATTACAGAGCCAAAAGTTATGAATGGCGAATCATCCGCTTCGGCACTTTACGCAGAAAGGGCAACACCAAAAGCTACACTGGATTTCATCAAGACCGATATCAATAAATCGGAGACCCTTTTCGGTACCAACAACACGATGACTGATGCCAAATCAGTCTGGTCAATCTATGCGACCGAGATGCTCAAGGCTGAAATCTATCTTTGGTCAGCCAAGGTTACAACAGGCGATCAGTCGCCGGCAGCAGGTGATATCACAACAGCTGAAACAGAGTTGAACCTTGTGAAAAACTCTGGGTTGTTCTCCTTGCAGGCAAGTTTCAAAAATACTTTTGCCTATGCCAACAAAGGAAACAGCGAGATCATTTATGCAATGAGATTTCTTGATCCGGAGGCTTCCAACAATGTTAGCCAGTTTCTGTATGACGTAACCTTCCTGACGAATGCCTACACCAAAACAGGCAGACTGATGGGTGATACCCTGGTAATCAAGTCCACCCTGGGATTGCAGCGAAATGAGTATGATTTTCCTTTCTGGCAGGCGTTTGCAGCCAATGATACCCGCCGGGATGCAACTTTCCTTGATTTCTATTACAAGGACAAAAGCGGCAATCTTACAGTCAACGGAACCATACTTCGTAAATTACTGGGTACCGTTAACTCATCGGGCGTCAGGGTGTATGCGGACGATATTCCGGTCTACCGTTATGCAGATGTCTTGCTGATGCTTGCAGAAGTAACCAACAAGAAAGGCGGCGACCCGTCACAATACATCAATGCCATTCGTCAGCGCGCGTATGGAGCAGCTTATCCTGTCTATACCAACCAGAGCTTTGCAGCCAACGAACTGGCCATTCTGGCAGAGCGCGACAGGGAATTCGTCTTCGAAAACAAACGCTGGTTCGACCTTGTCAGGATGCAGGATGCAAGTGGTCAATCCCTCGTATTCTCCAATGCTCCTTCTGTTCTGTACGGCAGAACTGCACCGGCTTTGGCAGCAACTGAAGCCTATAAATTGCAGATTCCTGTTGATGTCAATACCTTAAGCAGCGATCCGAAATTGGTTCAGACCACAGGATATTAATTAGAGCTTAGCAATAATTCATAGTGTGATTTGTGAAAAGAGGCTGTCTCGATGGCCTCTTTTCTTTCAAAAAAGTAATTAATTCAGGTAGGATTGTTATTATTGAATAATAATTCTAGCCAATATCCTGGACCTTCATTTTTGCCTGTTCAGACAACGTTGCTTTCAAAAAAATAATGCAATTAGGATGAGAATAGTATTTGTATTGATAATTCTTATGTTCGCCTCCGCGCAGTGTACGAAAAGTACTCCTGTCGGCGTGGAAAATTCCAAAATTATTGGGGTTGATTTTGTTCCACGGCGAATTCCGATGTTCACGGGATCAGTTGAGAATGTATTGTATGATTTGAAGATCAGGAATTACGACACCGGAACTGAAAAGGTCTATCTTAAAAAGGTAAAAATATTGTTCACGGGAGAAAGTGAGACGCAATGTCTCGCTGCTGTTTCAGTCGTTGGTAAGGATCCGCAAAATCCGCTTTTTGGTTCTGTACTTAAAATTGGCAGTTCAACTGAAATACAGGGGTCTGCCTTACTGGCGGATGGAGTAAATTTCTTTACACTTAATTTTAATGCCAGTGAAGTTGCCCGTCTGGAACAGGGTTTTGAATTCCAACAGCTTGAACTCACTTTCAGCAACCAGCAGACTTTGACGGTTACTCCCCAGTCGAAATTCTCTTGCCGTCCTGCCTTGAACCTGCGTGCTGCCGGACAGGACCAAGTTGATACTTATAGAATTCCAGGATTGGCGACCACCAAAATGGGCACGCTTATTGCTGTCTATGACATCCGCTATAGTGGGGGTGGAGATCTTCAGGGAGATATCGATGTGGGCATGAGCCGCAGTACAAATGGAGGCCAAACCTGGGAGCCAATGAAAACTGTGATCGATATGGGAACCTACAACGGTTTGCCTCAAAACCAGAATGGAGTTGGTGACCCATCCGTTTTGGTCGATCAGACAACAAATACCATCTGGGTCGCGGGATTATGGGTGAACGGCTTGCCAGGACAAACGGCCTGGTATGGCTCAAAACCCGGATTGAAACCGGAAGAGACGGGTCAGTTTATTTTGGTTAAAAGTGAGGATGATGGTGTGACCTGGTCACAGCCGATCGACATCACAGAACAATGCAAAAACCCCGCGTGGAACCTGTTCTTCCAGGGACCTGGCAAAGGGATTACCATGAAAGACGGCACACTGGTCTTTCCTGCACAGTTCAAGGATGATCAGAAGGTTCCGTTTTCGACCATCATTTATAGCAAGGACCATGGGAAAACCTGGGCTGTCGGGACAGGCGCCAAGTCAAATACTACTGAATCACAGGTGGTTCAACTCTCTGACGGAAGTCTGATGCTCAATATGCGCGACGACCGAAACAAAACTGAAAAAGGCGACAACAACGGCCGTGCGGTGGCTGTTACCAGCGATCTGGGCAAGACCTGGACGGTCCATTCATCCTCCAATTCTGCCTTGCCCGAGTCCAATTGTCAGGCCAGCATCATCTCAGCCAAAGTAATGGTTGCAGGTGTAAGCAAAGATGTACTCTTCTTTTCCAACCCCAACGATAAAAGTTCACGGGCGCACATGACCATTAAGGCAAGCCTTGATCAGGGTATTACGTGGCCTTTGGCCTACCAGGTTGAGTTGAACAGCGACAATTCGTTTGGCTATTCATGTCTGACCATGGTGGACGAAAACACACTGGGAATTCTCTATGAAGGAACGAAAAGCCTCTATTTCCAGAAAATACATGTAGCTGATTTATTGGGAAACATCAACAAATAGTAGCATGAATCTTAGACAAAGCAAATATGTTTTTCACAATGGAATCGCTAAGATTCTTGTGTTGCTTTGTCTTTTTTTGGATGTAAATGTGATGCTTGGGAAAGGGCTTGAGAAAATTCCAGCGTTGATTCCCCTGCCACAGAAGATAGAATGGAATGGCCAGAAATTTAGGCTGACAGGCAATTCCGGCGGCCTTATTCAACGAATCTCCGCGAAACTTCCGAATGTACCAATGAATACAGGTGAAGCCTATACCTTGACAATTATTGCAGATTCTGCAGTGCTCACTGCAATAGCTCCCGAAGGTCTCTTTCGTGGGCTTCAAACCATCAGGCAACTGACTTTTGCGGAAAACGGCGTGAAATATTTGTCGGGATGTTCCATTACTGACTGGCCTGCATTTAAAATCCGTGGATTCATGCAGGACGCCGGTAGGAATTTTATGCCGTTGCCGTTGCTGAAGGAACAGATCGATGTCATGGCGTCTTACAAGTACAACCTGTTTCACTTCCACCTCACGGATAATCCCGGTTGGCGCCTAGAAAGCAAAAAATATCCGCAACTCAGGTCAGCAAATTCAATGAGCCGTTGGCCGGGAAAATACTATTCACAGGAAGATTTTGTTGATTTTGTCAATTATTGCGGAGGCAAATTTATTACAGTGATTCCTGAATTCGATATTCCGGGACACTGCGAAGCATTTCGAAAGGCATTTGCCCTGGATTCCATGAGTGATCCAAGGGTGCAGCCAATTCTGTTGGATCTGATCGATGAATTGTGCAGCCTGGTGCCAAAGGAGAAAATGCCTTACCTGCATCTTGGAACAGATGAGGTTTGGGCTAAGCACGAAAGACCGGCTCCCGGCCTGCTTGCTGCGCTCGTCGAACGAGTCAGATTTCATGGCCGGGAAGTCATTGTCTGGAGTCCTGGACAACAAATTGAGAATGGCCAGACATCAATCACTCAACTCTGGTCGGCTGCAGGGAAGCCTAAGGAGGGTCACAGATACCTTGATTCACGGCTCAATTACCTCAATCATTTGGATCCGCTTGCCGGTGTTGCCCAGTTGTACTTCGACAGGATCTGCAACAAGGCGCATGGCGATTCACTGGCGCTGGGTGGGATACTTTGTTGCTGGAATGACAACAATGTCAAACAAGCTTCCGATATCTTATCCCAGAATCCGGTTTATCCGGGATTACTGACTTACAGCGAGACATCCTGGAAAGGACAAACAGTTGATTTTGGTGAAAAATACCTTGCCAGATTTCCGTCCCCTGAAAATCCGTTGTATCAACAATTTCAGGAGTTTGAAGCACGCATGATCCGTCACAGGGATCTCTTTTTTAAGGGAAAACCTTTTCCGTATGTCAGGCAGTCAGAAATCGAATGGAGCCTGATCGGACCGTTTGACAACAAGGGTAATGCGAAGGCGTCGTTCCCGGTTGAAAATTCGATTCAAAAAAATTATTTTGTTGATGGTCAATCTTTCAGTTGGAATGGTCCGGCAATTGGCGGAACCATACACATCAGGCATTTCTTTGGGTATCCATCCTGGTTCACCGAAAAAACCGGAACCGTTTATGCTGCTACAAATATCTGGTCACCAAAAGACCAGGAAGTTGGCTGCTGGATTGGGTTCCACGACTGGTCGCGTTCAGGAGGGCGCAGGGGAGGACCCCTGCCGGAGCAAAGCGAGTGGCATACCACCATTCCGAAAGTCTGGTTGAATGGGAAACTCGTAGCTCCGCCGGTATGGAAACATCCCGGACTGGGTGTAAAAACTGAAGATATTCCGTTTGAAGATGAGAACTTTTCCTGCCGCGAACCTTCGAAGATATTTCTCCAAAAAGGATGGAACACAGTTTTGTTGAAGATCCCGCAAAATGGAAAGTCGTGGAAGTGGATGTTCACATTTGTTCCTGTGCTGAAGGTGAATGGTGCTGTGAAGGAATTGGAGGGACTAAGATATTCGACGAATCCCCAGCTTGGATCAGGTGAATTCAAACTGGCGCCTGCCTTCAGCGAACACATGGTCCTGCAGCAAAACAAACTTGTTGAGCTACCAGGTGAAGCAGGTATAAATGATTTGATCAAGGTTGAGTTCGGGAGCAAAACCATTCAGGGGAAAACAGGCATCGATGGCCATTGGAAATTGGTCCTGCCGAAAATTGCGGCAGGAGGACCCTATCCGCTAAGGATTTCAGTTAACGGGAAGACTGAGGTCGACTGGAAAGATATTCTGGTGGGTGAGGTCTGGTTTTGCTCCGGACAATCAAACATGCAGTTCAGATTGGATCAATCGGAAAAGGGCAGGGAAGAAGCCGAAAAAGCCTCAGACAGCCATCTTCGTCTGATGAATTATCGCGCAATAGCTGAAACATCAGACATCTCCTGGGATAAATCCACATTAAATAAAGTTGACAACTATCGTTTTTTTGAAGGATCCTGGCAAAAAAGCAGTCCGGCTGAAGCAGCCGGGTTCTCTGCCATCGCGTACTATTTCGGAAAGGAATTAAGGCAGAAACTTCATGTCCCGGTTGGTTTGATCCAGGTTACTGTGGGCGGGGCGCCTGCCGAGTCCTTTATCGATCACAACACTGTCAGTTCTAATCCACGGTTGTCAAATATATTGTCAGACTGGTTCAACAACGATTTGGTGATGGATTGGTGCACGCAGCGTGCGCAGAAGAACCTATCGTTGCGACCTGATTCCGTGCATAAACACCCCTTCATGCCTTCCTATATTTTTGATTCCGGAATTTCAGCTTTTGTCGGTTTTCCAGTGAAGGGAGTCATCTATTACCAGGGTGAATCGAATGCGCACAATGCGGAATACTATGAGGTGGTTTTCCCGGAATTGATAAAGGATTGGAGAACTTTCTGGCACAATCCGGAACTGCCGTTTTTTTATGCCCAGCTATCCTCCATTCAGCGTCCCGGCTGGGAGATTTTCCGGGATGCGCAACGCAGAATGGCCAAAACCGTTCCATTCGCAGCCATGGTGGTGACATCCGATTTGGGCGACTCCCTGAATGTGCACCCTATCCGGAAAAAGGAGGTCGGATTGCGTTTTGCCTATCTGGCGCTTCATGATTTGTACGGTGAAGCTACAAATCCCCTGAGTCCGGAATTGGCAAGCGTTGAGAAACAGAAAGACAGGCTGATCCTCACCTTTATCCACGCAAAAGAGATGAAGACTTCTGATGGAGCATCACCGGGAGAAATTGAAGTGGCTGGGACAGATGGATTATTCAGTACCGTGCAGGTAAAAATATCAGGAAATACAATAATTGCAGATACAAAAGGATTGGATCCAGGTGCCATCCGTTATGGCTGGAAACCTTTTACAAGGGGAAACCTGGTGAATGAATCCAATCTTCCGTTGTCTACATTCAAATATTTAATCAACAATTAAAAGTAATACCACATGAATCGATTTGAAGGCTTGATTGCAGCTCCTTTTGCACCGATGAGTGCATCCGGTGATGTCATGTACGATCGCATTGAAGGCTACTATGATTTTCTGGAAAAGAACAAGGTGGTCGGAGCTTTTATCAATGGTTCCACCGGTGAAGGAGTCTCACTCTCCCAAAATGAAAAGATGAGAATCGTTGAGGAATGGACCAAAAGGGCCAAAGTGAAGAAAACCGTCAAGGTGATCACACTGGTTGGCGGCACTTCCTATGTTGAATGCATCGAAAATGCCCTCCATGCCCGGGAGCAGGGAGTCTATGGGATTGCCCTCCTGGCACCCTATTATTTTAAGCCGGCAAATGCCAAACAACTGGCGGAATTTGTATCAAGAGTGGCTGAAAAGGTGCCAGAACTGCCTGTTTATTTCTATCACATCCCTGTTTTGTCGGGTTGCTTCGTGCCCATGATTGAATTCCTGAAAGAGGCTGCTCCCTACATTCCAAATCTTGCGGGGATCAAATATACTCATGAGGATTTTATGGATTTCCTCAGTTGCACTCATTACTTGGATGGGAAGTTTGACATGATGTGGGGACGTGATGAGAATATGCTTTCTGCGCTGATACTCGGAACCAGAGCGGCAGTTGGAAGCACTTTCAACTATGCAGCCCCGATCTACCTGCAAATGATCGAGGCTTTTGATCGGGGTGATTTTGCAACGGCCCGCAAACTTCAGCAACAGTCAATCGATATGATTATGCTGTTGGGTAAACATGGTGGCATTGCATCCGGAAAGGCATACATGAAGTACATCGGGTTTGATTGCGGTCAGTTCAGATTGCCTGTAAAAAATATGAGCCACGAAAAATATGAGAAATTTACGGAAGATGTCAGATCTCTTCAAATGGAACACCTTTTCTCCAAATTGTAATCCGTTAGTTCGGAAGTTATTGACAGTCGTATTATTCATTTCCCTTTTGAGCTGTAGTTCTAAGATCATGATGGATTGGAAACCTTGTCCCCCTATCCCGCCACGAAGCGGAATGGTTAAACAGTTTGGACTTGCCGGACCTGTTTCAGGAGCTATTGGTGACTTTGTCATTGTGGCAGGTGGTGCCAATTTTGAAAACGGATTGCCTTGGAGGGGTGGCATCAAGACTTATCATGATGACATCTTTCTGTTGGAAGAAAAAGTAGACGGCTCACTATCGTGGAAGGAGAACACCGTTAATTTACCCGCCCCGATGGCTTATCCGGCCTGCGTTACTGTCAAGGATATGGTTATCAGCATTGGGGGAGAAAACGACCAGGGTCCGGTAAGGACAGTTTTGTGCCTGACTGTCATGGATGGCAAAGTGAGAATCGATTCCCTGCCTGATCTTCCGGATGAGCTTTCTTCGCCGGGTGCTGCTCTTGTGGGTGACCGAATCTTTGTTGCTGGTGGTTTGGATAAAAAGGGAGCTACCGATGGATTTTATTCACTGTCACTCGCGCATCCCGACAATGGATGGAACACGCTCCCTAAATTGCCTGTGCCTCTTTCCCATGCGGTGGTTGTAGCCCAAAACGACGGACATGAAATAGCTTTTTATGTGATTGGCGGAAGAAATAAAAAGGGCGATTTATCAGAATTTTTCAGCTCTGTATACAAATATTCACCGTCAAATCAGAAGTGGATTAAAGCGGGAGATGTTACATTTGAAGGGAAACCTGTTCCAATGTCTGCAGGTACGGGTATTGCTTTCGGAAATAACCAGATTATATTGTTTGGTGGCGACCGTGGTTTCTTTTTCAACCAGACGGAACGAATGAACCACGAAATTGCCGCTGAGCAGAATGCTACCAAAAAAGATAGCCTTTTGAAGAAAAAAGATATCTTTCTGACCAATCATCCCGGCTTCTCGAATCAGATATTATCCTACAATACCCTACCGGGGAAATGGACTGAATCAGGAGAGATACCCTTTGAATCACCCGCAACGACAGTCGCCTTTTCATGGAAGGGGAAATTTGTAATACCTTCCGGTGAAATTCGGCCCGGCGTTAGAACCGACAAAGTCTTAATGTTGGAGATAAAGGAAAATTGAATTTAGAGAACTTTGAGTCCTTTGTGTTGTACTTTGTGACCTTAGTGGTTAAACTTTTTTACCACGAAGGTCGCAAAGTGCAACACGAAGGATCACAAAGCTAAAAACCCGAAAATCAAAAAAATCAGTGATGGAAAAAGATTTCAAAAGACTGGCAGAACAGTACAAGAATGAGCTCCTCAACAATGTGGTACCATTTTGGATGACCAACTCCCCGGACAAAGAGTTTGGCGGATATTTCACCTGCCTCGACAGGGAGGGGAAAGTGTTCGATACCGATAAATTTATCTGGTTGCAGGGTCGGGAGGTTTGGATGTTTGCCACACTATACAACAAAGTCGAAAAACGTCCTGAATGGCTTGAAATGGCAGAGCATGGTGCCCGGTTTATGATCAAGCACGGCAGAAATCCCGAGGGAGCCTGGTATTTCTCCCTGGACCGTGAAGGTAAGCCGTTGGTGGAAGCATACAACATCTTTTCCGATTGCTTTGCCACCATGGCCTTCGGTCAACTTTCCATTGCCACCGGCAACGAAAAGTATGCCCAAATTGCGAAAACCACCTTCGAAAATATCCTTGCCCGAAGCAGCAATCCAAAGGGAAAATACAATAAAACCGTATCCGGAACCCGTCCGCTAAAGAGTTTTGCATTGCCGATGATTCTCTGTAACCTCTCACTCGAAATAGAGCACCTTTTGCCTGAAGATCAGGTGAATGAAACCATCGAAAAATGTGTTCATGAAGTCATGGAAGTCTTTTACGACGAAAAGCTTGGACTGATCCTTGAAAATGTAAAACCGGATGGCAGTTTTTCCGACTCTTTTGAAGGCCGCTTGCTCAATCCGGGCCATGCAATAGAGGCCATGTGGTTCATTATGGATCTGTCAGTCAGGTTGAAAAGACCAGAGTTGGCACAAAAGGCTGTAAAAATAATTTTGCTTACTTTGCAATACAGTTGGGATAAGGAATTTGGCGGAATATACTATTTCCTGGATTGCAAGGGTTATCCCCCGCAACAACTGGAGTGGGACCAAAAGCTTTGGTGGGTGCATGTTGAAACGCTGATCAGCCTTCTTAAAGGATATAACCTGACAGGAAATAAGGAGTGCCTCGATTGGTTTGAAAAAGTACACGACTACACCTGGTCCCATTTCCCAGATCCGGAAAATGGGGAGTGGTTCGGGTACCTGAACAGAAGGGGTGAAGTGCTGTTGACGCTAAAAGGAGGAAAGTGGAAGGGATGCTTCCATGTTCCCCGTGGTTTGTTCCAGATATGGAAAACGTTGGAATCCATACAACAGGTTTAAATAGTTTGAGATGTTTGAAGGGTTTGAAAAGTTCATATCCCGGAACATTTCAAACATTATAGACATTTCAAACGCTATAAACTATTAACTACGAATGACTAAAGAACAGTACAAGAAAGTCTATCCATGGGTAGTGGTAGCGCTCCTCTGGATGGTTGCACTCCTGAATTACATGGACCGCCAGATGTTATCGACGATGAAGGTGGCGATGATGGGCGATATCCACGAACTCGAAAAAGCCGAAAATTTTGGGCGGTTGATGGCTATTTTTCTTTGGATCTATGCCCTCATGAGTCCGATGGCCGGCCTGATTGCAGACCGTGTCAACAGAAAATGGCTGATTGTAGGCAGTCTTGCAGTCTGGTCAGGCGTAACCATGGCCATGGGATATTCAACAAGCTTCAACCAACTCTACGCATTGCGTGCACTGATGGGTATTAGCGAAGCATTGTACATTCCTGCAGGGTTGGCTTTGATCGCGGATTACCACAGGGGAACAACACGTTCGCTGGCAGTTGGAATTCATTTATCAGGACTTTATCTCGGTCAGGCACTGGGAGGTTTTGGCGCTACTGTGGCGCATTCCTATTCCTGGCAACAGGCCTTTCATCTCTTCGGTTTGATAGGTATCTGTTACAGTTTGGTGCTTGTGTTTTTCCTGAAAGACGAAAGGGTTCTGGCTCTTGTGCAGAAAAAAACCACATTCAGGGATGGTCTGAATTCTGTAAAGCATAGCCTGGGAATGCTGTTCGGTACAATCAGTTTCTGGGTTATACTCTTCTATTTTGCCGCTCCAAGTTTCCCGGGGTGGGCTGTTAAAAGCTGGATGCCGACGCTATTTTCCCAAACGCTTGGGATTGACATGGCTTACGCAGGACCGATGGCGACCGTCACGATAGCGGGATCTTCTCTAATCAGCGTTATCCTTGGTGGAATATTGGCAGACCGGTGGATCCGAGTAAATCTGAAAGGAAGGATTTATACGGGTGTGATTGGTTTGACCTTGATGGTTCCGGCATTGATCTTTCTTGGTTATGGCACAGGATATTTCGGTGTCATGGGAGGAGCGGTTTTGTTCGGAATTGGATTCGGGATGTTTGACACCAACAGCATGCCAATCCTTTGCCAGTTTGTATCTCCGCGCCATCGCGCTGCCGCGTACGGATTGATGAATATGGCGGGGATTTCCTGCGGCGCCGTCATCACGATTATTCTGGGCAAATCAACAGACGCCGGAAGCCTGGGGCATGATGTGGCATTGCTGGCCATACCTGTGGTGATGGCCATCATCCTTCAACTTACCGTGCTGAAACCCAAATTTGCGGACAAGACTGAAGACTAAGGTACAATAATGCTATTTTTACTTTGTGTTCTTTTGGGTCAACCTTTGAGTCCTTTGTGGTAAAAAATTTAACCACAAAGGAC
>CAIUUO010000235.1 GCA_903902325.1 uncultured Bacteroidia bacterium
CACTTTAGGCACTTTAAATACTTTAGGCACTTTCTTCTCGGGAATAAATTATAATTTTACACACATTAATCATTCGTCGCTCGCTTATGGCCTTCAAGAAATTCATTAAAAGCAAAACCTTTGGAAAACATATATTGTTCGCGTTCTTGCTTACCATTGTTTTGCTTTGGCTTACCATACAGATTCTTTCACTTTATACACACCGTGGAGAAAGTCTTGCCATCCCTGATTTCTCTGGCATGACCATGTCCGAGGCCCGGCAAGCGGCTAAAAAGATGAATTTGAGGTTCGAACTGGAAGATTCAATCTACAGGGCCGATAAAAAACCCGGAACCATTCTGATGCAAAATCCGGGAGCAGGCCACAAAATCAAATCCGGAAGGCTGATCTATCTGACACTCGTGTCGTCCATTCCGGGGACGGAAGAAGTTCCCAAATTAACAGATATTTCACTGCGTCAGGCTAAAGTCCTGCTGGAATCCAAAGGCTTCGTCCTTGGCAAAATTGAGTTCAGTCCTTCCGAATTCAACGACCTGGTACTTGAACAGAAAAACAAAGGTATTCCCGTTTCTCCCGGTTCTCGCCTCGACAGCGGCTCTGCCATTGACCTGGTGGTTGGGCGTAGTGGCGGGATAGACGAGACCGTTGTTCCAGATTTTACGGGGCTGCCACTTGCAGAAGTTCTGATCATGTGTAACCTGAAACAGTTAACAACAGGGTCTGTCGTTTTTGACGCCTCTGTGGCCAACAAGGAAGACTCCATGGCTGCAAGAGTGATCACCCAATTCCCAATCGCCGATTCGACAATTTTCGTCCCTGCCGGCAGTGCAGTAAACCTCGTCCTATCCCTGAAAGGAAAGGAATAATAAGGTATCCGACACCATGAGCCAGGAAGATTCAGAATTATTTGACGAAAGCGACTTATCCGAAGAGATTGAAGAATTAGCCGGACAATTTGAACATCACAGGTTTGTAGCCGATCCCGGACAGGGGTTGATGCGGGTCGACAAATTCCTTTCCAACCGCATTTTAGGTACCTCCCGCAACCGCATACAGCAGGCAGCCGATGCCGAAAGCATACTTGTGAATGGCAAACCTGTCAAATCCAACTACAGGGTCAAGCCAAATGACGAAATAACCGTTGTAATGGACTATCCCCGGAGGGAAACCAAAATCATTGCAGAGGATATACCCATCAACGTTGTTTATGAAGACGAGGAGCTGCTTGTCGTCAACAAGCCTGCCGGGTTGGTTGTGCATCCCGGACACGGGAACTATTCCGGGACACTCGTCAATGCTTTGGCATTCAGATTTCAGGGACTCCCCTTGTACGGAGGAGATGATCCGAGACCCGGACTGGTGCATAGGATTGACAAGAATACATCCGGGTTGCTTCTGGTGGCCAAGACTGAACATGCCAAACTCAACCTGGCCATGCAGTTTTTCAGAAAAACTACCAAACGTGAATATGTGGCGCTGGTCTGGGGCAATTTAGCCAAAGATTCAGGAACCATTGAAGGAAATATTGGCCGCAGCACCCGCGACAGGCAGGTATTTACAGTTTACCCTGACGGGGATCACGGAAAACAGGCAGTGACCCATTACCGCGTACTCGAGCGGCTTGGTTATGTTAATCTGGTAGAGTGTGTCCTGGAAACAGGACGTACACACCAAATCCGCGTTCACATGAAAGAGATCGGCCATCCGCTTTTCAACGATGAGGTTTATGGTGGCAACAAGATCCTGAAAGGCACAACTTTTACCAAATACAAGCAATTTGTCGAAAACTGCTTTGATATTCTCCCACGCCAGGCTTTGCATGCAAAAACCCTTGGGTTTATCCATCCGGTTACCCACGAGGAGATGATCTTTGATTCGGAACTTCCGGAGGATATGGCAGCGGTTATTGAAAAGTGGCGGAATTACCTGGTGAACCGCGAATAATTTGCTAATGTGCCAAATTGCTAATGTGCTAATTTATGGAAAAACGAAATATTGTTCTGGAAATGAGTTTAGAGTTTGCTTTATTAATCATTGCGTTTACAGAGCAACTTGAACAGCAGAAAAAATTTGTAATTGCTAGACAATTATTAAAATCAGGTACTTCGATTGGCGCCAATATTAGTGAAGCACAATCGTGTGAAAGCAAAGCTGATTTTATCCATAAATTGAAAATCGCAGCCAAAGAAGCAGAAGAAACTAAATATTGGTTGATACTTTGTAAGTTATCACCATCCTATCTATTTGATGATTCACTTTTACCAAAACTTGATGAAATACAAAAATTGCTGACTGCTATTATTTCCGTCACAAAGCAAAATAATCATGGAACCAGTCATTAGCACATTAGCATATTAGCACATTAGCATATTATCACATTAGCAAATTATCACATTAGCAAATTAGCAAATTAGCACATTAGCACATTAGCAAATTAGCACATTATGAAAAATATCGCAATAATAACCGGAGGTGACTCATCCGAATATGTAGTCTCCATCCGTAGCGGCGCCAATGTCCTGAACGCAATCGACCGCAAAATATTTATCCCCTGGATGGTATTCATCAGGGATAACAAGTGGAGTATATTGGAGGAGGAAAACACGATAGCATCTGTTGACAGGAGCGATTTCTCGTTCCAGCTCAATGGTGAAACTATCAAACTTGAATATGCCTACATCATGATTCATGGCACTCCGGGAGAGGATGGAAATCTCCAGGGTTATTTTGAAATGCTTGGAATTCCTTATTCCACCTGTGGTGTCCAGTCTTCGGCACTAACTTTCAACAAGAATTTCTGCAACAATTACCTGAAATCCTTCGGCATCACAATGGCCCGATCGATCAGGGTGATGCTGGGTGAAATAATTAATCCTTCCGAAGTAGTCAGGCAACTGTCACTGCCGCTGTTCGTGAAACCCAGTGCCGGAGGGTCGAGTTTTGGTGTAACGAAGGTCAAGAATGAGGATGAACTTGCCGGAGCAATTGATAAGGCACTGAAAGAGAGTCCCGAAGTATTGATTGAGCAGTTTATCGACGGGAAAGAGTTTACCTGCGGAGTCGTCAGGATTGGCCACAAAAAAATTGTTTTCCCGGTTACGGAGGTAATTCCCAAAAATGAGTTTTTTGATTACGAAGCCAAATATACGCCAGGTATGGCCGACGAAATCACTCCAGCAAGAATCAGCGAAGAACTGACGCTCGAAATCCAGGATCTATCCTCTAAAATCTACGATCTATGCAATTGCAAGGGAATCGTAAGGGTCGATTACATCCTGAAAGAAAATACTTTTTACTTCCTGGAGATCAATACGGTACCCGGGATGACAGCTACCAGCTTTATACCTCAGCAGATCAAAGCTGCGGGATTAAACCTGACAAATCTGCTCACTGAAATTATCCAGGAATCGATTTGATGATTCGCTGATGAGTTGATGTGACGATTCGACGATTCGACCATGTGAAAATGTGAAAACAGAGGTTAACACATCATTGTCAATTATTCATTCTTTACTATGTGACCTTTGTCTAGTACTTCGTGACCTTTGTGGTAAATAAAAAATTTTTATCCACATTTGGTTAATAGCCTTTGTTCATTTCTGTTCATAACTGCCCTTCCCGCTATTCATTTGAAGAACAATTTGCTGAATCAGGCATCAGTATGGTGTTACTTCTTTTGCAGGATAAAATTATGGATTTCGGTAACTCCTGATTACCTTTGAAAAAGCACCTGAAATAAATCACTTATCTGATATTTAACGTTTTATGGCTGAATCACAGAACAACTACCGCAACAAGACCAAACCCGGCAATACCATTGAGCAACTGAATGCCTATTATGGAAAAGTCCCGCCCCAGGCAATTGAAGTGGAGGAAGCGGTTCTGGGCGCATTGATGCTTGAAAAGGATGCCTACCATACCGTCCAGGCGATCCTCCGGCCTGAAAGCTTTTACAAGGAGGAACACCGGAAGATATTCAACATCATCAAGGAACTGGCGGCCAAAGAAAAACCGATCGATTTGCTTGTAGTTACACAGGCATTAAAAAATGCGGGCGAACTGGAAGAGGTAGGCGGACCACTCTATATCACGCAACTGACCAGCAGGGTTGCTTCGGCAGCCCATATTGAATTTCATGCACGTATCATCGCGCAAAAATACATCCAGCGGGAATTGATCCTCATTTCTTCTGAGATTCAGAGTAAATCCTACGAGGATGCCATGGAATTGAATGATCTGATTGATTATGCCGAGCGTGAGCTATTCAGGGTGACGGAAGGCAATATCACCAAGGAATCACAACCCATCAAACCACTTCTTCAAAGGGCAGTCGAACAAATTGAGATCAACTCCAAGAAGCCTGACGGCCTGAGTGGAATCCCATCCGGTTTTACAAAACTGGATCAGATTACGGGAGGATGGCAGAAGACAGACCTTATCATCATCGCAGCTAGGCCTGCCATGGGAAAAACGGCGTTTGTCCTCACCATGGCCCGAAACATGGCAGCCACCCATAAAGTTCCCGTTGCCGTTTTTTCGCTCGAAATGTCCTCCCTGCAATTGGTGAACCGTTTGATCTCCGCCGAAACAGAGTTGGGATCCGATAAAATCAAAAGCGGTAGACTCGAGAACTGGGAATGGGAGGTTTTCAACAGAAAGTTGAAAAACCTTGAAGAAGCGCCTTTGTTTATCGACGACACACCGGCACTCTCCATTTTCGAATTCAGGGCCAAATGCCGAAGGTTGAAGATGCAGTATAACGTTGGGATTGTTGTAGTCGATTACCTTCAATTGATGACCGCAGGAGGCGATATCAGGGGAAACCGCGAGCAGGAGGTGAGTATGATCTCCCGCAACCTGAAAGCCATTGCCAAAGAGATCAATGTGCCCATCGTGGCCCTTTCGCAATTGAACCGTTCAGTAGAATCGCGCGAAGGAAAAAGACCGCAGTTATCGGATTTGCGCGAATCGGGAGCTATCGAACAGGATGCCGATATGGTCATGTTCATCCACAGGCCCGAATATTACGGTATAACGAACGACCAGGACGGCAACTCACTCAAGGGAATCGCAGAGATCATCGTGGCCAAGCACCGTAACGGGGCAATCGGGGAGTTCCATCTCTCCTTCAAGGCGCACCTTGCCCGCTTCAGCGACCTCGAAGCAAGCATTGATGAGAGTTCAATCAGTAACCTGCACAGCACGAAGGCAGGAGGTGTGTATCACTCCAAAATGAATGCTGAACCAAGCAACATAGACGCAGAACCTGCAAAATCAAACTTCGGCCGACCCGGATCCAATTTTGCGGACGATACTCCTTTCTGAGAAAGAAGGATAAAGGATAAAGTAAAAAGGATAAAGTAAGAACGCACTAATCTGCATTAACTCATATCTCATATCTCATATCTCATATCTCATATCTCATATCTCATATCTCATATCTCATAAAAAAAGCCCTCTCGGGCTTTTTTTATTTTATTACCATCCTGGATTTTGTTGTTTGGCCAGGGTTGGATTGGCATTGATTTCATCCTGAGGAATTGGCCACAGGAAGCGATAATCGGAATAGGGAATTGCAACAGTTCCCAATGCTCCGGTATAGGGAGTTCCGAGTGTAAACATGGCGGCAGTAGGAGTACCGTTTGCAATTTTTGCAGGTATACCATTGATAGGATAGTATGTATCTTGCTGCAATCTCGTAATATCCGGCCAGCGGCGGCCTTCCATCACAAATTCAATTCTACGCTCATCAAGAATCGCACCAAGCAGCGCTACGTTGCTTGCGAAGGTAGAAGCCGTATAGGCCTGTGTTGCTGGTGTTGCAAGTGCACGGTTACGAACCATATTCAGGTAAGCAAGACCATTGACTACATCTCCCTTGCGGGTATAAGCCTCGGCCATGTTCATAATTACTTCGGCATAACGGATCAATGGAGATGGATCTGTCTTGTTGACCGGATCCTTGTACTTATTGGTATAAACTATACCGGATGAAATGGTAATCATGTTACCGGCTGTACGCCGCTTGTCATCAAGCAGCCAGGCCGGAAATCTCCAGATAATCGGACTCATGGTAACAAGACCACGGCCACCAATGGCAGTTGGGGAGTACATGGCAGCAAGGGCAGCATTGACGCCGGGGTTCTGGGTAGCCGAGTTTTCCATTCCAAAAATGGATTCGTTGTTGCTGTAAGGACTCATGAAAGGTCCGGATGGATCAGCAGTAAGCGCATAGGTTCCGGCAAGAGTTCCTGTGGTAAACTTTGTTCCTTCCTCGATAACTTTATCCATGTTCCACATGTGGAGGTAAACCCTTGTTTTCTCAGCAACGGCTGCTCCTTTGGTAGCCCTTGTAATCTTTGAATTACCCGAAAGGGCCGCTTTCAAAGGAAGGTTGGCTTCTGCATAATCCAGGTCGGCAAGGATGTTTTTATACACATCGGCTACAGTACTTCTGCCTGTTGCCATACCATCCGCAATCGCTTGCTGTGTTGTAAAAGGCTTGTCAAAATAAGGAACGCCCAGATGCGTCGCGGCAGGCGTGTCTTTGTAAGGCCTGGCAAAATGGATCAATAATTCATGATAGGTCATTGCTCTAAGTAACTTTGCTTCACCTGCGTAAATTGCTGCCTGGGCATCGGTAATTACCTTGGCGGCAGCCGCAGTTTTAACCCCGTCAATAATGATGTTGCAACGGTTGAGCAAACGGTAACTGTCTTTCCAGTAATTCACATTGTTGGCAGAAGTTACATTGTAAGTGGCTGTATAGGTGAGCTGATAGAAAGTGGCCGTATTCACTACGTCTTCACCGCGGTTGTCACATTGCTCAATGGAGGCTGCACCGAATGGATATCCCCTGTACGCAGGAGTGACCGGATTGGCATAGTAACCTATCTGGGCAGCTTCGTACATACCCGTCACAGAAAGTGCAACCAGTGCAGGAGTTTGGAATGCCGCCGTCTCAGAAACCTGGTTGAAAGGCTGGAGATCGATGTTCTTTTCACAGGAAGAGAACACCATTAGGAAAACAAGGACCGGAATATAGACCAGCTTGCTTGATTTCAGTCTTAATTTGAATATATTTTTCATGTTGTAGAATATTTAGGAATTATAATTTGAAGTTAAGACCAAAGGTAATTACCCGTTGCTTGGGAGTACCATTGTAATCTACACCACCGACTTCCATTTCCGGGTCGATACCTTTGTACTTTGTGAACATGAGCAGATCCTGCCCCTGGACAAAGATTCTCAAATTCTGTATTCCTGCGCGGGTTAAAATTGATTTTGGCAAGGTATAGCCAATCACCAGATTTTGCATTTTCAGGAAGTTTCCGCTTTCGATCCATCGGGTACTGGCCTGGTCTGTCAGGTTGACAAATGTATCCCCTGCATACCACAATTTAGGAGTCCATCCATCACCTGGATTGGCAGCACTCTGCCAGCGTCCGAGGATTTCGGTACTGTTGTTCTGGAATTTTTGGTTCAGCAGATCCATTCTAGTACGATTCATCACTTTGTTTCCGCCACTGTAACGGAACATCAAACCAAAATCGAAATTCTTGTAATTCCCTTTCACTCCAAAAGATCCGAAGTAGGATGGAAGAGTGGACCCCAACAACTTACGGTCGGCGGATACCAGAGAAGAAGCTGCAGGAGTTGCGTTACCAGGATTGGCAGGATCATATACCTGGTAGGATGATGTGGCAATATTGCCCTGAACAAGTGATCCGTCTGCTTTGGCGTAAATAGGATTTCCGTTTGCCGCGTTCACACCCCTGTAATCATAACCAAATAATGTATTGTATGCTTCACCTTCACGAATAATGGTGTAAGTGTTGATGATGTCCTGATGGTCAACCAAAGTAAGCACCTTATTTTGGATCAATGACAGGTTTCCATCAATCGTCAGTCTGAAATCTTTCTTACTGATCACCAAAGCTTCTGCTGAAAACTCGTAACCCGAATTTTTCAAGGCGCCGATATTCTTGGCAATTGTGTTTCCGGGAATACCAAAGGAAGGAGGTGTCGGAGCATTCAGAATCTGATTGTCCATATTGTTGTTGAAATAGTCGAAAGTGACTTTGTACTTGTTGTCAACAAAAGCGACATCCAAACCAATATCTGTTTTCTTGCTTCTTTCCCACTTCAACTGGTCATTGCCGATTTGTGCAAATGCGATACCGTTGTTATCCGCATATTTATAGCTGCCGTAAAGTCCAAGGTAAGGATAGTTGCCAATGTTGACATTACCCACTTCGGCATAGGATGCACGAACCTTCAGGTCAGTAACAGCTTTTACGTTCGCCATAAATGATTCCTTGGAAACGGTCCATCCCACGGAAGCGCCCGGGAATACACCATAACGGTTGGCTACCGGAAGAGAGGAGATACCATCGCGGCGAACAGATGCCTGGATAAAATATTTACCCCCGTAGTTGTAGTTCAACCTTCCTGCGAGAGAATTAAATCCATTTTGTGACATAGAACCACCTGAACTTTGTGTCCCGTAGGAACCGCTGATCAGGTTGTGACTGAAAAATGAGTCGGAAATGTTACTTCCTGCTCCATAAAAATAATTGTAGGTCTGTTGCTGGAACTCATTTACCAGGTTGACGTTCAGGTTATGCATTTCAGCAATGGTTTTGGTATAGGTCAGCACGTTCTGCCAGTTCCATCTCAGGTAGCTGGTAAAGTCATTTGTGACATAACCGTTTGAGCCCCTGCCATCTCCATGGTATGGATTCCAGTAAAGGAAACCTTCAGTTCCCTTTGAGTCAGCACCCACCTGGGTCTTAAAAGTAAAATCCTTGGCAAAGGTAAACATTGCATAGGCGCTGGCCAGAATTCCGGTGATTTTGGAACTTTGAACGTTTGTATCTAATGTATAGCGGATGTTTGGCAGGTTGTCATCAATCGATTGCAGGTTTTGGCCACGGCCAACGACGGCCGGGTTGATATCATCGATGTTGTATCCGGTAGGGTCAGCGGCATCGAAAACTGCAGTATTCGGTAACTGGCGAATAGCTGAGAAAATATTGCCTGAAAGTGAGTTGGTACCGGTATTCATACCATAGGTCATGGTTCTTGAAATTGATGAATTCAAACCTACCGTTAACCATTTGTATACTTTATGGTCCACATTGGCACGCATGGTGTAACGGGTCATGTTGTTTGGCCTGGATACTCCGTCCATTTTAGTGTATCCGGCAGATAAATAATATTTTGAAGCATCATTAGCACCAGAGACTGAAAGGTTGTGGTCCTGCTGGAAAGCATTGGTCCGCAAAACTGCTTTTTGCCAGTCGGTATTGATATCGGAACCTACCGCAATAGCAGATTGCCCGCGATTCGACCTCTTCTCGTTGGAAATCGTAATGAAGTCGGGTGTTTGCAGCAAATCGAAAAGATTTACTGGCGAGGCTACCCCAAAATAGTCGTTATAAGAAACACTGGCTTTCCCTTTCATCCCTTTTTTGGTAGTGATGAGGATTACACCATTGGCTGCCCTGGATCCATAGATTGCAGTAGCCGATCCGTCCTTCAAAATTTCAACGGATTCGATGTCTGCAGGGTTGATGTCTCCCATGGCATTTGCTCCGGCATCACCACCGACATCCCCAGTAACGATTGGCATTCCATCGACGACAACCAGCGGATACGTACCTTGGGAAAGTGATCCGATACCCCTTATCCTGATACGGGGAGCTTCTCCGAGTACCCCGGATGTGGAGGTAACCTGTACCCCTGCCGAACGACCTGCCAACTGGGATTCGAAACTAGGTGTGGCCAGGTTGGCCATTGCATCACCTTTTACTTGAGAGATGGCTCCCGTAACTTCACGCTTTTTTTGCGTTCCGTAACCTACGACTACCACCTCGTCTACTGAAACCTGTTCGGATTTCAAGGAAATCTTGTATTCTTTCGCTCCCGTAAGAGCAATCTCCTGGGAGGTGAAACCGACGAAAGAAACGACCAGACTTTTAGCACCAACAGGTGCTTTAAGTGTAAAACGGCCTTCCATGTCAGTAATAGTTCCTACCGTAGTCCCTTTGACTACGACAGAAGCACCGGGAATCGTTGCCCCATCATCAGAGGATGAAACCGTACCGGTCACATCCCTGGTCTGGGCTAAGATAACCTGCATTCCGGCAAAAAGGAGGAAAGCAAGTAACAGCGTAAGTTTTTTCATAGACTTTTTTTAAAATTAAAACTTGATTAGTAAAAAATTCATTGGAAGCATCTTCCTGGTTCAGATATGTCAAAAATTGTTAATTTTTAACCTTATATGTAAATATATGTGATAATCCAAATTGTCCCTTTTTCGTCCAAATAATTAACAAACAAGTATCAATATTCTCTGTTTTATCACGAATTATCATATAAGACCTGCAATTTTCATCAATTCAACACTGAAAATCTGCTAAAATTTTCTCAATACCAACAGATTGCTTCGTCGTACCTCCTACCAATGACAGATTTTAATTTTCTGTCATTAACTCATTGTGCGACGATTGAATTTTACCAAAAATAGAATTCGGCATTTTATATATTTAACTATATATCAATAGTTTGCATCGTCGTACCTCCTACCAATGACGGTGGTTCTAATGAACGTGGGATTCTGACTAGCGCTACTTTGAACAGTAAATGTTGATAATAGCACCGTCATTGCGATCCGCCTGATGGCGGAGAAGCAATCTGTTGCTTATCGTTCCATATCGATCCAAGTCTCCTTCAATATAAAAAGCAAAAAAGGAGCCCCCTTGCGGAAAGCTCCTTTTTAAATATTACTGACAAATACTGTCAGTTTATGGTATCAGAATTACTTTTTGGTATACGTATGCTTGCCGGTTTCTGCAACTTTACCGTTTGACCAAACCGTGTAATTTCCAATCATTTGACCGGTTGTAGTATTAATCGTTCCTGATTCCTGGCCTTCATAACCTCCGCCAAAATTGGTTCTTGGCATCGTATAGGTATTGGCTGTAAAATCAATGGTAAAAGTGGCAACCCAGGATGCCCACCAGCCATCAGCTGCACCAGCAGTTACAGATGATTTTCCTGTTCCGACAGTCAGGGCAGTAGCCCCACCCTTCAGGGTTGTGATCACGTAAGACCATCCTTCGGCAGGTTCGTCAACAGTATAGGTACCTACAAGAATACTAATAGGATCATAAATAGTGAAACTCCAGGTTGGACCATAGGTCATCACACCGTTAGCATCTTTCATGGTAACATGCCAGTAATAGGTCGCACCAACAGTAACTGGTACAGTAAGTGTAAGTGCCTTGACATTCGCCTGATAGAGTACGGGTTTTGGATCGGTTCCAAAATAGACATCAGCTGTGGGGGCAACACCGTCCTTGTTGGTGGAAGTCCAGGTCAAGGCTACAGTTGTACCTGTAATCTTAACCGTAGCTCCGTTCAGCGGCGCTGTAACTGAAGCCGCAGTGAAGGCATTGTAGATCGTAAAAGAGCCCCCATCCTTTGTACAACTTTGCAATGCAAACAGGCCGAATAAAACAGGCAGCATCGCAGCTATAAAAATTTTTCTTTTCATATTTCTTATTGTTATTAACAATTAATATAATTCATCAAATATGATTATAACCGCGTATTGACTTCATACATGATACGATTACCGGCAGAACTGATGTAATAGCAGTTCAAAACGAACAGCTTCTTCACAGGATTGTAGTAATTGATCGTGAGATCAGCAGGTTTCAGCGTAGCATCACCAGTCCATACATCAAACATACCGCCAACAGAGTTACCTGTTGTTGGATCGATCGGAGTTGCGATCACCTTGTAGCAGGTTACTCCGCCGACAACTACTGTATTGGTTGTTACCTCAATCGTTACATCATAAGCGCCGTAGTTACCAAAACCGGTTTTGCGGACTGTTTTACAATCCTGGGTACTGAAAGTTTGGGTTGCATCCACAGGTTCTGTCGCATTGCCGGGACGAATACGATATCCGACTGTGTGATAGTCTGCAGCGTAAGGGTTGGAAATAGGCAATGCCAGCAAATAGGACTTCATGTTGCCTCCAATGGTAATATCAGCGCCTGAGGCCGTTTTGGCGGATGTAATGCTGATCGCTCCCATGAAATTATCGCAGGCATTCAAAGTCTCTGCACCCCATACTTTACCCGAAGCGTAACCATTCCTGGTGCCCGCCTTGATAACGATGGAAGTGGTAGTCATCGACATGGTCGGGAAAGGCTTGTAACTCTTTCCGGAACTGGCGTTGTAGGCAGTTACTGCTGCATCATCCTTGGCAAAGGTGACAGTGATGTCTTCCGTAGGAAGTGCATCCGTGGCGATGTTGACCAAAAATGTAAAGGGAACCTCACCAGCCACCGGTTTTAATGCCAGCGACTGCACGGTATTCGCAGGTATAGTGGCATACACTTTACCGGCCAAGGCATCAGGCCAATAATCACTCATATTGTCTTTCAGGCAGGAATTCAAAAGCAAGGTGCCGGCCAGAAAGGTAAGAGCAAAAAATATTTTGTTTTTCATACTTATTTTTTTAAATTTTTAAACAATCGATTACTAGCGGTTCTGCCAGAATATCTTGGATGTAAAGGCATTGATTTTACCAACAGCAACAGCATTGTCATTGTTGTAGTCGATCTCCCTTTGCGGAATAAGCAGGCGAACGGGTGGCGTGGCATTCAACTTGGCGGGATCTTCACTGAAATGCAGGAAGGTAGGCTGACCTGACCTTCTGTAGTCGGTCCAGATTTCAATCGGAGCAACACCATTCAGCGACACCCATTTCTGGTTCAGGATCAGGTTGATCTTGTTGGAAGCCAGATCGTAGTTTACATTCGATTTGTCAGATATAACGTAAGCAGCAGCGGCAGCAGTAGTTAAACCCATGTAAACGAATGACTGGGTCATGGCAGAATTGTACAATGCTTTTCCTGTCGAACCCGTGATATAGCCTCTTTCTGTAGCTTCAGCCTGAACGAACAAACTTTCGAAGTCAGTCAAAAGGGGTGCGGATTTATTGAAGGTACCAATCATGTACCCCGGGTCACCCTTGAGGAATCCCAGTTTGGAAGTATTGGCAGCGGTAAGCGGCGGAGCGGCCTGTCCAAGGAAGTTTCCTGCGAAAAGGGTTCCGCTGTATGCGTTGAAGAAACGACCAATACGAGGATCTGCGTTAGCGTTCATGAAATCGCATGCGTCCCTTCCGGCATTATGGTAACTGATACCATCCGCATTTGCTGTTCCTGCAGCAGAGTAGTACCTATTGTAGAAAGGGTTCATTTGACCTGTTGATTCAACATATCCCGGGTTGACCAAAGCGCCTTCGCCGGCACCAAGGAAACCAACCGAAGAAGTAGTAGCAAGCGCAGTCTTGATATAGGTATCGCGACCCGTCATACCTGACTGGTGAACCAGCATTCTCAGTTTGATGGTATTGGCAAATTTTGCCCACTTAGTCATATTACCCCCAAACATGATGTCACTGCTTCCAGTTACTGCGTTTGCATTGGCAGGAGCATTCAGGATCAGTTTGATGGCGGCATCCAATTTTAGAATCAGATCCTCATAGATAGCCTGTTGCTTGTCAAATTTGGGTTTCAGGATACCTTGACTTGTTTTGAAAGCCTCTGTATAGGGAACATCTCCCCATATATCAACCAGATTTTGAAACTGATATGCCTGCAGGATCATGGCAGCGGCCAGGTAATAACAATCCAGCGGATCAGTCGCACCTTTCACGATCTCGTCGATATTCTGACCATAGATGTAACTGTTGTTATAGATTGCCTGATAACTGCTGTTCAACATATTGTATTGAACAAGGTTCGAGGGTTGACTGTAACCTGAACTGATAGACCACAAACCGTGCCACAGGTAAGCAAATTCAACATTACCGGGTGTGTTCATGTTAGCGGCCACGTTATTTAGCGCAGCAGGCAGCAAAAGTTTGGGTGGAACCGCGGAGGCATTGTTCGGATTTTTCTCGTTGACATTCAGAAAATCAGAACAGGAACTACCAAAGAGCACCAGCGAAACTAACAGTGTTAATATTTTCTTATTCATATTCATTTTCATTTTAATGTTAGAAAGTAAGTTTTACACTAAAACCATAGACTCTTGTTGGAGGGGTCTGGTCTTCTGTGGTATAACCAACGGCATTACTGGTAGTGGCAGAGTTGTTGAACTCAGGGTCTGTGTAGATGTTGGCCTTTGGACGAAGCATCAGCAGATTCCTTCCCAAAAGTGCGATCTGGGCAGCCTGGATGGCATTGCCTCCAAACAGTTTCTTCACAGGAACATCATAGGTCAGGGCAACCTCTCTTAGTTTCCAGAAAGCGGCGCTGGTGGTATAACCTCTGTTCGTTGTGTGATAGGCTGAATTAACCCAGAATGCTCTTCCGGTGTTTGCAACCAAAGCAGTGGTGTTCGGGGTATAAACGCCCGGTGATGTTTCGATCACTGATCCGGGGATAATGAATGACTGACGTCCGTTCATGGCAGAGTGCTCTGAAACACCTGTAAAGTCGAGTGCATTACCAACGGCGTTCACGATTACGTTACCACCCCTGTATTCTGCTGTGGCAGAAAGACGGAAACCTTTGTAGTTCAAATCGGATGAGATACCCAGAATATGGTTCGGGTTACCGTGTCCGGCATTTACCAAGGCAGTTGCTGCGCTTGGAAGACCAGTGACTTTGTCAACTACGATATTACCGTTGGGATCCCTGATTACATCAGTAACTTTGATGGCAGGAAACTGCTGTCCAACAATCGCATAGGATGCGCTGGTGTTGGTTCCGTCACTAACTCCCAGTTCGTTCAATGTCCCCGGTAATATGGAGATAACTTCCGATGTCATGTAAGAATAAGCTACTGAAGCATTCCAGGTTACCTGGCCAAAGTTAACAAGCGGAGTCAATTTGAGGTCAAGTTCCAAACCCTTGTTGTCCATTTCACCGGCATTGATCAAGGCGCTGTAGTAACCGGAAGAAGCGGAAAGACTGGCAGGAATCGTCTGGTCAAAAGTTTTGGACTGGTACACGTTGGCTTCAAGATGCATCTTGTTCTTCAGGAAACTCAATTCCATTCCTATCTCCACCTCTTTGGTGGTCTCTGGTTTCAGAAGCGGGTTGCTGAGGGTTGTACTTAAGGAGAATCCCGCATTGGAACCATATGGGAAGCCTGCTGCAGTAGAGTAGGAGGGCAATGTTCCGTACCAGTTGCTCAAAGATACCTGACCCGTTTTTGACCAGCCTCCGCGGAGTTTTGCGAAGGAGAGTACCTTGTTGTCAATGAGGGAAGGGAACATTTGAGAAAGCACCAAACTGACGTCTATCGCGGGATAGAAGAAAGAGCGGTTTGCTTTGACCAACCTGGAGTCCCAGTCATTACGGCCGGAGAGGTGCAAGAATGCATAATCCTTGAATCCAAGAGTAGCATCACCAAAGACACCTATAGAGGTGCGTTTGTTTGAATTCTGGGTAAGTGTAGGATTACCAATCCTGTTGCTGATGTTGTACAATCCTGGAATCACAAGTCCTCCGTCGGCAGCATCGTAAATATATTCATTCTGGTTGGAGTATATTGAGTTACCCAAAATGCCTTTCACGGTAAAATCATTGAATTTCTTGTCGGCCGTAATCAGGAAGTCATTGGTCAGAATAATGGTATTGCTCATCTGGTCGCTTGACCACGCCTTGTAAGGAGAAGAGGTACCCATGTGACCCTGGCTCCATGGATCCGATTTGGAATAATCATTGTAAATGGCTTCATCCCTGTAGTTGTGGTAATTGGTCCCGTTGTAAACGATACCGGAACGATTACTCAACTCCAGCCATTTAGTGGGTTTCAGGGAAAGATTTACAGATCCCAGCACATCATTGCGCATCGTATTGTTGCGCGCATGTTTGATCTGCCAGTAAGGGTTCGGATAATACGCATTGAAATAACCATCAAGGGTTGCAAAAGGATTGTTTACGATGTCCTTGTACGCTGTGATTGGTACTTCAGGAGGTGTATTCAGAACATTCCAGTAAACGCCACGTTGCTGATTCATATCGCCACCTGATGTGCTGGTTTTGGTACGGGTGAAGCTAAGTGAATATTCAGCACTGAAAATACCGTATTTGCGACCGGCAGCCATACGGGCTCCTGTCCTTCTGTTGGTATCATCTGGGATTGTTCCTGTACTTTTCACATCCTGTGCAGAAAGGTAGAAGTGACCTTTATCGTCACCACCCGATACAGAAATGTCATTCTGCGTGGTAATGCCTGTATTGAAGAAGTTTTTCTTCTGATTTGGCACTGCGCTGTAAGGAATCATCTGGTAAGAACCATCCACCAGTTTACCTCCGAGGATTACCATCTGTCCGTTGAATTCAGGACCGAAAGTCTGGTTCTCATAGGAAGTATGAGGGTCTGTATTCCTTCCGTCTCCAACAAAGAAAGTATAGTTCGGATCAGAATTGCTGGTTGTTTCGCTTGAACCACCACCGAAGCGGGTTTGCAGGTTCGGCAAATAGGAGATCGTTTCGAAGGTAGTGATGTTACTGATTTTGACAGTCAGTTTACCTTTGTCACCTTTTTTGGTGGTAACGATCATTACACCGTTCGAAGCGTCATTACCGTAAAGGGCTGCAGCTGATGCGCCTTTCAAAATATTGACATCAGCGATGTCGTTCGGGTTGATGGAGTTCAGATAAGTTGCACTTACAGGTACTCCGTCCAAAACGACCAGTGCCTGGTTGGTCGCCAGGAAGTGGCGGTTACCGCGGAGGGTGATCTTGGTATCAGGATTTACACCGTTGTTGATAGTATTGATTTGCAAACCTGAAACCTTCGCAGCCATACCGTTCATTACGTTGGAAGCGCCAGCAGAGGTAAGTTCCTGATTGTCAACTTTTGCAGTGGCAACACCCATTTCTTTGGGTTTTCTCTTAATACCCATGGCAGTTACGATAACTTCGTCGACACTTACGGTCTCAGCTTGCAGAACTACCTTGTAATTGCTTGAGGAAGTCAGCGCCACTTCAGTTGAAGCCATACCGACGAAAGAAACCGTAAGAGCTTTTGCGCCCTGCGGTACCTTAAGGGTAAACTTACCTTCCATGTCGGTAATGGTCCCAAGCGTTGATCCTTTCACAACGACCGATACCCCCGGTATGGAAGTGCCGTCATCGCCGGAAGTCACAACACCCGTTATTTGACGGGTTTGTGCGAAGACAACTTGTAATCCTAAAAAGCCCAGGAATACAAGCAACAGCGAAATTTTTCTCATAGACAAATTTTTAGCGTTAAACAAAATAAACAGTGATATGTTAGATAAAACAAAATTTACTGCCAGTTTTTGAGGTTCAGTCAAAAAAATGAAATCAGACAAAGAACCAAGCCAACAAAGCCGTTTTAAAGCGTGAACCTCTTGTATTCAAAGAAATCTTAACCTTAAACGACAAATGTGTTAAAAATTGTTATCCGATGCAAATATATTTAAAGAAAACATTCATGCAATAGCATTAAATGTTTCTTTTTGTTGAATTCTAACGATTTAACATGACAAAAGTCATGAATTTTCCAAGCTTTCACTTTTGTCAAAATCTATGATATTGTAAATCTGAATATTAAACCCCATCCTTTTATAGTTCAAAAAATTGTCGGGAATCAATACAAATTAGCATTAAATTAAATATAATTATCACAAGACACATTTCATAGGGGTATGATCAGGATTTTTGCATATTTTAAAGACAAATACCGAATTTCAAGGGGGTATGTTCTCAATATTTTCAATTTATTATAAAATGATCTACGTGCCGTTACTAAAATTTATTTTTTGGGACAAACAAACGGAGAGATGGATAGACCTGACTTTGGGGATTCACAAAATTCAACTTCTCAAATGCGAAAACCTTATTTTATTTGGCAATCCTGGTAGAAAAGTGTTTGAAATGGAAATTGACATTACACCTTGCCAAACGGAGGACAAATTAATAGATGGTAATAAGAAATCCAGTAGAGACGTTGCATGCAACGTCTCTACCCTACGGTATTCTCAAAATCCTGTAAAACCGTCTTGTCCCAAAATACACGTTCTGAATGCCATTTGTTTATGGACTGGGTTCCTGTCGCCTGTGTCTGCCTAAATATCTCCGAATAACGGCTATTCTCCGGAGTTGCGTTCGCCTCTCTCCCCCTCACATTGTCTCCCTGTCCATTCAAAGTATTTCCAGCAGTTGCTCCAAATGTGTTATCACCGTGGTTGAAGTTTTCCTTGATTCATTCTGCAAGGTTTCGCCGGAAGGCGGCATTTTACCCGGTTCAGGACAATAATAGACCTGGTCCATACCGAATTGCATGGCGCCAACTATATCTGCCTCCCAGGAATCACCAATCATCAAACTCTTTCTTTTCGGTGCGTTCATGGATTTTATCGCATGCTCAAATATCAGTTTGTGAGGCTTCTGGGCGCCCACATCTTCCGAGATAAACAGCTTGTCAAAATATTTCTGAAGTCCCGACTGGGAAAGCTTGTCGACCTGAACTTCGCGAAAACCATTGGTGATAATGGCCATCCTGTATTTATGGTGAAGGTAATCGAGTACAACCCTGGCACCCGGCACCAGTTTAAGCTGTTTGGGCATTTCAGTCAGATAGACTTCATTCATTGCATCACCTATACCTGGCATCGGCGTATGGTTCAGCTCAAGCGTTTCTTCAAACCTCAGTCCCCGAAGTACATTTTTTGTCATTTTATTTTCACGGTAGAGTGCCCAGAGCCTGTCATTCACTTCCTGGTAAATGGAAAAAAAACTGTCATAGTCGCCTACCTTGTCCAAAAGTTCCATGTTTTTCAAGGCATCACGCAGGGCAACGTACGAATTGGCATTAAAATCCCAGAGGGTATTGTCAAGGTCAAAGAAGAGATGGGAATATTTCATTAAAAAAGAATTACAGATTAAAAATTACAGATTAAAAATTGTTCGTGCTTTTCGGATTACAATCAATCATCATCGTTCTCCAAATCTTCAATTTGTAATTTGTAATTTGTAATTTCCCCATCCTGCTTCCCTTGAAGCACTAATACAATTTCACCCTTCACCGTTTTCGCCTTGAAATGTGCAAGCGCCTCTGCGACGGTTCCCCGAAAATTTTCTTCAAACAACTTGGTGAGTTCGCGGGATACTGAAACCTTCCTTTCTGCCCCAAAGCATTCCTGAAATTGTTCCAGCGCCTTGACCAACCGATAGGGTGATTCGTAAAAGATCATGGTCCTCGTTTCTTCCATCAACTCTGTTAATTTTTTCTGCCTGCCCTTTTTCTGCGGAAGGAAACCTTCGAAACAAAAGCGATCACTTGGAAATCCTGAATTAACCAGGGCAGGGACAAATGCCGTCGCACCGGGAAGGCATTCAACCTCAACTCCTTTCTCGAGACAGGTGCGCACCAGCAGGAAACCCGGGTCTGAAATGGAGGGAGTACCCGCATCAGAAATAAGTGCAATTGTATCGCCACCCAAAATCTGGTCTGCTATCCTTTCCACGGTTTTGTGTTCATTGAACTTGTGGTGGGAGGAAAGTTTTGTGGCAATTTCATAATGTCTCAGCAAAAAAGAGGAGGTACGGGTATCTTCGGCAAGTATCATGTCAACCTCCTTTAAAATTCTTATGGCCCTGAGCGTAATGTCTTCAAGGTTGCCGATCGGGGTTGGTACGAGGTAGAGTTTGCCCATGGTTCAAGAATGTTACGGGTTACGGGTTACAAGTTACGAGAAAATTCAGATTGAAGCGTTTCTTTACTTTGGCATTTTAACCTTTTGCCTTCGTTGTTGCGAATTACGGATTGTGTAATTTCCCTGAGCCTTCCGTAGGGCAGGTTGTGGGTTACGGGATACAGGTTTGCGGAAAATATAGATATTGGCGATCCTCACTTTATCCTTTAGCCTTTTTCCTTTATCCTTCTTTAGAGCCTTTATCCTTTTGTTTCGGAGAACCTCCGTTTGATCAATGTCACAAACTTATCCGCTGCTTCGCTTTTGTTCCATTTGAAATTAGCTTTCAGGTAATCGACAGCTTCCTTGATGTTGTCGAGCCTGTCAAGGGTAGCGATGGTTTCATCCAGACTCGATTTGTCGTTGTTGAATAGCTCACGCTGGAAAAGATACCTGTCGTTCAGGCTGAGACCTTCTTTGAGGCTCTTCAGCGGCTCTATTTTAAAATATTGTGTGTACTCCGTCCGGTCGTCCTGAGGTAAAGAAGCGGGAGCGAGGGGGCGAGCGAGCGAGGGGGCGAATGCAACTCCGATGCTCCCTGAGCCTGGACTCCCCTGAGCTTGTCGAAGGGTCGAAGGGTCCATATCCAAAAGACTACCCGGTCCCTGAGCTTGTCGAAGGGGGGACTCTGAAACCTTTTCAATTAGCGCCTCTGGGATTAGACCAGGAGACCAGGAGACGGAGGGACCCGGAGATGAGGGAGCGAGGGGGCGAGGGGGTGAAAGGGCAACATCAGGACTGGGAGACTCGGGGACAGGGAGACTAGGGGACGGAGAGACGGAGAGACCCGGAGATGAGGGGATTTCTTCATGAACTGGGGACGGAGTGACCGAGAGACCGAGAGACGGAGCTTCAATGTCAGGACTGGGAGACTCGTGGACGGGGAGAACGGGGGACTCGGAGACTGGGAGACTTGGGGACTCGGGGAGTTCATCTTTAACGGACGCATGAGGGACATTGATTGCATTTTCCCGGGAAGAGAATTGGTTCAGGAGCATTTCGAACTCCTGCACGACAATTTTAGACCGTGTGATTGCCAATTCAACTTCTTCCCTGGAAAGGGAAATGTCGCCTATCATTCCGGTAGCCAGTTCGTCAAGCAGGGTCAGTTCGTCCTTGATCACTTTCAGCCATATTTTTTTATCCATCTGAAAAAATGAAAAATGAAAAATGAAAAATGAAAAATCAGGATCGGGTGATGCTTTTATAACGGCCCATAAAGTGAAAAAGGGAGTTACCGCATTTTTCACTTTTCATTTTTCATTTATTTTCGGTAAAAATACAAATTTAACCTCAGCAGGCACTCTAAATCATGTTTGAAAGAAGCAGAAAAAAACTATTTTTGAACTATGTTTATCGAGAGCAATTTAAATAATGGTCGCAAGCGTGGATGCATAGAAGTCATCGTCGGATCTATGTTTTCAGGAAAGACGGAAGAACTTATCCGCCGGCTGAGACGGGCAGAAATTGCCAAACAGCGCGTCGAAATCTTCAAACCCGCTATCGATACGCGCTATTCCACCACTGAGGTGGTATCCCACAATGAAAATTCAATCAGGTCAACGGCCATTGACAACTCTTCGACGATCTTGTTGCTATCCGGAAATATAGATGTAATAGGCATAGATGAGGCCCAGTTCTTCGACGAAAACCTGGTAGAAGTGTGCAATCAACTTGCAAACATGGGAATTCGGGTCATAGTTGCCGGACTTGACATGGATTTCCGGGGAGAACCATTTGGCCCCGTTCCGGGATTGATGGCTTGTGCAGAGTTTGTGACAAAGGTTCATGCAGTTTGTATGCGCTGCGGTCACATCGCACATTTCAGTCACAGGCTGTCTGACGCAGAAAAACTTGTGATACTTGGAGAAAAAGATACGTATGAACCGCTTTGTCGCGAGTGCTTTCGGGTAATCCACCAAAAAACATGACTGCCTACGACCTTACCGAAATCTCTGCCCTGGTCCATGGGCGATTGATTCAGTATGGAACTACCGCCGATCTTCGGATACGTTACCTCTCTTTCGACAGCCGTACCATCCTCTCCGGAAGGGAAACGCTCTTTTTTGCCCTAAAAAACGAAAGGAACGACGGACACCATTATATTACAGATGCGCGAAACAAGGAAGTCAGCGCATTTGTAGTAGAAAAGCTGCCGGTAAAAGAGGATGCGGTTACTCCAGTTTCATACATCGTCGTTGAAAATACGCTGGAAGCCCTGCAGCAACTGGCTGCCTATCATAGAAGAAGGTTCAGCTATCCGATTACGGCCATTACAGGCAGCAACGGCAAGACACAGGTAAAAGAGTGGCTTGGCGAAATACTGGGCACGAAGTTTCGTGTGGTAAGAAGTCCGAGAAGTTACAATTCGCAAATTGGCAATCCGCTCTCTGTCTGGCTGATGGACGACAGTTTTGACCTGGCGCTCTTCGAGGCAGGAATATCCAGACCCGGAGAAATGACTAAACTGGAGGAAATCCTGCATCCGGATCACGGCATTTTTACCCACCTGGGGAATGCCCATCTTGAGAATTTTTCCTCTGTGGAGGAACTCGTCAAAGAAAAAATCAAACTTTTCCTGAATTGCAGCCTGATCGTCTATTGCCAGGATTTTGAGCCAATCAATGAGGCGCTGGCGGGAGCCACTTTTAACCACCATCCACGATTTTTTCGCTGGTCGGCCAAGGAAGAGTCTGATTTGCAGTTACTCGCAAGCGAAAGCATTGGTCAGTCGACAGAGATCAAAGCCCTCTTCAACGGACAAATCATATCGCTTACGATACCTTTTACTGATGCTGCGCATGTTGAAAACGCTGTCCATTGCTGGGCCTACCTACTTGCCACTGGTTTCATTCCATGCAGTCTCGGAGAGCATTTCCTGCATCTTTCTACGGTTTCGATGCGGCTTGAAATCAAAAAGGGTCTCAACGGGTGTTCCGTCATCGACGACAGTTACAATTCTGATACCGCCTCATTGATCAATGCACTTGATTTCTTCGAAAAGCAGAACGATGCAAGCAAACTTAAAAGTACCCTCATCCTGTCAGATATTCTCCAATCCGGGAAAAATCCTGAAATATTATACCGGGAAGTATCCGAATACATCAGATTGCGCAATATCAGTTGTCTGATCGGTATCGGAAAGGAAATAAGCCGTTACCACGATCTTTTTAGCGCACCTGAAAAGCGTTTCTTCCCCGACACGGAAGCATTCCTGCTTCAGTTCCGCGAAACTGACTTCCGAAATGAACTTATCCTTCTCAAGGGGGCAAGAAGTTTCAGGTTCGACCGGATCTCCTCGCTTTTGCAAGAGAAAAAACATCAGACGGTTATGGAGATCGACCTGGGCGCGATGGTTCATAACCTCAATCATTACCGTCAGCAAATCAGCCCTTCCACAAAGCTGATGGCTATGGTCAAAGCATTCTCCTATGGAACCGGTTCTGTTGAAGTGGCCAGAGTCCTCCAGTTTCGCAGGGTAGACTATCTTGCCGTTGCCATTGCAGACGAAGGAATTGAATTGCGCAATGCGGGAATTGACCTGCCGATCGTGGTGATGAACCCTGAGGAACATAGTTTCAGTACGATCATTGAGAACCGTCTGGAACCAAATATCTATCGTTTTTCCCTGTTGCGCAGTTTTGATGAGGCCTTGAGGAAAAGTGCGGTTACCAATTTCCCGGTTCATATCAAACTTGATACCGGAATGAAGCGGCTCGGATTTGATTCAGCGGCTGAGATTGCAGAAGTGACTGCCTTTATCAGGGAAAGAAATACCATGTATGTTCGCTCTGTATTCACCCATCTTGCCGTAAGTGAGGATCCCGCCAACGATGGTTTTACGCACAAGCAATTTGAATTTTTCATGCAACTGTGCCGGATTATTACAGACGGATTTGATTATAAAATCCTGCTGCATATCCTCAATTCAGCAGGCATCGAGCGTTTCCCCGAAATGCAGCTTGATATGGTGAGGCTTGGAATCGGGTTGTACGGAGCCAGCACCAATCAGTCTGAACAGCTAAGAAATGTTGCCACCCTGAAATCAACCATCTCGCAGATCAAAATAATCGGGCCAGGAGATACTGTAGGGTACGGCAGAAATTTCAGGGCAGAACATCTTACCAGGATCGCTGTAATCCCAATAGGATATGCCGACGGTTACAGCAGAAGGCTTGGGAATGGCGTAGGGAAAGTCCTGATTAATGGAAATGCGGCCCCTGTTGTCGGCTCTGTTTGCATGGATATGTGCATGGTAGATGTGACGGACATTGATTGCAGCGAAGATGATTCAGTTATCCTCTTTGGCGAAGGTCAGCCTGTAACCAAAGTGGCTGAATGGATGGGTACGATCCCTTACGAGGTGCTCACTACTGTAGGGCAAAGGGTGAAGCGGATCTATTTTGAGGAATGAATTACAAATTAAAAATTACAGATTAAAAATTATGGGATCAATTTAACAATTGGTATTGTCGTATAGAAGGCAGTGGAAAAGTGAATCCTCCCTCAATTTTTAATTTGTAATCCGTAATTTGTAATTTGTAATTTGTAATTTGTAATTGATTTACCCTTGCTTGCTAATCTTCTCCAACTTGGCAAGATCTGTAATCCTGATCTTACGACCATCCATGGAAATGATTTTCTCGCCGGCAAATGTTGAGAGGGTGCGGATGGCATTGGAGGCTGTCATGTTGGAGAGACTGGCCAGGTCTTCGCGGGAAAGGTAAACCTTCAGTGTCTGACCATCATTTTCGAAACCGTATTTTTCCTTTAAAAACAAGATGGATTCGGCCAGTCTTCCACGAATATGTTTTTGAGTCAGGCTGACCGTTCTATGATTGGAATGACCAAGTTCGCGTGCAAGGTCTTTTAGGAGACCCAAGGCAAAATTGTTGTTTTTCAACAACACATTGTACAGAATATCGGGTGGAATGGTTAAGATCTCGGAATCTTCGATGGCAATAGCTGTTCCGTTATGGGGTTCTCCTGCAATGAGGGAACGGTAACTAATCAACCCGTTTTCAGTGAACATCCTGATTATCTGCTCCCTACCGCTTATTCCCTCTTTAATCAACTTCACTTTCCCCTCACAGAGGTACTGCATTCCTATAGGGGCATCACCTTCCATGAAGATATAATCATTTTTGCGGAAATGCGAGATGGAACTGTTTGCCTTGAGGATCGACATCTCTTCGGGAGTAAGCAAATTGAATATACAATTCTCCCCTCTGAACTGACTTTCAAAACCAAAAATATCGGACATTATTCTGAAAAATGTTATAAAACATCTCAAAAATAGGGAATATTAGTCCAAAATCAAAATATTACCCCTGATGACTATGAATTATATGATTAATCTGATTACCATGATGAACAAGCAGAGGCTTTGATATCAGAAAGTACAAAAGGTTTAAAACGGTTCTGAACATTTTGGATGAGCGACCATCAACCACAAATTAAAACCACAAATTACACAAATGAAAACCACGAATTACACGAATGAACACGAATGGTATTAGTGATTAACAACTTATAATACAAATGAAGAAAGTCAGGACAGAATTGGAGAAAGGATCAATTGCCAGTAGTTATCCGTCTAAATTTAACTTTGATTTGGCCCACATTTCCACATTTTCAAATTTCCCAACTTTCACATTCGTGGTCCTAATCGTCCACTCGTCCCAGTCGTCCAAGTCTCCCCCTCTTTTTACAGCGGGTACCTTGCAACAATCGGCATTTTTCGACCGAATCCGAATGCCTTGGATGAGACCCTTAACGTAGGTGGCGCCTGGAAACGTTTGTACTCATTCCGGTTTACAAGAGACACTACCTTTCTGACTACTGCCTCATCAAAACCGGAATCAATCAGATCCTGCACACTTCTTGCCTGGTCGATGTATTCGTAAAGGATGGCATCCAGCAATTCATATTCGGGTAGTGAATCAGAGTCTTTCTGTCCGGGTCGCAATTCGGCAGAAGGTGGTTTCAGAATCGTATTTAAAGGTATAATTTCTTTATTTCTATTAATGTATTGAGACAAACTGTACACTTCAGTTTTGTACAAATCGCCAAGCACCGATAAACCTCCGTTCATGTCGCCATAGAGGGTACCATAACCGACTGCTGCTTCACTCTTGTTGGAAGTATTGAGGAGAATGTACCCGAACTTATTGGTAAAGGCCATCAGCAGACTTCCCCTGATCCGCGCCTGGATATTTTCTTCCGTCAGATCATGGGACAATCCATGGAAAAGGGGCGCCAAAGCCTCATCAAATGATTCTGCAATCCCGTGGATCGACACTGTTTCGTAGGCCACACCCAAACATTCAGCAAGCGCAACTGCATCATTCACAGAATGGTCGGATGAATATTGTGAAGGCATCAGCAGTACTTTCACATTTTCGGATCCCAAAGCGCTAACAGCCAATACGAGTGTAAGCGCCGAATCGATACCTCCCGAAAGTCCCAGGGTCGCTTTTTGAAAACCTGATTTTCTGAAATAGTCCGAAATGCCTAAAACAAGCGCCTGATAGATCTTTTCGTTTGTTTCAGTAAGAGGTTGCAGTTCACAAAGCTGTTGATCCAAAGTATCCACAATGGCAAAATCCTCCCTGAAATAGGCCAACTCTTTGACCACCTTTCCATGATGATCCACCATCAGTGAACCACCATCGAAAATGAGTTCTGTCTGCGCTCCGACCTGATTGACATAAATGATAGGCACCCTGTATTTTTTAGCATCTTCGAGCAGTATATCCTTTCTTAGCTTTTCCTGGTGGTAGGAGAAGGGCGAGGCGGAAAGATTGATCACGAGATCAGGATTCTGCCTGCAATATTCCTCCATGGGAGAGGTCTCATACAAATTCTCCCTTCCGAAAGCGTTCATTACTTTCTGATTGAACCAGAGATCCTCGCAAATGGTGATGGCCAGTTTCTGGCCCTTGTATTCGACCAGAGTAAAATCCTTGTTGGATTCAAAATGCCGGTATTCATCAAAAACGTCGTATGTAGGCAGCAAGGTTTTGTGATGAATGCTCCTGATTTTCCCGTCCTGCAAAAAGAAAGCCGAATTGTAAAGCATCTTCCCCTTGGGACTGGGGTTAAAACTTGGTCCGCCTACAACTGCGGCGATACCGTTACAATGTGCGGCAATCCTATCAATCGCTTCCAACGCCTCGGTGATGAACTCGAGCCTTTCGAGCATATCATTCGGATAATAACCGCAAACCGATAGTTCAGAGAAAATAACCAGATCGGCATTCTCCGCCTTTGCCCGTTCGATGGAAGAGATGATTCGTTCACTGTTTTTCGGGAAATTTCCAACGTGGTAATTCAACTGAGCCAATGCAATCCTCATTTGTCTCTTCTTGCTAAGTGAAATTTTCGAATGAAATTTATGTTCTGCATCTAAATTTGCAGTCCGATCGGACAAAAATAGATAAATTCACACCCGCAAACAATTAGAATCAGGGGCATTTTGTAAAACGATTTTTTCCCTCTTCAAATTTATATTCAGTTATGATCCTGAAACAAAAAACGGTTGTCTTCCTTCTTCTGCTGCTGATCTTATCTGCATGCCATCGTAATCCTCTAAATATCAATATCTCCAATATTGAATCCAACCTGCGTATTCTTCGGTTGGATCAGGATCTGTTCACTGTAACACCTGAAAATATTCATCGGGCCATTCCCGAACTTGAAAAAAAATACCGTCCATTTTTTGACGTTTACAACAAAGAGGTTCTGGCCATCGGTGATTCGAGGGATACACTCTACGGCGGATACCTGCTGACTTTCTTAAAGGATCCGAACAGCAGCAAGGCCAAACTGAAAGCAGATTCTGTCTTCAGCAATTTCAAACCGCTGACTTCTCAGTTCGAAATGGCATTTAAACACTACCGATATTATTATCCCGGATTACCGGTACCTAAGATATGTACCTATATTTCAGGGTTTAATCAATCAATTGTTACTACGCCGGGAATACTTGGCATCAGCATTGACAATTATTTGGGTGCCGACTGTCCTTTTTACAGGCAACTAGGTGTTTATGAGTATAAAAGGCGAAATATGGACCCAAAAAACATAGTTTACGACGGCATGTTTGGTTTGGCTTCGCAACAATTTGAATACAAAGGCAATACAGAAAATCTCGTTTCTTCAATGATTTATCAGGGAAAGCTGCTCTATTTTCTGGATGCAATGATCCCTGATGGACCCGACTTTTTGAAAATAGGTTTCTCGGAAGAGCAACTGAACTGGTGCAAGGAGCATGAAACTGAAATGTGGAGCTTCCTGGTTGAAAAGAAACTGCTCTTTTCAGGAGATCGTATGGAATTGGTGCGGTTTGTCAACCCGGCCCCTTTCACGACACAGTTCGGTCAGAAATCTCCGGGAAGAACAGGGGTCTGGCTTGGCTGGCAGATCGTGAAAAGTTACATGAAGAAAAATCCTGGAGTCAAACTGCAAGGTTTGATGGAAGAGAATGACTACCACAAAATCCTGAACGAATCAGGGTACTCGCCGGATTAGAATTGGTTCAATTCTAAAATATTACACAGAGTTTCACAGAGAAGCACAGAGTTTCACAGAGAGAAATAGTTAAATGAACTTATAATAGTCAAATACCAGGCCAATTAAAATTCCAAATACCTAAAAGCAAAACCACACAGAAAGATAAATAATAACTCTGTGGTTCTCTGTGCTTCTCTGTGAAACTCTGTGTAACTAAATTTACGGTGCGCAGATTTTGATATAGTAGAACCAAATATTGGTTGGTAGATATCAAATCATGCAGGGAATGCAACTTCATTTATGAATGATTGCGTATTGATTCTTCGCCAGGATTCTAATTAAAAGTTGATACAAATAAATATGTGGGCAATTATCGACTGAGCCAACTAAACATCGTAACTTTGCCGGCACAAAAGACGCATTCGAATTCATCGCTAATTTTTTTTCTATGGCAAAAAGAATAGGTATTTTAACAGCAGGAGGTGACTGTCCGGGATTGAATGCTGCCATCCGCGGTGTTGGTAAAACGGCCATACTGAATTACGGAATGGAGGTGATAGGATTCACAGCCGGGTTCAGTGGCCTGATATGGAAAGAATATATCGAATTGGATGAAGCCAAACTTTCCGGTTTGCTAACCGTTGGAGGAACCATTTTGGGAACCTCACGTGAGAAACCCTTCAAAATGGAGAAAGGGGAAGAGACCAATGAAAAGCCATCCCTTATCAGGAAGAACTACAAGGAACTTGAGCTCGACTGTGTGGTTTGCATCGGCGGCAATGGATCCATGAAAACTGCCGCCCAGTTGCAAAATATAGGAATTAATGTGATCGGCATTCCAAAAACGATTGACAATGATGTATTTGGCACGGAAGTGACTTTTGGTTTTGACTCCGCTGTCACCATTGCCACAGAAGCGATCGACAGACTTCACACCACGGCCAACTCTCACCAACGCGCCATGGTCATAGAGGTAATGGGCCATGATGCCGGCTGGATTGCCTTGTATGCCGGACTTGCCGGTGGAGGAGATATTATCCTTATTCCGGAGATAAGTTACAACATCGAGAGTGTATGCAAAACAATTGAAAACAGGTTCTCCTTGAAAAAACCCTACTCGATCGTTGTGATTGCTGAAGGCATAAAACATCCTTCAGGAATTTCAGCTTCAGCCTATATTGCAGAAAGGATCCAGACCCTCACAGGAATTGAAACCCGGGATACCCGTCTTGGCTATGTTCAACGGGGAGGAAGTCCATCGGCCATGGACCGCATTTTGGCAACGCGCTACGGCGCCTATGCCGCCGAACTGATCGCAAAGGGAGAATATGGTCAGATGGTGGCCATCAGAAACGGCAAAATCGGTTCCATACCTCTCGAAAAAGTGGGCGGTAAGCTAAGTCTGGTAGACCCAAATGATCAATTGATAGAAAAAGCCAGAAAGATGGGAGTCTATTTTGGAGACGAATAGAATACCTATTTTAGAAGACTTTTACCTGAAATTTTTATCTCATTGAGAAGTACAAGTTTTAAACATTATTTAATTCCATTTGTTTACTGTTAATCAGTGAGTTGAATAATTAAGAGTCCAATCAGGTTTATCAGGTTGGGTTTTAATCAATTTTTAGTTTTGTAAACTATTTGTATAAATTTGAATCCTTGATTCATTTGATTCACGTATAAAAGAAAGTAAAAAACCATAAATCATTGACCAATGAAGTATTCAGTAAGATTTTTAACGATTGCCCTGCTCCTTTTGGCAGGATTTATCTCACGTGCTCAAACCTCAACAGAAATGACTTTTGAGAGTCTTGAGCACGATTTTGGCAAGATCAAAGAGGATGCCGGCCCTGCAAACTTCAATTTTAATTTCAAAAATACGGGTAAGATTCCATTGGTTATCTCGGCGGTGAATGCCTCATGTGGCTGTACCACTCCGGAATGGAGTAAAGAACCCGTTCTGCCGGGGAAATCGGGGTTCATCAAAGTTTCTTACAATCCGCTGAACCGTCCGGGAAGTTTCAACAAAACCGTTACCGTCGCTGCCAATATTCCAAACGGGACCTTGTTGCTGAAAATTGCAGGTGAGGTGCTTCCAAAAACGCTTACGGTAGCTGAGCAATATCCCATCGATCTGGGAAAGCTAAGGATGCTCAACAACAATCTGTCGTTCGTTCGCATCAAGAATAACGAGGTAAAAACCGACTCCCTGAAATTCATCAATCTTTCAGGTGCCCCCGTAAAAATTGGTCTCAAAGGAGTTCTGGCCTATCTTTCCGTGAAAGTAGTCCCTGAAACCGTAGAGAACAACGGTACCGGATTTATCGTAGTAAAATTTGACGGATCCAAGGTGACTGAACTTGGCTTTCAGATGTCCAGGGTATATCTTACCTACAATGGGGAAGAAAACTACAATTTCGGCGTAAACGTAACGGCAACTGTGGAAGAAGATTTCTCCAAATTAAGTCAGAAAGAGCTTCAGAACGCCCCTATCATTGATTTTAATGAACGCGTTTATGACTTTGGCGACGTGACTGAAGGCAAAAAAGTGGAATATACCTTCAAGATTCTCAACAAAGGGAAAAGTGACCTGCTGATTCGGAGTGTCAAAGCTTCCTGTGGTTGCACCGCTGCAAACCCGACTTCCAACGTGGTCAAGCCGGGAACTGATACCGACCTGAAAGTTGTATTTGATTCCAATGGGAAAGTGGGATTGCAGAACAAGACCATCACCATCATATCCAACGATCCCAATTCAGCCACTTCCATTCTCAGGATTTCAGGTACGGTGAGCAAAGCAAAATAAGATGCTACATCCCGAAAACGACCCGAAATACGTCGGATTAAACGTCAACAGGGGCATAGAGCAGCCTGATGCCGTGAATGCCGACTCGGTTCACCGTTTTCTGAAGAAGACCCAAAAGAGGGAGTTGACTGCCAATGAATATTGTGATGGTATCCTTCATGGAAACCGCACTATTTTAAGCAGGGCTGTGACATTAATCGAGAGCAATAAGCCAGATCATCAGGATATTGCCCAGGAAATCATCAGCAAATGCCTCCCTTTTTCCGGGAAATCCGTGCGCATCGGCATTACCGGGGTACCAGGTGCCGGTAAGAGTACTTTCATTGAATCTTTCGGCACTTACCTCACTTCCAACAATAAAAAACTGGCTGTATTGGCCATTGATCCAAGTTCGGAACGATCGAAGGGATCTATTCTGGGTGACAAAACCAGGATGGAAGAACTCTCTGCGGATCCCAATGCTTACATCAGGCCGAGCCCATCTTCAGGATCACTTGGAGGTGTTGCCAGGAAAACCCGTGAGACCATCCTTTTGTGTGAAGCGGCAGGATTCGACACCATTTTGATTGAAACAGTCGGGGTCGGTCAGTCAGAAACCGTGGTTCATTCCATGGTCGACTTCTTTTTACTTCTGCAGATTTCCGGAGCCGGCGACGAACTCCAGGGAATCAAACGGGGCATCATGGAGATGGCAGATACCATCGTGATCAACAAGGCTGACGGAGACAACATCAACCATGCAAATACCGCTGCCACACTGTACCGAAATGCATTACACCTCTTCCCTCCTACCGTGTCGGGATGGATACCGCAGGTAATGACCTGCTCATCCCTCAGAAAAACAGGGATCAGTGAAGTCTGGCATTGCATTGAAGATTACCTGACACTGGTAAAAGGAAATTCGTTTTTCGATGAACGGCGCGCCAACCAGTCGCGGTACTGGATGTTAGAAACCATCGAGGAAAACCTGAAGAACAATTTTTACCAGAACAAACAAGTAAAATCGGCACTTCCTTCGCTTGAAACAAAAGTTTCGGACGAGAAATTAAGTCCGTTTGTGGCAGCCCGGGAGTTGCTTGAAAAATATTTTGACGCCATTGGCAAACATTGAATGCGCCTTTCTGAAAATGTTTTTTATTTTTGAACTCTACAAATAAACCGGGTTGAAGACCAACCCTTAAACAAAGATAACCTGATGATTAAAAAAATGTTGTTCTTAGGGTTGATATACAGTAGTATCATCTCCTGTGCCAAACCTGATAAGTTCGTAATTAACGGCGAGATTAAAGGGAAGGATAGCGGGAATGTACAACTGATGAAGTATGCGGACGGGAAATGGGTAAAGGAAGACTCAGCCTCTATCGTCAAGGGTAAATTTCAATTGACGGGTAAGGTAGATCTGCCTGAACTACGTTACGTCACCATGGGAGGCCGGGATATGGTTGCCCAGTTTTTTGCCGAAAATGGCACCATCAGTTTGCAGGCTTATTCCGATAGCCTGGACAAGACCGTCATCAAGGGTTCCAAATCCAATGAAGATTTCAAAGTATACCAGACGGAGTTGGCCAGTCTTTCGAAAGAGGCCCAGGGTATGCAGCAAAGATACATGACTGCCCAGTCGGGCGGAGATCAGGACGGCATGAAAAAGGCACAAATCGATTATGAAGCCATGGTGCAGAATCTGGGTGTATATGCCAGGAATTTTATCCGCGAACACAGGAACTCCACCGTTTCACCCCTGATCGTCATGATGCAGTTTGGGCAGACCATCAAAGCGTCCGAAATTGACACAGTGGTAGCCTTTCTCGACCCGTCGGTAAAATCCTCCATCTACGTACAGGAACTCAAAAAAATGGCAGATAAGATGAGAACCACAGAAGTTGGTTCCATGGCCCCCGATTTTACGCTGCCTACACCGGATGGAAGTACCTTCACTCTCTCTTCCACCAGGGGCAAATATGTGATGATCGATTTCTGGGCTGCCTGGTGCCAACCATGCCGCCACGAAAATCCCAATGTTGTTATGCTCTATGGAAAATACAAGGACAAGGGGTTTGACGTGGTAGGCGTTTCGCTGGACCGCGAAAAGGAAGCCTGGATCAAGGCAATTGCAGATGATAAACTGGTTTGGCACCAGGTTTCTGAACTCAAATTCTGGCAGAGCGAAATCGCCCAGAAATATGGGGTAACTCAAATTCCCACTAGCTTCCTGCTGGACAAAAGCGGAAAAATTATTGCCAAATCCCTTCGCGGTGAGGACCTTGCAAAAAAGTTGGAAGAATTGATGGGTAAATAAATTCAGTGGAAAGTGAAAAATTTAAAGTGAAAAGTGAAAAACAGGACGCTCTGTGCAATCACTTTTCACTTTAAATTTTTCACTTTTCACTTTTGAAGAAATATTTATCCTTTTTTCTCAACCCAACGCAACCATTTTAGTCTTTGATTGCATCTTAAGTTTGGTCACGAAGCCGAAAAAAAATCAAAATCTGAATAAGTAAGGGTTTTATTTTCGTTCTTTATCAACTTTTAGAGACTTTTGTGAAGATTAATTTGGTTAATTCGAACGATCGTTCCAAAACTATTTATCAGATTGTTAAGCGTGACCCAGTTAGAAGAGATCATATACAAATGTCGGGAGGAAAACAACGGAGCACAAACTGCGTTGTACCGCCTTTTCTCATCTAAGATGTATGGTGTCTGTCTGAGATATGCGAGGGATTCGTCTGAAGCAGAGGACATTCTGCAGGAAGGTTTTCTGAGGGTCTTTACCAAGATCAGACAATTTGAGTTTAAAGGTTCTTTCGAAGGTTGGATGAGGCGGATCATGGTCAATACGGCCCTGGAGAAATTCAGGAAGAACGACCGGCTCTATCCGGTAGAGGAGATGAGCATCTACGAAGCAACAAATTGGGTGGATGAAACAATCTCTTCCATCACAGCAGATGATCTGCTTCGGATCATTCAGGAATTGCCTCCGAGGTACAGAATGGTTTTCAACCTTTATGCAATTGAGGGTTATTCGCATCTGGAAATTGGGGAAATGATGAACATCTCCGAAGGAACTTCAAAGTCAAACCTGTCGAGGGCAAGGATTATATTGCAGAAGAGTGTGGCTGAAAATTTTGGAAACGAGAAAAAATTGGTTAAAAAAGTGCTATGACAACGGAAAATCATCCTATTGATCAACTCTTTAAGGAGAAGTTGGGGAGTCTCGAAAAGAATCCTCCTGCTGGCCTTATGGATCAGATCAGCGCAAAGGTTGCCTTCCGGGGTAAAATCAGGCGAATGAACCAGGTTAAAACCGCTATCGGTATTGCTGCCGCCATGCTACTTATTATGATGGCAGGGTGGTATTCTATGGATCAGACCCGAATTGCAAAGAACCAGATGCCTCTGCAAATACCACAAATCAACACTCCCGCGCTGGCGAAAACCAACCAAGAGTCCCTTGATATCAAACCAACTGTGAATCAAATAGCTGCCAATCAGCATACAATACAAACTACTCCTGCTAAGAATACATCCCTCCAATCGGCCAAACCCTCGAAAAGCCTGACAGTTCAGAAGAATAAAGTGGTATCAGCATCTGTTTCTGACGGAGCCAGTTTACTAGCAGCACAGACGGCCAGCAAGGAACCGTCTAAAGCAGCCAAACAGGAAGAAAATACAGTAAAAACAAAGGCGGCAGAAGAAAAAACAGTTGTCAAAGAAAAAAGCAAAACTGAATCTGGTTCAAACAATTTCCAGAAGAAAAATCCACCGCTCTATTTTGCAGATGCAGGCGTTGTCAAACAGACACCTTCCAGAGAATCAGGCAAGGGTAATTGGGGCATCACAGCCGAATTATCGCCATCTGTAGCCTCACAGAGTGTTTCCGGAGCGACGGCAAATACTACACAGCAGAGTACCGTGTCTGGCGGTATGCTCGCATCCTATCAGGTGAGCAAAAGGATAAAAGTAAGTTCAGGAATCAGGTTCTCCCAGATGAAGCAAGATACCCATACCTCGTACACCTTGAGCCAGACATCGGGTATCACCTATTTGCAACCTGTCGATAAAGCGGCAAACCTGGCGGGTGATGTCTCGCTTTATTTGCCTGCGGTTTCCAGCATTGTCTATTCAAACGGGATGAAAACCAATCCGACAGATAATTTCACTTCAGATATTGCCCAGGAATTGAAATATCTTGAAGTTCCCTTTCAGGCAACCTACAAGATCATTGATACCTATTTGTCTGTGGGTGTGACTGGTGGTTTAAGTACCAATTTCCTGGTAGGAAACCATGCCATCATCACACAAAATGGAATAAATCTGTCAAATGGCAGTACCGGCAACGTCAGGGATATTCTTTTTTCAAGCTCGGCAGGTATCGAAGTTGGCTATGGATTGGCCAAGAACCTGATAATCACCATCGAACCTCGTATAAAACAGTACCTCAATTCAGTCAGCAGCAACGACCAGGTCAATTACAAGCCAACTCAGATTGGTATTTTTACAGGATTGACATTCTCTTTCAATTAGGTCCAACGCTCAGTTCCCCGCACCTCCCTATTTCATCTGACCGTTCCCACGTTCCATCATTTTACCGTTTCATCAAATGAGATACAACATTGCGTCTCTGCAGTTCAATTTGCCAATTACCCTGTCATCCAACTCTATTTCAAATTCTTACTTCTTCACAAGGTGCAAACATCGCATTGCTGAATTGACACCCTTCGACTTCGCTCAGGAAAACCGTATTCGGACCCGTCCCATCGTAAATCAGCTCATCACCGAATTATCACATCAACTCAGCGGCACATTGTCGAATCGTCGAATTGTCGAATTAATAAAATTGATCGCTTAATCCTTTTGAGCGAAGAGCCGAAAGAAGTATCTTCGCAGATTAATCCGGTTCTTAATTCAGAAAGTAAAGATGAGTTTCAAAAACAAATTTTCTCTCCCAAAACTGGCCCTTTTCTTTTCGCTGAGTGCGATTTGTCTGATTTTCTGCGGACTGTTTATCAACTCCAGTCCTGTTAAGACAATGACTGCTGAAGTCGCCACCCGACAGTTCACTGTTCCCGTGGTGATACCTGAATCCCTGGAGTTTGCCGGAGAAAAGGTTTCGCTGAGCAATTTTGACGTACGCGAGGCGCTGGACAGGGAGCTTCTAGTAAACACTTATTTCCAATCGCAAACCATTTTGTACCTGAAAAAAGCCAGGAGGTATTTTCAGATGATTGAGCCCATCCTGAAGCAAAACAACATACCAGACGACTTCAAATACCTCTCCCTGGCAGAAAGCGGATTTCAGGAAAAAGTCACCTCCCCGGCAGGAGCTACGGGGTTGTGGCAACTGATGAAAAAGGCGGCAACCGAAAATGGCCTCGAAATCAACAATGAGGTAGATGAGCGATACAACATTGAAAAATCGACACAGGCAGCCTGCCGTTACCTCAATCATGCCTACCGAATGTACGGCAGCTGGATCATCGTGGCTGCCTCCTACAATGCAGGAATCAATGGAATCAAGCGACAGGCTGATTTTCAGGACAGTAGAAACTATTTTGACCTGTATCTCAATGAGGAGACTTCGAGGTATGTGTACAGAATTCTTGCCTTAAAACAAATTTTGGAAAATCCGGAGAAATACGGATTCAAGGTTAGTGAGGATGAAAAGTACCCTGTTCTCAGATACAAGGAAATCACACTTACCGGCAGCGTCAACAATCTGGCCGAGTATGCGCACAACAAAGGCGTCAATTACAAAATGCTGAAATATTTCAATCCCTGGTTAAGGCAGTCCTCACTCAAAAATCCTACCAGGAAGAGTTATCTGCTTAAAATTCCTGAAGTGGGTACCCGCTCGTTTGAGTTGGGAAACAAATGAATCAGATTTACATGGAAGGCGAAGAATTAATTGTCGTAAGGGGTGCCCGTGAGCACAACCTGAAAAATATAAACATTTCCATTCCCCGCAACAAACTGACTGTCATCACCGGTTTGAGTGGCAGCGGGAAGTCTTCGCTTGCATTCGACACCATCTATGCGGAAGGTCAGCGTCGTTACATCGAGACTTTTTCTGCCTATGCCAGAAGTTTCCTGGGCAATATGGAACGCCCCGATGTAGATGAGATCACAGGGCTGAGTCCGGTTATCTCGATAGAACAAAAAACCACCAACAAAAATCCGAGGTCTACGGTTGGTACGGTGACCGAAATATATGATTTTTTGCGTCTGCTGTACGCAAGAGCCGGCGAAGCCTTTTCCTACAATACCGGCGAAAAGATGGTCAAATACAGCGATGACCAGATCATTGAACTGATCATCGAAAATTACAGCAACAAACGAACCATCTTGCTTGCACCTGTCGTTATTGGCCGTAAGGGGCACTACCGTGAACTCTTCGAGCAAATTCGCAGGAGAGGATTCCTTCATGCAAGGATCGATGGTGTAATTACAGAGTTGACCCACGGGTACAAGGTCGACAGGTATAAGAGCCACAACATCGAAATGGTGATTGACAAACTGGTTGTGGAGGACAAGGACCGGAAACGACTGCGCGAATCCCTCGAAAGAGCCATGAAGCATGGTGAAGGCATCGTGATGATCCTCGATCCGGATACGGGCTCTGTGCGCTATTTCTCGCGTCACCTGATGTGTCCGACAACAGGGATCTCCTACAATGATCCCGCACCGCATAGCTTTTCATTCAATTCGCCCAAAGGGGCCTGCCAGACATGCAACGGACTTGGCATAATCAACGAAATTGACTTTGCAAAGATAGTTCCTGACCCAACACTGTCCATATCTCAGGGTGGTATCGCTCCATTGGGACCTTACAAAAACACGCTGATTTTCTGGCAACTCGAGGCATTGGCAGAAAAATACAATATCACGTTGAAAACGCCGGTAGGCGAGATCGATGAAGCCGTTTTGAACGCCATCCTGCATGGTACCGGGGAGCGCATCCAGCTCAAAAATTCACCCCTCGGCAGTTCGATCGATTATACCATGACCTACGAAGGCATTGTCAAATATGTAGTAAACGAAAAGAGCGACAACCTCTCAAAAAGTGCACAAAAATGGGCCGATTCGTTTCACAAGACCTGCATATGCCCGGAATGCAAAGGACAAAGGTTGCAAAAAGAGCCGCTTCACTTTAAGATCGACGGGAAAAATATTGCTGAGCTGGCTCAGATGGATATCAGTGAACTCTCCCTATTCTTTACCGGAATCGGTGACAGGATGAGTGCCAGGCAGTTGCTGATTGCTGCAGAGGTGAACAAGGAAATTGTTACCCGACTCAGTTTCCTGCTGGATGTCGGATTGAACTACCTATCGCTCGACAGGCCTTCGGCTACCTTGTCCGGAGGAGAGTCGCAGCGTATCCGCCTGGCTACCCAGATAGGCTCTCAGTTGGTCAATGTACTGTATATCCTGGATGAACCGAGTATCGGGCTGCATCACCGCGACAACCTCCGGTTGATCCGGTCGCTTCAGCAGCTCAGGGATACAGGAAATTCAGTTATCGTGGTGGAACATGACCGCGACATGATGATGGAGGCCGATTATCTGATCGATATGGGACCGCATGCCGGCCGTTTCGGTGGCGAGATCGTGGCATCAGGCACACCTGCAGAAGTCCTCAAAATTGATACCCTCACCTCGCAATACCTGACAGGAAAAAAAGAAATTACAGTTCCATCTTTCAGGCGGGCGGGCAACGGGAAAATTCTGTCGCTGAAAGGTGCGTCGGGTAATAACCTCAAATCTGTGGATGCGGACTTCCCGCTGGGAAAATTTATTTGCATTACAGGAGTTTCGGGAAGTGGCAAATCAACACTGATCAACGAAACGCTGCTGCCCATCCTGAGCCAGCATTTTTACAAATCGCTGGATGATCCATTGCCCTATGGCTCAATTACCGGGATTGATCATCTCGACAAAGTGGTACAGGTCGATCAGTCACCCATCGGAAGAACACCACGCTCCAATCCAGTTACGTACTGCGGCGTTTTTACCGAGATCAGGACGCTCTTTACCCTGTTGCCCGAAGCCAAAATCAGGGGTTACAAGCCGGGTCGCTTTTCCTTCAATGTGAAGGGCGGACGTTGTGAAGCCTGCGAAGGGGCCGGACTCAAGACCATCGAAATGAATTTCCTGCCGGATGTATATGTCCACTGTGACAAATGCAACGGAAGGCGGTACAACCGCGAAACCCTCGAAATCCGGTACAAGGGAAAATCCATCAGCGATGTGCTTGACATGACCATTCAGCAGGGAGTGACCTTCTTCGAGAACATTCCTGCCATCTCCCATAAATTGAAGACCATCGAAGAGGTTGGCCTTGGATACATCACACTCGGCCAGGCTTCCACTACTTTGTCAGGAGGAGAAGCACAGCGCGTAAAACTGGCCACAGAACTGAGCAAACGGGATACCGGGCGCACCCTGTACATCCTCGATGAACCCACGACAGGCCTGCATTTCGAAGACATCAGGGTACTGCTTTGTGTACTCGACAAATTGGTCGAACGCGGCAATACGGTTATTGTCATTGAACATAACATGGAGGTGATCAAGATGGCCGACCACATCATCGACATTGGTCCCGAAGGAGGACGCGAAGGAGGAAGGGTACTTTGCTTCGGAACTCCGGAGGATATCGCGCAAAATGAAGAATCCTATACGGCGAAGTATCTAAAGGATGAACTTGAGAAGAAGGCTAAAGGATAAAGTTTAAAGGCTAAAGTAAGGAACGCCACAATCAAAATCACTTCCTTTATTCTTTTTCTTTGTCAAGTCTATTGTGCGGGGTGAACTTTATCCTTTAAAATTTAGCCTTTAGCCTTCTTTGTAATTAAAATAATATCTTCGTAAAAATTATGAATAAGCCAGGTCCCATTATCATTGAGATGTTTTATACCCTAACCTGCCCGAACTGCAGGATCATGAAAAGAATGCTGCAGGAGGTATTGCCTGGATTCGGCGATAAGTTCAAACTGGAAACCACGCTCGCAAATTTACCTGTCGGGATGGTAAGGACCATGAAACTGGGGATTTATGCTGTCCCAACGCTTTTGATTGACGATAAAATTGTTTACAGGGAAGTCCCTCTAAAACAAGATTTGATTAATAAACTTAAAACTTACTGAGTATGGAAGCAAAGAAAAAATTGAGATGTCCGCTGGGAGTACCGGGAGGTATTATCGCAGCAATAATTGGTTTGGGTGGTATCATTTGCAGCGCGATTTATTCCAACTGGCCGATGTTAGCCATATCTCTGGCTCTGTTCCTTATTGCAGGACCATTTGTTCGCATTACCATGATGGTGCACGCTGCCAACGACCGCCTTGACGAACTGGAAAACAAAATCAACAAGTAAATTTTGTGATGACATAAAAAAACCACGACTACCATCGTGGTTTTTTTATGTACCTGAAATAAAATAAGGATCATCCGGGTATGCATTGAAAATAAATTCTGACTATTTTTGATTGTATGAAAAACATTGAGATTTTCTGTATCAATACCGGAACCAGCGATACTTTCCCGCTTGGGACCACACTATCAGAGATAGCAGCAAAGTTGGGGATTAAGCTGGAAGGTCCTGTTTGTGGAGCTTATGTCAATCACAGGGTAAAACCGATGGATTTCGAACTGGTCAAACCCAAGCAGGTTGAATTTTTTGATTACTCCAACCGCGATGGTCAGCGCATTTACCTCCGAACCCTCTCCTTTATTTTTTATGTTGCAGTAAAAAACATCTGGCCTGATGCCAGACTGAAAATAGATCATGCCATCTCCAAGGGATATTATTGCAGTCTTGAAAATCTTGATCACCCGCTCAACGAAGAAGATATCTGGGAAATCAAGGAGGAGATGAATAGCATGATCACAAAGAATCTTCCGGTCGAACGCAAAACAATTATGGCCGACAAGGCTGTTGAGCTATATGAAAAGGAAGGTCTTCCAAGAAAAGCTGAATTGTTTAAAGGTTACGGCAGATTGTACGCACCTATGTTTGAACTGGATGGTCATTTTAATTTCTTTTATGGTCACCTGCTAAAAAACACCGGACAAGTCTCCAAATTTGGCCTTGAAAAATATTATGACGGGATGTTGCTCCGTTTTCCAAAACCAGGCAACATCGATGAACTCGAACCGGCCGTTGAACAAGATAAGCTTTTTGGCATTTTCAGGGAGCACAAGCAAAGAGCCAATATTTTAGGCGTTAGCGACATATCTCATCTCAATCAGATAAATGCTACTGCTGGAGCCGGGAATGTAATCAAAGTATCTGAGGCGCTGCATGAAAAGAAAATCGCCGAGATTGCAACCATTATTACAGAGAAACACGAAAAAGTAAATATCGTTCTGGTTGCCGGTCCGTCCAGTTCCGGGAAAACGACCTTCAGCAAGCGTCTGAGTGTTCAGCTCGCTGTCAACGGCCTTCATACCATACAAATCTCGCTGGATGATTTCTTTGTCGATCGCGAACATACGCCATTGGACGAAAATGGCGCCTACGACTTTGAGGCGCTGGAGGCAATTGATATTCCTTTCTTCAATCAAATTTTACTTCAACTTCTCAACGGAGAACAGGTTGAATTGCCAAGATTTGATTTCCAGACTGGCACACGCATTTTCAGGGGGGACTTTATCCGGATGGAAAAGGACAATATCCTAATCATTGAGGGGATTCACGGACTCAACCCAGCATTGGTTCCCATGATTGATCCGGAGAATACCTATAAGATTTTCATATCTGCCCTCACCCAGATTTCCATAGACGAACACACCTATATACCGACCACGGATAACCGATTGTTGCGCCGCATGGTTAGGGATGCCAAATACAGGGGGCACAGCGCTTCAAGTACCATCAGGCAATGGCCGAGCGTTCGAAGGGGGGAGGACAAACATATTTTCCCTTATCAGGAAAATGCAGATATCATGTTCAATTCAGCATTGGTATATGAAATCGCCGTCCTGAAAAGGTACGCCAATTCCTTGCTCAAATCCGTGAAGGAAAATGAACCTGAATATGCCGAGGCCGTTAGATTGTTGATTTTTATCTCGTACTTCAATCTGATACCGGAAACGGAAATTCCGCCTACATCCGTTTTGAGGGAATTTTTGGGAGGTAGCAGTTTCGATTATTGATAGGTTACCTTAAATTCAAGTTTGAAGTCGTCGTTGGTACTTATGCCCATCAAGGACGGCGGGTCAATTTTGAACTGTGTCATTTTTAGGCTGAAATCACCTGAAAATATTAGTTTATTACCCTCCTTTGTCAATTTCCCTTTCACTGCAACGGGCTGACTGACTCCATGAAAGGTCATGTTCCCGGAGGAGGTGAAATCACTGCCGTCAATAGTCACTGAAGAGCTCACATAAGTGACACTTGGGTATTTCAACACCTCTGTAACCTCCATCATGTGTGAATCACGATTGGCATTTTTACTGTCAAATGTGGATAATTTTGCAGAAACAGCCACCTGATAAATGGTGGTTTTTGCTTCATCCATCAGGAGAATGGAGTTGATCTCCTTACTTTCACCCGTCCATTCATGCAGAGGATGCTTCATGGAGTAAACAATGGATGATTCCTCTTTTACAGCGTTGACCTTGATCTTGTTCTGTGCAAAACCGCTGACAACCATCATCATGGCAATCATCAAAATACGAAATCTTTTCATGCGCTTTTTTATTCTGGTATACGATAAAAGAGGAAGGAAGGTTAATGCATTTTAATAACCCTTTTAAAACCTTAACGAATATTATGATTTACTGACAACCAGCTAAAACTTAATCACAATCATGGATGCGGCAAATGCGCCAAAAGTAGTGAAAGCAGCCGCTCTGTGCCAGGATTTTAGGTTTAGATTGTTGGGGTTCTCATGAATCTGAGCGCCAAGTACCAAGGTCGTAATCATCCCTGTAAAATGGATCATAGCCAGCCCCTTGTGCAACTTGATGCTGCTGTAACCCTTTCGTTCATTCAGCATCTTGGGCGGGGCAAAAAGTGACAAGGCAGCCGTACTGAAGTAGCTTATCGCCACGACGCTTCCGAGCGTCTCATGCGTATTTTTCAGCCCCTGGTAATTATTGCCACTATAATTGTAGAGTTTGGCTCCCACGATACCCTGGGCGACCATTCCTCCAAGAGTCAGAAAACCCATTATCTGATGGGCAACAAGCATCGTTCGCCTCACCTTCAATTCTGCCTGCCTTTTCTCGGGAGTCAGTTCAAAAGCATCGAAATTGCGCATGAGTCCTTTCTCCCCCCAGAATATACGCTGGGTAAATGGATATTTATCTGGTAATAATTTTTGCTTAACTGGCGCTGCCTGGTTTATCTCGCCCAACAGATCGATCGTAGCGGTTGTATCTTTCTTAGCCTGCTGCTGTTTGGCAGGAGTTTCTTTCTGGGCCTGGGACTCAAATGAAATCAGGGTTGCCAGCAGAGTGATCAGTAAGAACGTCTTCATACTATTAGTATTTGGTAATGTTTGCAACAAAAAAATTTGTTTGAAATTTAATAATCTCAAACTTACTCATTAATATTTTATTTTGGAAACCTTTGGTAATGAAGTTTATCCCAGAAGGCTTTTTACCTTTTCAGAAATAAGTTTACCATCCACTTTCCCGGCGAGTTCTTTGGATGCAATCCCCATCACTTTTCCCATCTCTTTCATGGAAGTTGCCCCACATGCAGCAATGATCGCCTGCACCGCTGCTGTAAGTTCATCGTCATCCATTTGTTTTGGCAGGTAGGCCTCATAAATTTTCACCTGGGCCAATTCAAAGTCGGCGAGATCCTGTCTTTTCTGTCCTGCATAAATATCTGCAGAATCCTTGCCCTGCTTCGCCAGTTTTGAGATTGCCTTCAGCGCCTCATCATCAGGCAGATCCTCTGCACCACTTTTGGCCGTTTTTGCTTCAAGCAGCACTTTTTTTATGTTGCGGACTGCTTCGAGTCTTTCCTTGTCGCGGGCCAGCATCGCTGCCCGGATGTCTTCGTTGATCTGATCGAAAATGTTCATAGGAGATATGAGTTATGAGATATGAGTTATGAGATATGAGTTATGAGATATGAGTTA
>CAIUUO010000236.1 GCA_903902325.1 uncultured Bacteroidia bacterium
TGAATAGGTCCATGAGATCTTATGGATGGATTCTCAAAAAATAAAAACTATCACATTGTCTTCACGGGAGACACATCATTGGTGATAATGAAGCTGAAAAATTGTGGAGCCGCTCCTATGAAAAAGGATAGGAGTCGAAAGTATAAAAACAATGATAGATACAATTGAACCAAAATAGAGGTATAATTGTAATTAGTTTAAAAAAGAGTGTTATGGCAGACAAATTTTCTGACCCAATAGGACGATTGATGGGGTTGCGGTACAAATCGCATCCCTGGCACGGCATTTATATCGGTGACCATGCCCCTGAGAAGGTTACCGCTTTTATCGAAGTGGTACCCACCGATACCGTAAAGTATGAAGTAGACAAGGACTCTGGTTACCTCAAGATCGACAGGCCCCAGCAGTTTTCGAATGTTTGTCCTGCCTTGTACGGCTTTATCCCGCAAACCTATTGTGGTAAACTGGTCGGAGATTTGTGTTCCCAAAAGACAGGTAAAAAGGGGATCAAAGGGGATGGTGACCCAATTGACATCGTCGTACTGACTGAAAAAGCGATCCACCACGGCGACATTCTTGTTACAGCCAAACCGATTGGGGGATTGCGGATGATCGACGGAACAGAAGCAGATGATAAAATTATTGCGGTCCTGAACAACGACTTTGTTTACGGCCACTTTACTTCTTTGGAAGATGTTCCTAAACACATCATTACCCGTTTACGCCACTATTTTTTGACCTACAAGGACATACCTGGAGAAGAGGGGAATACGATCATTGAAGCCGTTTATGACAGGGAAGAAGCACTGGAGGTTATCCGCACATCGATCAAGGATTACAGTAACCGCTTCGACAACCTTGGGAAGATGCTTGTGTTGGATGATTGATATTGTTTTAATTCCACTTTCAGACTTTTGCTTATTTGCGCACTTTGCGAGAAAAAATTTCACGCGATGAGCGCAAAGAGAGAAACCGGAAAGACCGATAAGAATTTAAAACCGGGACAGGAGTTGCTCAATAAACTGGTGTGTATCAAAAGAAGGCTTCACCTGATTGATGTTTCCGCAAAAAGTTATTTTTTTTGCAGGGCAATAAGCTACGAGTGCGCCCCAGAATCCTGCATGGCCATAGTAAGTATCACCATTGAAGATGTATTGGGATATCCCTGATCCATAACCCAAAATTTTTCCGGATTTACTTGTATGCATTTTTACGGCAATCATTTGATTCAATGTCTCCTTGTTTCTGAAAAGTTTGCCTTCAAATAATCCTTGAATAAATTTAGAAAGATCTTCTGTTGTTGAGACCAGGCCTCCGCCCGCCCAATCGTAGGAAGTATTCAGTTTATCTGTTACATCAATTTTACCAAGAAAGCTGTGGGCAAAATTGGTTTCGGCTGGAGTAGGTTCGTAATATTCAAAGAAGGTATTCTTCATGTTCAAGGGTTCCAGAATTCTTTTTCGGAATTGTTGGTCAAGCGTTTGACCTGTTGTTTTTTCGATCACCATCCCCAGCAAAAAGAAGTTGACATCTGAATAGTAATAGCCGGCATCAGGGGCAAAATGAGCTTTTTTGTTGAGATGATATTTGTAATACTGGTCAATCAGCTTCTCAGGACTCCAGGAGGTTTGCTTGTGTGTCAATTCCTTGGCATAAAATCGGAACTGAGCATCCGTAAAAAGATCAGCCAGACCGCTGCGGTGTTCAAGAAGTTGCCTGATTGTCAGTTTGTTTCCGTAAGATTTTCCTTTGTAGAAGTGGAGTTCTTCCACCCTTGCAGGATGGTTTTGATCCAGAAATTGCCCTATTTTATCATTTGTGTTCAGGAGACCTTCCTCCTGCAGCTGAAGTATCACCACAGCTGTAAACATCTTAGTGATGCTTGCTATTTTGAATTGATTTCCGGTTTGTGAAGGTAATTTGGCGCCATCAGAAAAACCAACGGCTTCACGAATGATTTTTTCCGGACCGGAGATATATACCTGGATGCTGTGAACAGGATTTTTCCCCACCGGTTTCAACCGGTCTTCCATCAGTTGCCTCACAGGATCAGCAGATTTTGCCGAAAATGAAAAAAATGCGAGGCACAAGATAATGGACAGTTTGTTCATACTTTTTTGATTATTCGTTCCCTTCCGTCCAACCAGAATTATTTCTTCTTTCTGAATTTGTTCGTGGACGGTTTCGTGATCTGTTTATCTTTTCTACCAATATGTCGCCGCTATGCGGCTGGATTTGTGATATGCCAGCAGGCTTGAAAATTGGATTCAAAAAGACCTAGCTTTTTTTTTCTATTTGATCAGTGTGTCAATTTTACCCGGGTTAACAACATCCCTCCCTTTGGCTTTTCTGTCTCATACTGTCATTTTCAAATTTTTCTAATTCTCAAATTCTACATCGTCGAATTGTCGAATTATCGAATCGTCGAATCGTCGAATTAACAAATTCACTCACTTCCGCCGAAGATCCAGATAGGAATATTGAAATCCGTTTTTTTCATCAAAAAGATCTTCCCGCTCCATTTCCTGCCATTCTGAAAAGTCGATGGTGGGGAAAAAGGTGTCGGCTTCCAAATCCTTGTGGACCAGGGTCAGGTACAGTTTTCCTGCCAGGGGATAGAACTGCCTGTAAATCATTCCGCCACCGATGATGAATGCCTCCGGCTCGTTACGGACCAGATCAATGGCCTCATCAATCGAATATACGGTTTCACATCCCTGAAATGTCTCCCCCGGAATATCCGTGATCACGATGTTGCGCCTATTGGGCAGGGGTGCCTTGGGCAGGGAGAAAAAGGTGCGCTTGCCCATGATCAGGGCTTTCCCGGTAGTTATTCTTTTGAAGCGTTTCAGGTCGTCGGGCAGATGGAAAAGAAGGTCGTTGTTCAGTCCAATGGCAAAATTCTGCGCAACGGCAACGATGATGGAGATATTAGGATGAAACATCGATGAGAATTTAAAAGCTCAAATATAACGAAAGATATATCGACGCAAGAATACCTACCCACCACGAATTTCACAAATTACACGAATTTTCAAAAAAGATTTCTCCAGATCTCCAAGTCCCTTAGTCCCTCCGTCTTACTGTCTTTCCGTCATTCCTCCTATACCGAAACATCCCCCTTGATATGCGGATGGGCCTGGTAGTTGACCAATTCGAAATCCTCATACTTGAAGTCGAAAATGCTTTTCACTTCGGGATTTATCTTCATTTGGGGAAGAGGGTAGGGTTCGCGTGAAAGTTGAAGCCGAACCTGTTCGAGATGGTTGTTGTATATATGAGCATCCCCGAAAGTATGGACAAAGTCACCGGGCTCCAGTCCGGTGACCTGTGCGATTATCAACGTTAGCAGGGCATAGGAGGCAATATTGAACGGTACGCCCAGGAATACGTCGGCACTTCGCTGGTACAATTGACAAGATAGTTTTCCATCGTTGACGTAGAACTGGAACAGCAGATGGCAGGGCGGAAGCGCCATTTTATCGAGATCACCCACATTCCAGGCATTCACGATCAGGCGCCTTGAAGTGGGATTGGTCCTGATCTGGTCGATCAGCCGGGAAATCTGGTCAATCTCCCTCCCGTCGGGTGCTGACCACGAACGCCACTGATGACCGTAAACAGGTCCCAGTTCCCCGTTTTCTCCTGCCCAGGCATCCCATATCTTAACTCCGTTTTCCTGAAGGTATTTCACGTTGGTGTCCCCTTTCAGGAACCAAAGAAGTTCGTGGATGATCGATTTCAGGTGAAGCTTTTTGGTTGTCACTACAGGGAAACCTTCAGCAAGATTGAAGCGCATCTGGTATCCAAACTGACTGATGGTGCCTGTTCCGGTGCGGTCTTCGCGGGCATAACCTTTTTCGATCAGGTGGGTCAGCAGGTCCAGGTATTGTTTCATTTCAACTATTTATTCTGGTAATACTTCACCTCTTTTGCTGATCTCGTCCCTGATAACGGAGGCTTTTTCGTATTCTTCGTCATGAATGGCTTTGTCAAGCATCTCATTCAGTTCGTCCATTGTAAATTCATCGTAAATGGTATGATCATCTTCCTCTTCAGAAGTCAATTCATCTTCGGGTTCTTCAAAGTCAATGATAATGCCAGTCTGTCCCATGACCTCTTCGGTCGTATAAATTGGACAGTTGCAACGAAGCGCCAGAGCAATAGCGTCGGAAGTCCGGGAGTCGATGCTGAAATTGCCTTTTTCGCCAGTAATTTTCATTTCAGCATAGAAAATTCCCTCTTCGAAAGAATGAATGAAGACCTCTGTAATTTGAATGTCAAAAGTTGAAAGAACGGTAGTAAACAGATCGTGAGTCAGAGGTCTTGGCGGCTTAAGTCCCTCGAGATTTATTGCAATGGCCTGCGCTTCAACGGCTCCGATGATGATGGGAATTCGCCTGTTCCCATCGGTTTCAGCCAGAACCAACGCATACGCGCCAGATTGATCCTGGCTGTATGAGAGCCCGAGAATTTTCAGTCTGATTTTCTTCATAGTAAAACACGCCGGTTACAGGAGTCAAAGTTTATCAAAATATACCTGCAAAGATAGATTTTTTGAACTATTGTAGTCCTCGTTTTTTCAACAAAGGAGTGATATCAGGATCTTTGCCCCTAAACTTGGTATAAATGGCCATTCCCTCATCCGTGCCGCAGTTGGTAAGCAGGTCGCGGAATTTGGCGGCAAGTGCAGGATTAAAAATATCCCCTGATGACTTGAAGGCATCAAAGGCATCAGCATCAAGAACTGCAGCCCAGAGGTATACATAGTAGCCAGCCGTGTAACCACCACTGAAAGAGTGCTGAAAATAGGTACTCCTGTATCTCGGAAGAATTTCATCGATCAATCCGATCTTATCCATCGATTTTTTCTCGAAAGCCCTTACATCACCAATGGCAGGATTTGCGGCAGTGTTGTAATCCATGTCAAGGATAGAGGCTGCCAATAATTCTGTGGTCACAAATCCCTGGTTGAACAAACTGCTTTTCTCCAGTTTTTCGATGAGTGCATCAGGAATTACCTTTCCGGTCTTGTAATGTTTGGCATAGGCCTTTAAAACCTGAGGTTCGGAAGCCCAGTTCTCATCAACCTGTGAAGGCAATTCAACGAAATCGCGCGGAACATCCCTGGAAGTGCGGTCATAAGGACCATCTGCAAAAACGCTGTGCAGGGCATGACCGAATTCATGGAAGGCAGTTGTTACTTCTTCAAAGGTAAGCAGAGCTGGCGCATTCCCGGTAGGACGCGTGAAGTTCATTACCATGGAGATAATGGGATCGACCTTCTTGCCATTGCGGTACTGGCGGCTTCCGTAACCTGTGCACCATGCTCCGACTCTTTTGCCGTCTCTTGGATGAAAATCCATGTAAAGGACGGCAAGGTGTGACTTATCCTTGTCTTTTACTTCATAGGCAACAACTTCTGGATGGTAAACAGGAAGATCACTCCTTTTCTCAAAGGTAATGCCATAGAGTTTATTGGCAACATAAAACAGACCTTGCTGAACATTATCCAGCGAAAAATAGGGTTTAATCTCAGACTCATCCAGGTTATACCTGGCCTTTCTGATTTTTTCGGAATAATACCACCAATCCCATGATTGCAATTTAAATTTTCCACCCTCCTTGTCGATAATGGCCTGTAGGTCAGCCTTCTCTTTCTTGGCCCTTGCAAGAGCAGGAACCCATAATTTATTCAGGAACTGGTAGACAATTTCGGGTGTCTTGGCCATGTTCTCTGCTATGACATAGGAGGCAAAATTTGGAAAGCCCAATAATTTGGCCTTTTCATCTCTCAGCAAAACCATTTTTTTGATTAGCTCCTTGTTGTCAAACTGATTGTCATAGTCGCAGCGCAGGAAGTAGCCACGGTAGAGTCTTTCGCGTAATTCGCGGTTATTTGCGTAGGTCAGAAACGGTAGCATGCTGGGCTTCTGAAGTGTAAAAACCCACTTTCCTGGAAGACTGTCTTTTTTTGCTTCGATATCGGCTGCCTCAATGATATCAACCGGAAGTCCGGCAAGGTCGGCCTTTTTATCAACCACCAGTTTAAAATTCTTATTTGTTTCTGCCAGGAGGTTTTCACCATATTGAAGAACAGTTTTTGATAATTCCTGATTAATCTGGCGAAGTCTGTTCTGATTCTCGGGTGATAAATTGGCTCCGCTTCGCTCAAAATCCTTGTAATATTTTTCTGTGACACGAATTTGCTGGGCGTTTAATCCCATTTGATTCCTTTTGTCGTAAACTGCCTTAATTCTTTGGAAAAGTTTTGGATTGAGCGAAATATTATCGTGGTGCCTCGTTAATTTTGGTGTAATCTCGCGTGCCATTTTCTGCATGGCAGGATTGGTGTTGGCTCCGTTAAGATTTGAAAATATGCGTGAGGCTACGGAGAGTTGATCTCCTGCAGTATCGAAAGCCAGAATGGTATTGTTAAAGTCTGGTGTTGCAGGGTTATTGACAATTGCGTCAATTTCGGCTATATTGGCTTTGATGCCTGCATCAATCGCCGGAACATAATGTTCAAGTTTGATTTCACCGAAAGGAGGTACCTGGAATGGAGTCGTAAAAGGTTTCAACAGGGGATTTTCATCGGTTGCCTGTTTATTGGCCACAGGCCCGAAAGAGCCTAAAATCAAGGGCATAGCAAGCAGAAGGAGCATAATTTTTTTCATCTGTTTTGATTTGTTGTTCAGTGTGAAAAGGTACAATAATTTTTTGGGAGGAGAAAAAAAATTTTCGATTTTCGATTTTCGATTTTCGAATTACGCTACCTCGTTTTTTTATGAATTCAAAATGTCATTGGCAAGAATATTAAGTCAATTGAACCTCATTGGTGAGTTCCGCAATCCAAAATCCAAAATCGAAAATTCCTTGCTCCTTTCTAGTATCTGATCCGGTAGATTTCGCTTGCGGCAAAGCGGTCGGTAAGTTTGATGTGGAAGCGATTTTCGAGTGACCTGAATTCATTTCCGGCAAGTTCAGGTGTGTTGTTTTCAGCGGAAAGGTGACTCAGGAAAACGCATTGCAATTCGGGGTGGGCGTGTTCCTTTAAAAGCTCAAATGCCTGTTTGTTTGACATATGTCCAACTTCGGAATCGATTCTTACTTTGAGATAATAAGGATAGGGCCCATCTTTCAAAAGTTGCTGATCATAATTTGTTTCGAGGAAAAGTGCATGACATTGATTCAAATGTTTTCTGACATTGTCACAAGGTGATCCAATATCCGTAAAAACACCCACGCTGTATCCGTTGTATTCAACCCTGAAGGAGGTAGGCTCCGCAGCATCATGGTTTTTGAGTACAGGGAAAATTGTAAACTGCCTGATTTCAACGGGAATATTATTTGTAACAGGAATGTAGGAGACAGGCTTCCAGGTACGAAATGCAGAAGCATAAGTGCCCGAAGACATGTACACTGGGATATCCAGTTTCTTTCCCATGACCCTTGCTCCCCGTATGTGGTCTCCGTGTTCGTGGGTGATGAATAGTGCCCTGATTTTTTTTGGATCAATCGCCCTTGTCTCCATCCTGTTGAGGATTTGCTTGAAGGAGAGTCCGGCATCGATCAGGACGGCATCATCGGTAGTTCCTATGTAGTAGCAGTTTCCGTTGCTGCCTGAAGCCAGTGCACAAATTTCGATCATTTTTTCATCTTAAATGGCCGAAATTAGCAATTTTCCATGAACTGATCCTGAAAATTGAAATGAGTAAATTTTCGGGGTGTAATTCTTGATTGTGGAGGCCTTAGTGTTACTCCCTTCTTTACTTTGAGACCTTTGTGGTTAAATTTTTCACCACAAAGGTCTCAAAGAGAGACACAAAGGACTCAAAGGTTTATAAATCAAGAATCGATCTCATTTTCTCACCCTCATTTTTCAAAAAGAATTGCATGGCGTTTACCTGAACACCAAATGCCCATCCTCTGCATCCACCAGAATCTCGCCTTCTTTTTTGATGTTTCCTGCAAGAATTTCTTTGGAAAGGTCATTGAGAAGATATTTTTGCATCATCCTTTTGACCGGACGGGCACCGAATTGAGGATCGAACCCAGCTTCCGCGATCCAGTCGATGGCGGCTTCCGAAATTTTTGCACGATAGCCGTTCTTTTCCAGGCGCGATTCCACCATTTCGAACTGAAGCCTGACGATTTTCCTGATCTCCTCCCTGTTTAATGGAGTGAAGACAATGATTTCATCTATCCGGTTGAGGAACTCAGGCCTGATCGTTTGTTTCAGCAAGTCCATCAGATCGGATTGCAGTTTATCCATGGCTTCACGGCGGTTGGCATCCGTCATGCGCTCAGTCCGCTCCCGAATCAGGTGCGATCCAAGATTGGAGGTCATGATGATGATGGTATTCTTGAAGTTAACGGTTCGGCCTTTGTTGTCCGTAAGCCTGCCATCATCCAGTACCTGCAGCAATACATTGAATACATCGGGATGTGCTTTTTCAATCTCATCAAAAAGCAATACTGAATAGGGTTTCCTGCGCACAGCTTCCGTCAGTTGTCCGCCTTCTTCGTAGCCGACGTATCCGGGAGGGGATCCGATCAGTCGGGTGACAGAAAACTTCTCCTGGTATTCCGACATGTCGATTCGCGTCAGCATGTTGTCGTCGTCGAAAAGATATTCGGCGAGCGCCTTGGCCAGCTCGGTCTTTCCTACACCGGTTGTACCCAGAAAGATGAAGGATCCGATGGGCCTTTTTTCGTCCTGGAGTCCTGCCCTTGAACGGCGGACTGCATCCGAAACGGCTGCAATGGCTTCATCCTGTCCGATAACCCGTTTATGCAGCTCTTCTTCCAGGTGAATCAATTTTTCCCTTTCGCTCTGCAACATCCTTGAAACAGGTATACCTGTCCACCGGGCCACCACGGCGGCAATATCTTCTGCATCGACCTCTTCCTTGATCAGCGAGCGTGTCTTTTGCTTCTCCTTGAGTTTCTCCTGAAGTTTGACAATGGCCTCTTCTGCTTCTTTGATCTTGCCGTATCGAATTTCTGCTACCAGACCGTAGTTGCCCTGCCTTTCAGCCTGTGAAGCCTGAAGATTCAGTTCCTCAATTTCCTGCTTCCCGGTTTGGATACCGTCTATCAGTTCCTTTTCTGCCTGCCACGAAGCCTTGAATTTCTTCTGTTCTTCCTTGAGATTGGCAATCTCCTCTTCCAGTCTGGAAAGCTTGGTGTGATCGTTTTCGCGCTGAATGGCAGCCTTTTCAATTTCCAGCTGTGTCAGCTTGCGTTCAATTTCGTCGAGTTCTTCGGGCAGGGAATTCATCTCCATCCTGAGTTTTGCTGCCGCCTCATCCATCAGGTCGATGGCCTTATCTGGAAGGAACCTGTCGGTGATGTAACGCTGTGATAACTCGACGCAGGCGATGATGGCGTCGTCCTTGATCCTCACTTTGTGGTGATTTTCGTAACGTTCTTTCAATCCGCGAAGAATCGAAATGGCCGACTGGGTATCGGGTTCGTCCACCATCACGAGTTGAAAGCGGCGTTCGAGGGCCTTGTCCTTTTCGAAATATTTCTGGTATTCGCCCAGGGTCGTGGCACCAACGGCACGCAGATCCCCGCGGGCGAGGGCCGGCTTGAGGATATTGGCGGCATCCATGGCTCCCTCGCCTTTGCCTGCACCTACAAGCGTATGTATCTCATCGATGAAAAGAATGACCTCTCCTTCGGCCTGGACTACCTCCTGAATGACTGATTTCAATCTTTCTTCGAATTCTCCCTTGTACTTTGCCCCGGCAATCAGGGCACCCATGTCGAGAGAGAAGATTTGCTTGCTTTTAAGGTTCTCAGGCACATCTCCCCGGACGATACGCTGGGCTATTCCCTCCGCGATGGCGGTCTTCCCTACGCCTGGTTCTCCGACCAGGATGGGATTGTTCTTTGTTCTACGCGACAGGATCTGCAACACCCTCCTGATTTCTTCATCCCGGCCAATCACGGGATCGAGTTTCCCCGAACGGGCTGAATCGTTGAGGTTGATGGCAAAACGGTTCAATGAATTGAAGGTGTCTTCTGCGGTTTGGCTTTCCACTTTGGATCCTTTTCTCAATTCCCTGACGGCCTCTTCAAGTCCTTTCCTTTCGACACCCTGTTCCTTCATGAGTTTGCTAACGGCATCGCCTGTCTCAAACAGTGCCATCAGCAGATGTTCGACAGAAACAAATTTGTCACCCATCTTCTGGGAGAGGAAAGTTGCTTTCTGGATGGAAGTATTGGCCACGGAGGATAAGAAGGGTTCTCCTCCTGTTACTTTAGGAAAACCGGCAATAATCCGATCCAGCTCTTTGTTGAACCAGACAATGTTGACACCCGTTTTCTGTAGCAAAAAGGAAGTGACATTTTCGGCTTCCGATAAAAGACCCTTCATCAGATGAGCCGTTTCAACGGATTGCTGGTTGTTTCCGGTTGTAATCTCGATCGCCTTCTGAACGGCTTCCTGCGCCTTGATGGTGAAATTGTTGAAATTCATATATGGTTTTTAATGTTTATTCGTGCTAATACCTATCACAAGCAAAACATCTGCCAGAGAACGAATTTCGACAAAATGACACTAATATCCTGATAAAGAGGAAATAATGTCAGATCCTTCCTGGTAAGTCAGCCAGTTTGGCCGGCCTGTCAACTGAGCCAGATATCTGAGCCTGGAGCAGTAGTTTTGTCCGCACCCTTGAAACGGTAACCTGCATGTTCTATCGCAGATCTGATCATTTCTTCATTAATCGGATCTCCTTTCACCTTCACCAGACCTGTCACATTGTCTGCATCCACCTCTTCGATTCCCTCGATAGTTTTGATTCCATTTTCGACATGTGCCTTGCAGTTTTTACAGGTCATCCCTTCGACCACAAATATTTGAGTAGACATAATTTGATAATTTTTTTGAATTGAATTTGTTATTTAAAATCATTCTAAACACTAATTCAAAGGTGAGAAATTTTTAATTGAAAAAAATGAAATTTCAATTAAAAATTACTTTTCAGAAGAATTTTTTGCCGATTTGGTTATTGGGCAACAAAAAGGTATGTGATGGTGCCTCGTTGCTTGTCGGGTGCGGTATTGTCGGAATTGAAAACAGTTTTTTCGGCGGCTTGTTTTGCATACGCAAAGATCATCTGATCCGTAATATTGGCTGATTCGTGCGGGGTGGCAGTGATTACTTCCCCGTTCCTGTCAACCACGACATCGACCACGACTTCACCTCCGCCCTGAGCAAGATATACCGGGATGGGCAACTGGAGGTGGTACCTGTTACCAACCAAGTAATGAATGTTGGATCTCCCCTTGAAAGTGGATCTTTTGGCCTCCTCGCGGGACATTCCCTCTGTGCTGGCTACAGGCATGGGAATATCCCCGATCTCGGGAATCTTCTTAGCGAGATTTTTGTTGACATCACTTTCGAGTTGTTTGGCTGCAGCGACTTCCCTGGCGTACTCCTTGTCGAAGAAGGGATCCCCGGAGGAATGTCCGGACTGATCTCCCAGATTTACGGCCCTGTTGGAGTTATGCTCGCCTGATTGAGCTCCATTGAGGGCGAGTGCCTGATTCCCCAAATCCTGCTTTTCTTTTTCGGGATCCGGGAGTTTAATCTCTTCAGAAGTCAGATCGACAAACAGGGCATCAGGTGGTAATTCGTAGTCGTTTTTAAGCCGGGCAAAAAAGAGAGAGGCAAGCACGACCACATGAATAGCCAGTGTGGCAATGATTCCGTTGATATTGACGCGGTAAAGTCTCTGCAGTTTTTCCATTCGGCCGAACAAACCAATTGATGATTTTTCAGTTCAAAATTACGCAAAGAAATCAGATTTGTTCATCGTCACATTTATTTGAAGCGATGAAATACTTTAATCAATGAACCAGGAAGGCTGCAGCGGGGGAAAAATGGATTTTTCGATGCTTTTGTTGTAGAGAACCGTGATGGCTTCCCTACCCAGGGACCCAAGATCTGCTGAAAATTCATTCACATAAAGTTCGATGTGTTTTCTCATGACAGACTCATCCATGGCCTGGGCATGCTTCTTCACGAAAGGAAGGGATTCATTGGGATTTTCCAGGGCAAACCTGACACTTCTCCCAAGCACCCTGTTCACTTTTAAACTGATTTCACGGGGCAGACTCCGTTTGATAATGATGCCCCCGAGTGGAATAGGCAGCCCTGTTTCATGTTCCCAGAATTCTCCAAGGTCAACGACCTTTTTCAACCCTTTGGCCTGGTAAGTAAACCTGTTTTCATGGATGATTACTCCAGCATCCGCTTCGCCCGAAAGGATCACCTCCTCGATGTCGGAGAAAAGATATTCCATCTTTTGACGGAGATTGGGATAAGCAATGGAAAGGAGAAGGTTGGCCGTGGTATATTTTCCCGGAATGGCAATTTTCAAGCCATCCAGTTCATCGGGATAGATCTTGTGTTTACTGATCAGGAGGGGGCCGTTGCCGAAACCAAGGGCACTTCCTGCAGTCAGCAACTGATAGGCATCCGAAAGATAGGCGAAAGCATGATAACTGACCTTCGTTATGTCGAGTGCGGATGAAAAGGCAAGTTGGTTAAGTTCTTCCACATCGGACAGATGCAGTTGAAAGCGCAGCCCTTCGGTGTCGATGCGCCCGTTGACCATAGCATCAAAAATAAAAGTGTCGTTGGGGCAGGTAGAAAAGCCTAACGTGAGGTCCATCAAGAAAGCTGTTTGATTTTAGCGAATTTCCGAAGGAAACGGAAGAGTTCGTCTGTGAGGTTTTCGATGGCAAGCGGAATGTCCCATTTTGCCGTATCCCTCGACTCAACAAAATTGGAGATTGCACGGATCTCGAGGAAAGGAACCTTTTCATGCATGCAGACATAAAAAACCGCAGCTCCCTCCATGGATTCCACATCCGGGTTGAAACCACAGGTTATTTTGGAAATACTATCCGGACTGCCGTGACTTATATTGCCTGTTACCCCGTCAACAGCTGTGAGTTCCAGTTCCTTGAAATGATTTGGATTGATCATTCTGCCGTTTTCGAACGGGAATTGACTTGCCTCCATGAATCCTGCGTCAAAAAGAGAGACCACAGAGTTGCATTCTTCAATACCCAGGTCACAAATCTGTTCCGTTTTAACATTGACGACGGTGCCTATCGAGAGCTCGTCGCGGAAACTGCCTGCTATGCCTGCATTGATGACCAGATCGTATTTTGAAGCATACAGAGCCCTTGTCAGATGGTAGGCAGTGAATGTCATGCCAATGCCCGGAATCAGGAGATCAATTTCCAGATCATACCATTTGTAATGGAAGATATTCTTTCCTTCTCCTTCAATCTCGATCAGGTTCTCGAAAAACTGGTAGAGTTCAAAACATGTGGCACCGACGAATAAAATTCTCATGTGAATAAAACGGGTCTGCTTTAATTCAGAGGTGCAAATGTAAAATATCCTTCTCAATTTTGAACCTCTAACTAACATTCATACTTATTTTGACGAAAAAAGTTATAAAAAGTTGTTTATTTGTACTAAGTTTAATTAAAAAATTATCAGAAACCACTCCTATTGCTCAATGATTGCTGTTATTTTGAACTTTTGGATGCGGGCACTTAAAAATCATCAATTATGCAGTTCTCTTTACACAGGAAGAAGTCTGACGGTTACCAGAAAATTGAGCATTATCCAAAAGAAACAGTAACCAGGATGGCTGAACATTACAAGGAGATCCTTCAACTGGTAGGAGAAGATCCAACTCGTGAAGGATTGCTACTATCGCCGTTGAGGATCGCCAAAGCGATGCAATTCATGACGCAGGGATATAGCATGGATCCCGAGGAGATACTGAGATCGGCGATGTTCAAGGAAGATTATCGTCAGATGGTCATCGTCAAGGATATCGAGATTTATTCCCTCTGCGAACACCACATGCTGCCTTTTTTCGGGAAAGCACATGTGGCTTATATTCCCAATGGTTACATCACAGGTTTGAGCAAGATTGCAAGGGTGGTCGAGGCCTATTCCCGCCGGCTGCAGGTACAGGAAAGACTCACGCTGCAAATCAAGGAGTGCATCCAGAACACCCTTTCACCGCTGGGTGTTGCAGTAGTCATCGAAGCGAAACACATGTGCATGTGCATGCGCGGAATCGAAAAACAAAACTCCGTTACCACTACTTCCGATTTTACGGGAGCCTTCGAAAAAGTGGCCACCAGGGAGGAGTTTATCAGGCTGATCAGCTCTAAGTTATCTTAGAAAAGAGGGGGAGACGGATTCGAACAATACTGGAGTCACCAAAACTTTCTTGTATTTCATAATTTGCACTCCTTTCCAAAAGAGGGGGAGAAGGGGCGACTTGGACTCTCGAAATCTGATAGGAATACGCCGGAAAACTCCCTGAGCCTGTCGAAGGGCCCAATATTATTACTTGGCACCCGGTCCCTGAGCCTGTCGAAGGGCAGACGGAAGGCGCAATTATTCAAAAAAGAGCATGATGCAAGGTAGAATTGATGAGTTTTTTATCTTTGCAGCCATAAATCAGTAAAATATTCTCAATGAAATACCCATGATTTCGGAATCACCAACCGAGATGATAATAACCTCAGGGGTATTCCATCTGGCAAATAAAAAACAAAATTATAAACAGATGAAAGCATACGTTTTCCCCGGTCAGGGCGCCCAGTTTGTAGGAATGGGAAAAGACCTTTTTGACAACTCCCCTGAGGCAAAGACCCTCTTCGAAAAAGCCAACGATATTCTGGGCTTCGACATTACAGCAATCATGTTCGGCGGGACAGACGAAGAGCTGAAACAGACCCGTGTGACCCAACCTGCGATCTTTCTCCACTCCGTTTTGCTCGCCAAAACGTTGGGTGACTCCTTTCAACCGGATATGGTAGCCGGTCATTCACTGGGTGAATTCTCGGCGCTGGTAGCTGCCAATGCCTTATCCTTTGAAGACGGACTCCTGCTGGTTTCAAAAAGAGCGTTAGCCATGCAAAAGGCCTGTGAATCTGAGCCTTCCACGATGGCCGCTATCCTCGGTGTCGATGATGCAGTGGTTGAACAGGTTTGTGCAGAGATACCCGAAATCGTCGTTCCTGCCAATTACAACTGCCCTGGTCAACTGGTGATCTCCGGATCCATCGAAGGGGTTGACAAGGCCTGCGTCAAATTGACTGAACTGGGAGCCAAGCGAGCCCTGAGGTTGAACGTCGGAGGCGCTTTCCACTCTCCGTTAATGGAGCCTGCCAGAACTGAACTCGCCGAAGCCATCAATTCGACCGAATTTCAGACTCCTGTTTGTCCGGTATACCAGAATGTCAATGCATCGCCTGTTACCGATCCCACTTTGATCAAAGCCAACCTGATTGCCCAGCTGACGGCTCCCGTCAAATGGACCCAGACCGTAATCAACATGCTTGCCGACGGCGCGGATTCATTCACGGAAGTTGGTCCGGGCAGCGCTTTGCAGGGAATGATCAAGAAAGTGGACAGAGCCGTTGCAACAAGCGGAATAAGCACTTTCCAGGGATAAAAGAATTGTAAATTACAAATTACAAATTAAAAATGAAGGGGATTTGTGTAATTCGAACCTTGCCCCCTTAATTTTTAATCTTTAATTTGTAATTTGTAATTTTACACTTATGCGCTACAAACTCACCCTGAAGCTGACTGAACCGCTCCGGAATATCCTTCCGGTAAACTATCAGTTTGAACTGGGCTCGTGGTTTTACCGCATGGTCAACAATCCGGGAAGTACGCTTTACCAAGGTCTGGTTACTGCTGGCTATGTAAAGAATGGTGAAGCTTTCCGCCATTTTGTCTTTTCCCACCTGATGGTGCCTGACCGGAAAATTGAAGGCGACCGACTGATGATCCAAAGCGAAAAGGTCGGACTAATTTTCTCCACAATTCCGGATGAAAAGCTGGCGCCTTTTGTCTCTGAGCTTTTTCATAACTCCACGTTTTTATTGGGCGACCGGATCTCCCAGGTTGGCCTGATGGTCCAAAGTGTCGATCGATTGCAAGAGCCTGTATTTACCGACAAGATGACCTTCAAAACCCTTTCTCCCATTCACCTGACGCAAAAAATTCCCGGCAGGAAAAATGAGCTCTTTCTCTCTCCGGAGGCTGCAGAATACCAGGAGTTGTTTTACGAAAACCTGCATAAAAAATTCAGGCTACTGAACGGAACTGACCATTCTCAGGATCCATTGGCAGGAAAATTCAAATTGCGATCACCTGTAGCCCAAAAGGGGATCACCATCCAATCGGGCACCTCCGGACAAATCAAACTGATTGGCTATCAGCTGCGCTTCAGGCTTCAGGCCGACCCGGACCTGATCAGGGCAGGCTATTACCTCGGCTTCGGGGAAAAGAACCATTTGGGGTTCGGGTGCTGCGAAAATCTTTGAAAGTGTAATTATTTCTTTATTTTTCTTACTTATCAGGATACAGATCATTGAACTTTTACAACAATTATTTTACTTTTGATGTACAGATGCCTGAGACTGGTTGATCCATGTTGCCCGAAAATTAATTGCCATCTTCATTTCCTTTTGTTATCCAGTTTTTTGGCCATTTGTATCATTGTCAATTGTCAACAGTCAATTGTCAATTTTAAGTGCCTTACCTGAAATTTATCCGTTGAAATTCTCTTATAGAAATACACCTAAATTAAATCAAATGAAAATGAACAAATTCTTTGGAGTAGTTTTTTTACTTACTGCAATGGCTTTTGGTTCTGTTGCACAGCCGATTGCACCAGACCCATCGTTCCGAATAGGAAAGCTTCCGAACGGGATGACCTACTACATCAGACACAATGAAGAGCCGAAGGAGCGGGCCAGCTTTTACATCATCCAGAATGTTGGTGCATTGCTGGAGAATGACAGCCAGAACGGGCTTGCCCACTTTCTGGAGCACATGTCTTTCAACGGGACCAAAAATTTCCCGGACAAGGGGATTATCAGTTCGCTCGAAAAACATGGTGTGGCTTTCGGTCGCAACATCAATGCCTATACGGCTTTCACCGAAACGGTCTATAACCTGAGCGATGTGCCTGTCACGGCGCCCGGTCTTGTGGACTCCTGCCTGCTTGTCTTGCACGACTGGTCGCACTTTCTTACCCTTTCAGACAAGGAGATTGATGCGGAGCGCGGTGTCATAGTGGAGGAGTGGCGCACCCGCCGAACCGCCGCTTTCAGGATGCAGCGGGCCATGTTTCCGGTTCTTTTCAAAGATTCAAAATATGCGGTACGTGATGTCATCGGCGATTCCGCCATTATTAAGCACTTCCAGCACGATACCCTCCGCAAATTCTACCACGACTGGTACCGGACCGATCTTCAGTGTATTGCGATCGTCGGGGATATCAATGTGGATGCTGTGGAGAAATCAATCAAGGCTCAGTTTACCCCGATACCTGCCGTGGAGAATCCACTTCCTCGCGTTGATTTTCCTGTTCCTTCCCACAAGGATACCCGTTTTGTGCAGATAAAGGACAAGGAGTCGACCCAGTATGCCATCAATATTTATATCATGCACCCGGCGCCTAAACCTGAGACGAAAGACTTCGCCTATTACCGTGAAATGTACGCTGTTCAGCAACTGTTCAACGCGATGATGGGTACCCGAATCACAGAATTGTTGCAAAAGGGCGTTCCGCCTTTCACCATGGGTAGCATAGGTTTCGGCGGACTCGTCAGGGGATACAATGTTATGTCTATTTCCGCAAGTGCGAAACCAGACCAGGAAGATGTTGCACTCAGGGCCATTTATACTGAAGCGCAGCGGCTCCTGAAGTACGGTTTCACGCAGGGAGAACTCGACAGGGCCAAAGTAAACCTGCTTTCCCAGACTGAAACCCGCTGGAAACAAAGGGACAAAATAAGTAATGACACCTATGTGAGTGATATCCAGCAACATTTCTTGACGAATGAACCTCTTACCAGCATCGATTTCGACTGGCAGATGCTCCAGAAAATGCTACCAACCGTTACCATCGAGGAACTTTCAACCAAAGCCAAGGAATGGATCGTTCCGGAAAACAGGGTGATTATCGTGATGGGACCCGACAAGGAAAATGCAAAATTACTGAATGAAGCCGAAGCGATGGCTATCCTGAAGGAAGTTGAAGCATCCGATATCAAGCCATATGAGGATACCAAAGTTAGTACGAGTCTGATAGATAAGCCGCTAAAGGGATCCACGATAGTTAAGACCACTCCGCTGTCCCAGTTCAAGGCTGTTGAATGGACGCTCGGAAACCATGCAAAAGTGGTTTACAGACTCGCAGATTATGAAAAGGACAATGTAATGGTACGTGGAATCAGTCACGGAGGTAGTTCCCTGTTGCCAGTGAATGAACTTGCATCCGCCATGCTGATGCCTCAGTTTATCGGCATGTTTGGCGTAGGTGATTTCGATGCCACCACCTTGAAAAAGATGCTGACCGGGAAAATTGCAAATCTGAATGTTGGGCTCTCTGACCTGAATGAAACGTTTTCTGGATCCGCTGCACCAAAGGATTTTGAAACCCTGATGCAATTACTGTATCTGCAGTTTGAGAAACCGCGTTTCGACAAGGAAGCTTTCCAGGCGCTGAAGGGAAGGTTTGCCGGCATGGTGGCAAGCATGGCCAACAATCCTCAGAAAGTCCTGAGCGACTCGCTGCAACTGATACTGACAGACCACAATAAACGCACCAAATTGGTCACTCCCGCCTTGATCGACGAGCTTTCCATTGAGCAGATGGAGAAGATTTATCGCGAAAGGTTTGCGGATGCAGGAGATTTCACCTTTTTCATCGTTGGAAATCTTGAGGAAGAGAAGGTAAAACCACTTGTGGAGAAATATATTGGCTCGCTTACAGATCTGCCAAGGACTGAGGAATGGAAAGACAACAATGTCCATGGACCCAAAGGCAAGACCGTAAGGGAAATTGCGATTCCGATGCAGGTGAATAAGGCAACTGTTGTAGTGAGCTACAACAAACCATCAGCATTTGATTCCAGATCCAATCTGATCGCGGAGATCATCAAGGGTGTTCTGACACTTCGTTACACCGAAGAGATCCGTGAAAAAGAGGGTGGTACCTATGGTGTAAGGGTTATGGCGAGCAGCGACCACTTTCCAAAGGCAGAGAAAAGCCTGCAGATGATGTTTGATGCTGAACCAGAACGTGCTGCCCATCTGAAATCAATCATCTACAGCGAGATCGACAAGATTGTAGCCAATGGTCCAACTGCGGAAGATCTTGACAAGACTGTGAAAAACCTTCTAAAGGACCGTGAGCAGAGCAAGTTGCACAATGGTTACTGGATGAGTACACTGACAGGATTTTACAGGGATAAGATCAACAATGATGCTCCCGAGAATTTTGAAAAGATTCTTTCCAGCGTAACCCGCGAAGAGGTGAAGAAATTTGCCGCCGACTATTTCAAGAAAGCCGATCTAGTTGATTTAGTTTTTCTGCCGGCCAAAAAATAATTCCTGAAATTAAATGATACAAAAAAAGCACCTGGTGATTCTCAGGTGCTTTTTTTATGACTTGAGTGGAGCTGGCGGGAACGGAACCCTTCGATTACTCGATTAATTACCAGCTATTTACACTTTCAAGATTTCTTCAAATTCCCGAATTGCCACCTCAAAACGTAACATTTTGAGTATCAGATTGCTTCCATTTGCAAAGTAAAAGTAGTAAAAATCCTCCAAATTCACCACTATATTTCACGGATATTGGTAAAAAATAATTGTTATTCACTATCTGTAATTGTTTTTCACTTATATTTGCTAAATATATTTCACCATAGCAAATGAAAAATAACTCAATTTCACAGAGAATAACCATTTTTCACGGAAGAGTGGCACCGGAAGAGGGGAACCTTGTCGGCTATGGAGCGATCATCGCACACTATGACCTAAAGGTAACCATCCCAAATAAACTGGCACTGATTAGCCAAAAGAAAAGGCAATACGAAAACAGGGAATGGCAGGTCTATACGCCCAGGCACCAACCAGATGAAACACTCTTCAAACAATTGGTTTTTGCCCTGAAATATGAGGGCGTCAATCTTCTCGTGTTAAAGAAATTGTTTGATGTTCTTGATAAGAATGAAATCAAGGACCTTGTGCAATTGGAACCACTGAGCCAGTATGGCCGAAGGATCTGGTTTATCTATGAATGGCTGTTCAAAACAGAACTGGATATTCCGGATTTGGACCGTGGCAATTTCGTCCCGTTGATCGACGAAGAGATCCAGTTTGCGGTAGAGGGCAAACGATCCTCCCGCCATCGGATCCTCAATAACATGCCAGGCACTCCTGAATTCTGCCCGTTAATCTATAAGACCTCCAAACTTGAAAAATTCATCTCCGCTGAATCCAGGGAGCAAAGGATTACCTATATCAACAGCATCCACAAGGATGTGATGCAAAGGGCCGCATCGTTCCTCCTCCTGAAAGACTCAAAGGCATCCTTTACCATTGAGGGGGAGAATCCCGGAACCAACCGTGCCCTGCGCTGGGGAAAGGCGATTGGGGAGGCTGGTAAGAATTTATTGACCAGGGAAGAACTGTTAAGGCTCCAGCAAATCATCATCGAAAGCAAACGATTCACCAAGATGGGATTCCGCAAGGAAGGTGGTTATGTTGGAGATCGTGACAGAATTACCGGTGATCCGATGCCGGATCATATCTCAGCCAAATGGCAGGACCTTGATGGTCTCATGGATGGATTGATACAAACCTATCAACTTCTGGAAAAGGGAAAATTTGATCCGGTACTGACGGCTGCCATCATTGCATTTGGTTTCGTTTTCATTCATCCGTTTTATGACGGGAATGGCAGGCTCCACCGCTACCTGATCCACCATATCCTGGCGAAATTGAAATTTACGGAACAGGGAGTCATTTTCCCTGTCTCTGCTTCGATCCTGGATCATATTGACGATTACAGACATGTTTTGGAAGCCTACTCCCATCCCGTGCTTGACCTGTTAGACTGGGAAGTAATGCCTGACCACAATGTAGCCGTGCTCAATGACACCCTCGATTACTATCGCTATTTTGACGCAACCAAACAAGCCGAATTCCTTTTTGATTGTGTCCTGGACACGACACAACGGATTATTCCGGAGGAGGTAAGTTACATCTTAAAATACGATGAATTCAAGCGGTTTATTGACAATCAATTTGAGATGCCGGATAAACTGGTGGACACCCTGGTCCGGTTCCTTGAACAAAACAACGGGTCGTTGTCAAGCAGGGCCAGGAGCAAGGAGTTTGCTAAATTAAAGGACAAGGAGGTTCAAAATATTGAAAAGACATTCCTTGAGATTTTTAACGGAGAGTAACACGAAGTTTGTCCAAAGTGAAAAGAAATTGTTTGTTCAGAATTAATCTTTAGAGTTGAGTTCTGAAAATTCTGATTAATCTATATTTAGGACAAATAGCAGCAGTAAATTATTCGCTTAAAATCGGAAAATTTACTGCTGCGAATGGTCTAAGGTGCTCAGTGGTAAGTATTGCTGATGGATTTCTTGAATTCTTTGGGCTGAGAAATTTGATCTCCATCCTTCTGATACATCGGACTATACCTTCCAGCTGGAATATCACCAATAGTATAGATGTTTACATTTCGACCAACGATTATTTCTTTTGTAAGAGCAGTTGCCAACATACTCGCTGCCAAATTTGCAATAACATTACCGGAATTTACTGATGTTGTTAAGGTTACATCCCCAATTCTGTTGAATAGAATCTCGTCCGTTTTGGTTGACTTAAGTGTGTACTCAATTTTTACACGAATTTGTGAGGTTATTGATGTTTTTGTCCATTCATGTATTGTAGTAAAAAGAACAGCATCAACCCCAAAGAGTTCCCCCATTTTTTTCAATGAACTATTAGTGAACATTTCTGAATCATAGGCGCTTTCCTCTTTCAATATCTCCATCGTTAAGAGTGGCGGCATCACGTAATATCCATTCAACGCAAAAGGAACTGCGAGTGAACTGTAGAAAAGTTCTTTAGCCTCAACCTTCGTACTTCTGTTAATTGGGGGCATGGCAAGTATGGAGAGGGGATGTTCGCTATATAGATTTTTGTAGGCTACTGATTTCGTCGGCATTTTTGTAGCGCAACTTGACAATAAAGTAATTAATAACACATAGAAAAATATCTTTTTCATATTAAAACCTTTTTAAAATTCTGTCAATAAATAATTTTGATTCAGGATAATAAACTGTCTCTTTAATCAGAAGTTCTTTCCCTTTTGCAGTTTCTCCGTTTTGTATTAAAAGGAATCCATAATCTGCACATACTCCAGGAGGAGGTAACTTTCTGGATCCACCGGAATCTTTTATCAGCTTCTCATACACCTTCGTTAGATTTTGTGCATCTTTTTTAGAACTTGTTTTTGTGTAATTGTAAACCGCATCATCATAGCCCTTCCAGTTATAAAGTGGCTTTGGTGTTGAGCACGAAATTGCAAATATGCTAATGGTGAGAATTAATAAGTACTTTTTCATTCAAGTATAATTTTTTTGGTTTCTTGTAATCCTATTATGATGTTCTCTTCGAGAACTGTTTTTCCATTGGAAACAACTTCAATATGATGTTTCCCAGGTTCAGTAATAATTGGATGTGCTTTAATAGTGTCTTTTAACTTGTAAACCTTTTTAATTGGAATGGACTTCCCATCTACAATGACCATCACTGATTTATGTTGTTGTTCTTTAGAAAGCACAATAATATATGATGAATTATCTTTTCCTGCTGAATATGTACTATAAGTATGTGGTCCACATGCTGATACAATAAGAGCCACAATCATCAGAAATAATATTTTTTTCATAGCCACTATTTTTTCTCAGTTATATAATAATTATTCAGATCCGTTATATCAATAGACCCATCAATGATTGATGCAAGTGAAACTTCATCTTGTGGAGTGTTGCCCATTGTCTGGTCTATTCTAATGGTTGCAACAACTTTGCCTGGCAACTCGATATTCAATCCTGTCTGAGGATTCTTCACTTTTTTCCCCTTTTGGGTAATTGAGAATGTATTTCCGACTACAATCCCCTGTGTTTTTCCTCCAGATATGATATAAGTACCGTTTTCAACTGATAGCAAATAGGCTTTCCAAGGATTGTCCATACATTTATTGATGATGTTCTCAACCAATTTGGTTATCGCTGCGGATATTGCCTTGTCGGCTAATGTTGCATCATAATCAGCTGTTTTGCCAAAACCCATCACACGTTTATCTTCAGCAGTGGCTTCTCCTTTCGCTTCTCCACTGAAAATAATGATACCGGTTGACACATCAACTAAACGAATACTTACTGCAGCCTCGACAACTTGTTCCTTGCTGTTTGAAAGAAATTTTTGGTTGCCGATGGTTTTTCGGCCAAATTCCGTCACTGATCCAATCACCAGAAAATCCGCACCTATACTCTGTGACACGCCACCCCCAGTGCTAATTTCTTTGACAATTTTATCGTAATCCTGTCTCTCAATTAATAGAAATTTCTCTGATGCTGCCAGTTTGGTAGACAAAATGTCTGAAGCCTGTTTACCCATCGGATCATTTTCTTTATCATAGAAGACGCTCTTTGCGTATTGAGTTTCGTTTGAAAATCGCCCAATAGCAACTTTTCTTTTTAGCCCTTTCTCTTGTTGGGCATAACAATTTATACTCACTACAATCCAAGCAAGTATAAAAGCGGTAAAAAATCTCTGCATAAAAAGATTATTAATAAATAAAGGTTTGATGATTATTCAACTAGAAATGAATAAACACTATAAAGGCAGTTTCGCTTTGGATGTGGTGCGATTTGAAGTCAGAATGAACCAACATTAAAAATGGAAAATGCCTTATAGCAAAAGAAAGTTAGCCTCTTAGAAGCAATACTTTAGATAGGAGACAAAAGGGTTGGAACAATTTGATTATATTAATGGTTAGGTCTAAAAAATTAACAATTCGTAGATTATAGGTTCTTTGCAATGTACACACATTTTTTCTTTACATCTACATATTAATAAAAAATATTATTGCATCAGTTTAATAAAGTTTGAAACAAGAAACAATCCATTATAATTGATCAGAATATTCCCTTATTCGTTTATTTCATGCATAGGGGTAAAACAAAAACCCCTGTAAATGTGGCATTTACAGGGGTTTGCTTTGACTTGCTTTTTGAAAAAGTGGAGCTGGCGGGAGTCGAACCCGCGTCCAAACGAGGAAGCAATACGCTTTCTCCATGCTTAGCCCTGACTTGATTTTCGAATGACAGATGGCTCGGGGCCACCGACCGTCATCTTAACTCCGGTTGTTTCGCCAGGGAAGCGGAGTAATCCCCTGACTATTCCCGATTTATCTGCACCTCCGGGTCGGGCCGCTTCAGGACATGGCACCCGGGAGATGTCTCACTCCAGTATCTAATACCGGATTAGCTGATCAACCTATGGTCGATTAAGCGGCAAGAGCGAAGTTATCTGCGCCAAATAATTGTTTGAGCCTTAAGATTTACGGGCCAAAACTCAATGCCCGGCATGCTTACATACCTCTTCTGCCCGCTGTCAAAACCGGTCAGCCCCATGGGGGAGGCAAAGATACGAACTATTTATCGGAATTCGTTCATCGAGGGGACGACTGGGACGACTGGGACGACTAGGACGACTAGGACGACACGGATGACGGAGAGACGGAGATGACTGGGAAGACTAGGACGACTTGGACGAGTGCTACTCCCGTTTTCCTGAGCATAGCCGAAGGGGCGTTTATTTGAAGGCGACAAACCGGTCCCTGAGCGAAGTCGAAGGGCAATGATTCAGCGGTACGAGGATGGAGCGACGGAGATGACTTGGATGATTGGGATGACTTGGACGACTGGGATGACTAGGATGACGGAGAGACGGAGATGACGGAAAGACGGAAAGACGGAGTTATGGACTGGGAGACTTGGGGACTGTGAGAGCGCAACTTTGCGGCTCCCTGAGCCTGTCGAAGGGTCGAAAGGCTGATATAACAGAGAAAGGAGGTTGGTCCCTGAGCGAAGTCGACGGGTTTTAACTTCGTGATTCAAGAATCTGATAATTAGAATTTGACTGGGTGAAACGAATTGGAGATATGAGCTATAAGACATGAGAAATGAGATTGACCGAAGCAAAATTGGCACAAAGCACCAGTACAGACGCAGCATGCTGCGTCTCATCCCAAATATTCACAAAACTTTTCATGGGATCAATAATAGCTAAATGAAAAAGGCAGCCCCAAATTTCAGAGCGACAGCCTTTTTCAATTTATTTCAATTTATATCTATTTATTTCAATCTGTCTCCTGCCTCAGCAATTCTTCAGCGCCTCAATTGTAGCAGTAGGATCAGCAGCACTGAAGACAAAATTCCCTGCTACCAGCACATCGGCTCCGGTCATGAAGAGTTGCCTCCCGGTATCGAGATTGACACCGCCATCGACCTCTATCAAAGTCTCAGGTGACAAGGTGTTTACCATCTGGCGCAGCGTGGCCAGCCTCTTGTAGCTGCCCTGGATGAATCTTTGCCCACCGAATCCTGGGTTGACGGTCATCAGCAGGATCAGATCCAGATCATGCATGATGTCTATCAGCAATTGCACGGGGGTATGAGGATTGATGGCGACTCCTGCCTTCATTCCCAGTTCACGGATGGCTCCTACCGTCCTGTGCAGGTGCGGGCAGGTTTCATAGTGAACAGTGAGAATATCGGCGCCGGCTGCTTTAAAGCGCTCGAGGTACCTGTCGGGATCTGAAATCATCAGGTGAACGTCAAGCGGCTTTTCAGCCACTTTTTTTATTTGTTCGATGACAGGCAGTCCAAAGGATATATTAGGGACAAAATGTCCGTCCATTACGTCACAGTGGATCCAGTCGGCCGAACTACGGTTAACCATTCGGATCTCGTCTCCAAGCCGGGTAAAATCGGCAGCTAAAAGTGAGGGTGCAATCAATCGTTTCACGACAGGGTATTTTTGTTCAAACAAATATACCCTTTTTGGTTTAGATCTTAGCCGAGGTAAGGTTTTAAAATTGCGAGAAATTGGTCGGATCTTAATTTCCGGATGCTATGGTCTCTGATCTGTCTTATCCGCTCACGGGTTAAGCCAAATGTGTTGCCAATATCATCAAGAGCTAATGCTGAGGTTCCGTTCAAGCCGTAATAGGAAGAGAGGATGGCTGCATCGCGGCCGTCCAGTTTACACAACAGTCGGTCAATCTCAATTTTAAGGGATGTTTCTATCAAGTCATTGTCGGGACTGGGAGTTAATTCATTTGCATATAAATCATACTGACTGTTTTCATTTTCTTCTTCATCAAAGAGAGGAGCATCAAGTGAAAAGTGTAATCCCGCAGATTGGAGAGAATATTCTACCAACAGACTGTTCATCTCCAGCATTTCTGCGATCTCACCGATGGTCGGTTCCCTTTGGAACTCCTGCTCAAGCCTGCCATAGGCCCGACTGATTCTACTGATGGTATCAACTTTGTTTTGCGGTAGTTTAACCAGTCGGGCATGTTCTGCCAGGGCCTGAAGAATGGATTGCCGAACCCACCAAACAGCATAAGAGATAAATTTGAAGCCTTTCGTCGCATCAAACCTCTGAGCGGCTTTAATCAGACCTAAATTTCCTTCATTGATCAGGTCTGTGAGGGGCAATCCCTGATTCTGGTATTGTTTAGCAACAGAAATCACGAACCTGAGATTGGATTTAACCAAGATATCCAGGGCGGCGTGATTTCCGATCTTAATCTGTTGTGACAAAAATATTTCTTCGTCACCGGTTAGTAGTTTGATCTTCCCTATTTCAAGAAGATACTTGTCCAGAGAGGGAGCCTCCCTGGTGGTAATCTGTTTAATAATCCTGAGCTGTCTCATAAGTCAAGCTTTGAACCGCTCCGGCAATAACAGAAGAAGCATCGTTCTACAGTCTGAAAACTGACAATTTTGACAATTGAGATTATAACAATATTACATTAAAAAAAGGAGGAAAAGAAATAATATAGACGTTATTTTCACAAATTGTTCATTTATTTTCACTACTTGTTTCAAGAAATGGCTGGCTTTAAAATATTTAGTTAACCAAAACATCCGTATATTTTGAAAGAATTGGAATGGAGTATTTTTTTATGTTTATGATTTTTTTGGTCCCTGATGAAAAATGAAGAATAGAAAGCAATAGGTTGGATAAAAAATCAAAATTTAGGGAAAGGCTTTCAAGAAATGTCAACTTATTACCGAAACAATCGTTTCAATTTTGATTAGAGGTTGGAACTTGTGTCTTTTCGACCCTACTTAACGTTAAATAATCTTTAAAAAAGCCACATTATTTGTGAATTAAAATCTTATGACTACATTTGCCTAGATTTAGATCAGAAATCTGACACAATATCTTCAAAACATCCCATTATTTCTTCCTAAGTTATTTATTAATAGAATAGAAATTTTAAACATTTTGTTGCTCCTTGCAACATCTGTTTTGATTACAAATCAACAAAAAACATGTACGACATCCTGGAACTGAGCAAGAAACTCTTGCCGGAATTGCGCGAAATTGGTAAAGAATTGAATATCAAGCGCATCGAGTCTTTCAAGAAGCAAGACCTTATTTACACAATCCTTGATACGCAGGCTATCAGAGATTCAGTCATAAAAGTGCCTGAGAAAAAAGCCCCTCAACCCGACAAGGGTTTACCCAAACCGCCAAAGGTTAAGGTAGAGGTAAAGCCTTCTGCCGAGAAGAAAGTTATCAAAATCGTCAAGAAAGTTGCTGAACCGCAGATTGGTGAAACAAATGAAAATATTACTGCGGAACAAAGTTTGGCAATTCCTGTCATGGAAAGCAGTCTTTTCCCTTTTGAACCTGCAGAAAATTTTTCGGATGACTCTCATATAGACAAGCCATTTCTACCGAAAGCGGACAAGGCGCACAAAGACAATGTCAACCCGAAAGAGCGCAGGCCGCGGGTGCTTCGCAGTGAATCCGCTATTTTATCCGTGAGTTCAGCAACCCCTGTTCCAGAAGAATCTGAACAGACGACTGAGACGGAGGTTGAGAAAACCGAAACTGAAATTTCGGAAGCCCGGACCGAAGAGAAAAGGGCTCCGATTATTAAGAACTTTCAGAAAAAGGAGTTTCCCGGAAGCCCGCAAAACCTGAGTCAACCATTCCCTGGTAAAAATCAGAATGGACAACAGTCGTCCCAATTGAAGCAGATTGAACCTAAAGAGACTGAAAAATCGTATGATTTTGAGGGAGTTATCAACCAGACCGGCGTGCTTGAGATCATGCAGGAGGGTTATGGTTTTCTTCGTTCTTCGGATTACAACTATCTTACTTCACCCGACGATATTTATGTTTCACAGTCGCAGATCAAATTATTCGGTCTGAAGACAGGTGATACGGTTCATGGTATTATCCGTCCGCCCAAAGAAGGCGAAAAATATTTCCCACTGGTTAAAGTGGTTGAGATCAATGGCCGCAGTCCGGAATATATCCGCGACCGTGTACCGTTCGAACACTTAACTCCGCTTTTCCCCGACGAAAAATTCAATCTGGCCGGAAAGTTCAGCAGCATCTCATCCAGAGTGGTCGACATGTTTGCCCCTATCGGGAAAGGACAACGTGGATTGATCGTAGCGCAGCCAAAAACAGGTAAAACGATGTTGCTGAAAGATATTGCAAATGCCATCGCTGCCAACCATCCCGAGGTGTACATGATCATCCTGCTGATAGACGAACGTCCTGAAGAGGTAACCGACATGGCCCGAAGCGTGAATGCCGAAGTCATTTCGTCCACTTTTGATGAACCGGCAGAGCGTCACGTACGCATCGCCAACATGGTACTAGAGAAAGCCAAAAGGCTTGTAGAGTGCGGTCATGATGTTGTGATCCTGCTTGACTCCATCACCCGTCTGGCAAGAGCATACAATACTGTTGCACCTGCTTCCGGAAAAGTTCTTTCGGGTGGGGTTGATGCCAATGCACTTCACAAACCAAAACGCTTCTTCGGAGCGGCACGTAACATCGAAGAGGGTGGATCACTTACGATCTTAGCTACTGCTTTGACTGATACAGGCTCCAAAATGGACGATGTTATCTTCGAAGAGTTCAAGGGAACAGGCAATATGGAACTCCAGCTCGACCGCAAACTGTCGAACCGCCGCGTATTCCCGTCTGTCGATATACTTGCTTCCAGTACACGTCGCGAGGATCTGCTGCTTGAAAAGGCAATGCTCGACAAGATCTGGGTTCTCCGTAACTTCCTTAATGGCATGAATTCTGTTGAGGCGATGGAGTTTGTCCGTGACCGGTTGTCAAAAACCAATTCCAATGAAGAATTTATCATTTCGATGAATTCCAATTAGGAAGTACTTAAAGTGCACTAGAGTGAACTAAAGTGCCTAAAGTTGGAGGATCTCCGGACTTTAGGCACTTTTTTGTTGCGGGTTACAAGTTACGGGATAAAGGTTACAGAATGTTCCACAAGACTTCCGTCTTTCCGTTTTCTCCGTCACTTCAGTCACTGATTTCCCAGTCCCTGAGCCGATAAAATGGCAAGTTCCACGAGACCATTGATTAGAGCGTTCTTTACTTTATCCTTTATCCTTTATCCTTTCATACCTGATTATGTCATAATGCCTTGAAGTTATGTTCATATCTTGATAAATGCTTCCGTACTTTAGGCACTTTAGATCACTTTAGACACTTTAGGCACTTTTATTTTTAATAGGTATAAATAGCACTCAACTTCACAAATTGTTATTTGGAGATTACATAATCTGTTGGATTCTGTTTATTTTTGTTGCCTATTCATTCTCTAAGTGGAGCATTTTTTCGAAACACATAAACTTTTGGTCAGCGCAGTCGATACCACCATCGTCAGGGGATTGTACAATGAGATCGACTGGAGTGAAAGGATCATTGGAATCAAGGGATTCCGGGGTGTCGGGAAAACAACCTTCCTGCTCAATCATATCCGGGAGAAATTTGGAGATTCGCGTGACTGTCTCTACGTGAACCTGAATGATTTCTATTTTTCTAGAAGAAGGATCTTTTCTTTCGCCGATGAGTTTTACAAACGGGGAGGCAAGGTCCTGGTTCTGGATCAGATTCATAAATACCCCGACTGGTCGGCAGAATTGCGCCAGTGTTACGATGAACTGCCCGGATTGCAGATGATCTTCGGTAGTTCTCCTGTTTCAAGTATTCTGGAAGAAAATGATGACCTGAAGGATATTGCCAAAATTTATCACCTTGAAGGGTTGTCTTTCCGCGAGTTTTTAAACTACAGGTCTGGAAGTAATTTCGAGAAACTCTTGCTGGAAGATATCCTGGTAAGGCATAAGGAAATTGTTCCGGATATTATAAAATCTGTCAGGCCTCTTGCCTATTTCCCTGAATACCTTAAATGTGGTTATTATCCCTATTTCATCAAGAATCCTGAATTTTACGGCGAGAGTCTGCTCAGGCATGTCAACCTAGCTTTGGAGATCGACGTAACTTACCTCAATCAGATAGAGTTGAAATATCTTCCAAAACTGCGCAAATTACTGCAGATTATCGGATCCCAGGTGCCATTCTCTCCCAACGTAAGTAAAATTAGCGCAGATATAGAGACATCGCGTGCGACGGTACTGAATTACCTGCGTTACCTCAAAAATGCAAGGCTGATCGATCTCCTCTTTGAAAACGGAACCAATGGTCAGCTTCAGAAACCGGAAGTGGTTTATCTGCACAATACCAACCTGCTTCATATCATTGCCCCCGACAACATCAACAACCGCAACCTGCGTACCACTTTTTTCTACAATCAGGTAGGTTCCCGGAATAGTGTAAAATCGGCTAAATTGCTAGATTTCAGGGTAGATGGACAATATGAATTTGTCATTGGAGGGAAATATACCCAGACGCTTGGTGAAAATTGTTTCGCGGCAGCGGATATGATTGAATCGGGAGAAGGGAATACGATTCCATTGTGGTTGTTTGGGTTCCTTTATTGAGAACGACTGGGACGAGGGGACGACTAGGACGACTAGGACGACGGGGACGAGTGGACGACTAGGATGAGCGGACGAGGGGGCGAAGGCTAACTTGAACTTTTGACGGAGAGACGGAGAGACAAGACTGGGGGACTGGGAGACCGGGACGAAAGGACCACCAAGATGAAGGGATGACGGAAGGATGCGTTCGTTACCCCGAAGGGGTTAAATATTAATAGCCCCGGGTGGAGTGTAACGGAACCCGGGGATAGAGAATGAGAGGAGATCCCCGTCCGGGTTAGCGTTAAATAAAAGAGACTATTCTCATTTCGGACGGAAGGGTTCAAAAGATGAGAGCAGAGAATCGAGTAAAGGAGATAAGATAAAATTTAGATAAAAGCGCAAGAACTATAGGCATTTTAGGCACTTTAGTTCACTTTAGGCAATTTTTTAAAAATGGATAAAAAAAGAATAAGAGATATTTAATTCACAAATGCAAAGAAAATGAGTAAAGAGAAAAAGTTTATCACCTGTGACGGTAATTATGCGGCTTCTTACATCAGCTACATGTTTAGCGAAGTGGCCTGTATTTATCCTATTACACCTTCCTCCACCATGGCAGAGGTGGTGGACGAATGGGCGGCCAATGGCCGTAAGAATATTTTTGGTCAGAAAATGCGCATCACCGAGATGCAGAGTGAAGGGGGCGCGGCAGGTGCCGTTCACGGTTCACTGCAATCGGGTGCACTCACAACTACTTATACAGCCTCTCAGGGACTTCTGCTGATGATCCCCAACATGTACAAGATTGCCGGGGAACTGTTGCCTACCGTTTTCCACGTTAGTGCACGTGCCCTTGCCGGACATGCTCTTTCGATCTTTGGTGACCATAGTGACGTGTATGCATGCCGCCAGACCGGGTTCGCCATGCTGGCCTCCGGTTCTGTCCAGGAAACCATGGACCTCAGCGGTGTTGCTCACCTTGCCACCCTCAAGACCCGTGTGCCATTCCTGAATTTCTTTGATGGTTTCCGTACTTCGCATGAGATTCAGAAGATCGAAGCGATGAACCAGGAGAAGATTGCCGCGCTGATCGATCAGGATTCACTTCAGGATTTCCGCAACCGCGCCCTGAATCCGGAGCATCCTTTTACGCGTGGTACTGCCCAGAATCCTGATATTTTCTTTCAGGCCAAAGAGGCTTGCAACCCATTCTATGATGCAGTTCCGGATGTAGTTGAATCCTACATGCAAGAGATTACTAAAATCACAGGCAGGGAATACCATCCATTTACCTATTATGGCGCAAAGGATGCCGAAAACGTTGTGGTTGCCATGGGTTCAGTTACAGAAACTATCCGTGAAGTCATTGATTACCTGAATGCACAGGGCAATAAATATGGTTTGGTAAGCGTTCACCTGTACCGTCCTTTTGCCACCAAATATTTCTTCAATGTGATGCCATCTTCCGTGAAGAAGATTACGGTTCTTGACCGCACCAAAGAACCGGGAGCCAATGGCGAACCGCTTTACCTGGATGTCCGCGATGCGTTCTATGGCAAGGAAAATTGCCCGATCATCGTTGGTGGTCGTTACGGTTTAGGATCCAAGGATGTGACTCCATCTCAGATCATAGCCGTTTACAAGAACATGGAGATGAAAGAGCCGAAAGGCAAATTCACCATCGGTATCGTGGATGACGTGACTTTCACTTCGCTGCCATTGCTTCCTGAGATCAAAGTATCGGCTGATGACATCTACGAAGCCAAATTCTATGGTTTGGGTTCAGACGGAACAGTGGGTGCCAACAAGAACTCCATCAAAATCATTGGTTCTGCAACTGACAAATATTGCCAGGCCTATTTCGCCTACGACTCCAAGAAGTCGGGTGGATTTACCGCCTCGCACCTGCGTTTCGGCGACAGTCCGATTCGTTCCACCTATTTGATCACGACTCCTGACTTCGTGGCTTGCCACGTACAGGCCTACATCCATCTATACGATGTATTGAAAGGGCTGAAAAAAGGAGGATCCTTCCTGTTGAATACCATCTGGGAAGAGGATGAAGTTAAAAGACGCCTTCCCAACTCCATGAAGAAATTCCTGGCTGAGAATGAAATCAAATTTTATACCATCAACGGTACCAAATTGGCTGTTGACCTTGGTCTGGGCAATCGTACCAACACCATCATGCAGGCAGCTTTCTTCAAAATCACCAACGTCATTCCATTCGATCTTGCTGTCGAACAGATGAAAAAGGCGATTGTGAAATCCTACGGTATGAAGGGTGAACAGATTGTCAACATGAATTTCTCGGCTGTTGATGCTGGCGGAAACAACGTTGTCAAGATCGAAGTTCCTGCAGAATGGGCTAAACTGACTGCAGAAGCTGAAGTAGTAGATATGGATCGCCCTGACTTTATCCGCAGGGCAGTTGACGTGATCAATGCACAAAAGGGCGATGACCTTCCGGTTTCCATTTTCAAGGGAATCGAAGACGGTACATTCCCGGCAGGAACGACGGCTTACGAAAAACGCGGTATCGCCGTGGATGTTCCTGAGTGGATCGACGACAATTGTATCCAGTGCAACCAGTGTTCGTATGTTTGTCCCCACGCTGCCATCCGTCCATTCCTGATCAGCGAGGAAGAAATGGCCAAGTTGCCTGAAGGAACCACCGGTGTAAAAGCCAATGGCAAACAATATGCCGGACTGACCTTCCGTATCCAGGTTTCTCCGTATGACTGTACAGGTTGCGGCAACTGTGCCGACGTTTGTCCATCGAAAGAGAAAGCGCTTGTGATGAAACCGCTCGAGTCACAGGAGGCGCAGTCTCCACGCTGGAACGCCATCGACAAGTTCGTTACCTACAAGGATAAGCTTGCCGAAAAAGACAAGAACATTAAAAATTCACAGTTTGCACAACCACTCTTTGAGTTCTCGGGTGCCTGTGCAGGTTGTGGTGAAACCCCCTATATCAAATTGATCACCCAATTGTTCGGAGAACGGATGATGGTGGCCAATGCAACCGGATGTTCATCCATCTACGGTGGTTCTGCTCCGGCAACCTCCTATACCGCCAACAAGGAGAGTGGACACGGTCCGGCATGGGCCAATTCACTCTTCGAAGACAATGCCGAATATGGTTTCGGAATGAACGAAGGGGTGAACTTCAGCCGCGACCGCATTGCTGACATCATGAAATCAGCCATGGAGGCAGGAGTAAGCGCTGCCGAGACAGAAGCTTTCAACGAATGGATAGAGAACCGTGAGGATGCAGCGGGTTCAGAAACAGCTACCGCGAAAGTGCTGGCAGCTGTTTCAGGCAAAAGTGAAAAATATGCCATGGAACTCGTTTCCCTGAAACAATACATGATCAAGAAATCTGTTTGGATTTTTGGCGGAGACGGCTGGGCGTATGACATCGGTTATGGAGGTTTGGACCATGTCCTTGCATCCGGACAGAATGTAAACATCCTGGTTCTGGACACCGAAGTTTATTCAAACACCGGAGGTCAGTCATCCAAATCCACGCCAATCGGCGCTGTGGCCAAGTTCGCAGCTTCCGGTAAGCGTATCAGGAAGAAAGACCTGGGCGTGATCGCAATGAGCTATGGATATGTATACGTGGCACAGGTTGCCATGGGCGCCAATCAGTCCCAGTACCTGAAGACCATCCGTGAAGCGGAGGCTTACCCGGGTCCATCGCTGATCATCGCTTATTCACCTTGTATTGCCCACGGATTACGTTCAATGGGTCGCACACAGGAAGAGGAAAAGCTGGCAGTCGAATGCGGTTACTGGCACCTCTACCGTTACAATCCACAATTGGAGGAAGAAGGCAAGAATCCGTTCCAGCTCGATTCGAAAGAGCCCGACTGGAGCAAATTCCAGGTCTTTCTGAATAGCGAGGTTCGTTACACCGCCCTGAAGAAGTCTTTCCCCAAAGAGGCGGACGAACTCTTCCAGGCTTCAGAGGCAAGTGCAAAATGGAGATACCGTTCTTACCTGAGGATGAACCATTCCGACTGGAATGTTGTTGCAGCAGAATAGTTTCCATTCTATTTGATATTAAGAAGGCGCGAGAGAGATCAGCGCCTTTTTTTTGGACTGGGACGACTGGGACGACTGGGACGACTGGGATGACTGGGACGACTAGGATGACTGGGACGACTGGGATGAGAGGTTGACTGGAAAGGGGATTATTTGGAATTGTCAATAAAATTCGTTATATTTATTGTAGTTGGCTCCAAATTAGATATTTAATTCATAGATATCATGAGAATACAATCCCACAAAGAATTGATTGTTTTCAAATGCGCGTTTGATTTGGCATTACAAATACACCATTTGACAAAAATATTCCCACCAGAAGAAAAATATTCGTTGACTGACCAAATTCGACTAAGTTCCCGTTCCGTTGCAGCAAATATTGCTGAAGCCTTTATCAAAAGAAGGTATCCAAAATCATTCGTATCAAAATTACTCGAATGTGAAGGTGAGGCAGCAGAAACCCAGGTTTGGCTGAATTTTGCAAATGCATTTGGTTATTTGGATGAAAATAGCATGCAAGTTTTGGATCAAAAATATGACCATATCCAGGCTCAAATTTTTACTATGATCCAAAGTCCAGAGAAATGGTCAATCTAGGCGATCGTCCCAGTCATCCTAGTCGTCCTAGTCATCCTAGTCGTCCTAGTCATCCTAGTCGTCCCAGTCATCCTAGTCGTCCTAGTCTTTACCACAAATACAAATTAGCGTCCCCATAGCTCAGAAACCGGTATCCTTCTGCCAGCGCATGTGCGTAAACCCTTTTCCACTCATCGCCAAGGATGGCAGAGATCAACAGCAGCAGGGTACTTTGAGGCTGGTGAAAATTAGTGACAAGACCGCCGATGATCCGAAACTGGTAGCCAGGTAGGATCATGATGCGGGTAGCTGTTTCCAATGTTTGGCGATCCTTGTTCTTCAACCAGTCGAGTATGGTTGTCAATGCCATTTTTGCTTCAATTTTGCCATTGGGATCCTGGTAAGGCTCCCATTGATTGACTGTTAATTGATCCGGCTCTATGTCTGGATTACGAATGATTTTGCATCCGATCCAATAGAGGCTCTCAAGGGTCCGGACTGAAGTTGTTCCGACGGCGATTACCCTTCCCGGATGGGAGATTAGCCGAGCGATCGTGGACTTGCTGACGGAGAAGAACTCTGTATGCATCTGGTGTTCCCCAACAGTATCGGTTTTAACAGGTTGAAAAGTTCCGGCCCCCACATGAAGGGTGAGTTCTTCGCAGTTTATTTGCCTGTTTGCCAGTGATTTGAATATGCCTTTAGTGAAATGCAATCCCGCGGTGGGAGCCGCCACTGAGCCTTTTATTTTGGAGTAGACTGTTTGGTATACAGTTAGATCGATCTCCTCTGAGTCTCGATGGAGATAGGGTGGTATGGGAATTTTCCCGGCAGCTTCCAGTATCTCAGAAAATGTAAAATGTTTATTGTCCCAAGTGAATTCAATCTCAAAGCCTCCTTCCAATTCTCCCAGCATTTCAGCACAGAAATCAATTTTTTGACCTTCAAGGCATAAATTCAATTTCAACATTTCACCTTTCCATCTTTTCCTGTTCCCAACGATGCATTTCCAACGACAGGCGGAGGTTTGGGCAAAGGAATAAATATAGTCGTGTGGAACAGTTGGCTCCAGGCAGAAAACCTCGATGATGGCACCTGTGGATTTCACGAAATGGAGCCTTGCCCTGATTACCCTGGTATTGTTAAAAACCAGCATCGATTCTTCGGGCAGTAATCCCGGTAGGTCCGAAAATGTATGATCGGCTATTTCACCTTTATCCCATACAAGCAATTTGGATTGATCGCGTTCGCTCAATGGATATTTTGCCACGGAAGCATCCGGCAAAACATAATTGAACTCAAGAATGGAGAGGGAGGGGATCATGGAAATTCATTAATTCGACTGAGTAAAAAACTTTTTGATACTGACGGTTATCCATCAGCATCAAAAAGAAAAAAACGCAGACCTGTAAGCCGGGTTCTGTTTTGCATTCTGTCATTGATCTGGGACGAATGTCACCATCCGCCTCTTGCAGCCTACCCCCTGCAAGGATGGCTCCGGAGAGCCGTTCGGGAGCGGGCAGCTCCCTTCCTTTCGGACTTGCAGTATATTTGGCCTTACAACCCATGACGTGTACGGCTGACTGCGTCACCACAATCACCGGTGGGCTCTTACCCCGCCTTTTCACCCTTATCCCGACCAGAAGCCGGGACGGTTATTTTCTGTTACACGACTGCAGGTTTTCACCCGCCTTCCCGTTAGGAAACATGGCGCCCTGTGTTGCCCGGACTTTCCTCCCTGCTATGCAAGGCGACAGAACGGTCTGCGCAGCGCAAAGGTAAGGATTTTATTAGAGAATATTGACTGGGACGACTGGGATGACTGGGACGACTAGGATGACTTGGTAGAGGGGATGACAAGGTTAAACCGAATGAGGGGGAGAAGGGGCGAGTGGGTGAGGGGGCGAACTCAACTCCAAGGACTCGAGCAAGGACAATATTTTTGGAATTTTAATCATTTTAGAAATTTTCCAGGGTGGCAGTCTCCCCCTCGCCCCCTCGTCTTGGCTTCCACTCGTCCTAGTCGTCCCCTCGCCCCCTCCTTCTTCGTCACTTCCTCAGCACAGCCATCGTGGCACCGAACCCATACTCCCTGAAGGAGGCATCCTGGAATGGATAGCGGGCATATTTGCGCTGTAGTTCGCGACGAAGTTCATTTTTGAGGACGCCATCTCCGACACCGTGGATGAAAACAATCTTCTTCACCCCGGTAGCAATGGCATTGTCCATCTCTTTCCGGAAGGTGTTGAGTTGAAGCTTGAGCATATCGGCATTGGAAAGACCGCTGGTGTCATCAATCAATTCGTTGATGTGCAGGTCGATTTCTACCAGGTCTGACTTTGGAATTTCAACTGCAATTTGTTTCTTGGGTTCCTTGGTGAGGGTAACCTGCTGAAAGTCCTTTTCGGTGAGTTTGTCCAGTTCTGCCCGGAGAGGGTGTTCAGCCAGACGAATCAAAAGTGCCGGAGTATTGAAGTAATTATTTTTCACAAATGAGGAAGCCTTGAAAAATTTAATGGGAGAGATCCGGATCTCTTTTTGGACCGGTTCTTCCAGCTGCGTTCCATTCTTTCTGAAAAAGAGGAGCTGAAAGCAGTATTCAGGCAGTTCAGCCATTGCTTTTGGCTGGATGCTTTCGAGTTCAACCTTCGTATTTGGCTCAAGCATTCCGGCATCTGCAGTCGTATACTGATTTGCCATTTTGGTTGCAAAATGGTAAATCAGGGTGTAATTACAGTCATTCACCAGATAGAGCAGAATCTTGCCTTCCGGCGGATTGCCCGGATTATCGGGCAGGGCTGCGAAGATGAATTCGGGGAAATCGTTACCCTTGTGCTGGTTGATTTCCTTGAAGCCGTTTCGTTTTATTTCAGGATATTGATCATTGGGGTTCTGACCGACAGATGATGGGGTGATGGGGCGAGGGGGCGAAGGGGTGAAGGGGCGACCTGAAGATGAACGGGGAAGATCGGGTTCTATAACCACAAGATTTTTAATGTAGGTAGGAATCTCGAAGCCATCCTTCGTTTCAACGCTTACCAAATCCTTGGAGAGTATCGCAGTAACGCGGCCTCCGCCGACTTCATTCATAAAGCGAACCTGATCGCCGATTTTTATTGTTGTTGCTGACATATTAATCTTGTTGGTTTAATTTTGAGTTAACCATTGGCTATTAGCTTTTGGCTGTTAGCTTTTAGATTATTTTAATACGGGTTACGTGTTGCAAGTTAGGCTAAATATAAACTTCAGCACTTTCCCTTTTAGTCTTTAAATTTTTTCCCATTCCCATTCTTCCCATTTTTTTTGAAAAGAATAAAAACAAAACTGTTCCGAATATGACTCCCAGACTATTTGCCAGGATATCGAACCATTCAAAGGATCGCCCCCACTTCATTTCAAACTGGAAAATCTCCATCAGAATGCCAAAAATTACGATAATCAGAACAATCAGTGGAACACGAACATGGTTTTTCTCTGCATTAAAAGTCCAGCAGGCAAGGATCGTAAGTCCAAGATACATGCATACATGAACCAATTTGTCCTCCCCTCGAAACTGGAAGTCAGGCACGAGTCTTTCCGGCATCAGCTCAAGAAAAGCAACTACGGAAAGGTAGGCCAAGGATAGAATAAACCGCTTCCATTGGCTGAGAGAAAAGAAAAATCTGATCATAGCGCAAAGATACCTTAAATGAAATCATCAGAATACAATACGGGCAATTCGTCGTTATGTTTAAATAAAATACCTCATTGAACAGTTTGGATGGAAGCGAAGGTTTAATTTTACCATGGTAAAAGTTTCAAACAAGGTACAAATGCGCAGCATCTTTTTGATCCCGGGAATCAGATAAAATATGACTTCGCGAACGGATGGGAGTTCTCATTTAATCCTGTTGGCTCACTATTCCTTATCACATTTACAATCTGAATAGACCGGAGGGCGTCAGAAGGACGATATCCGTTTCCACCCAGAATGTGCCTGTAGCTTTCCGTGTGGAGATCTGTGAACCCGTCGCTGAACTCGATTTCTTCACCATTCATTTTCATCGAGCGGTAAGTCCGTTTGCCGGATGCTTTCAATTCTTGTGGCAGAGTATCGATGTTGATACTCAGGAAATACCTGACACGGGCTTTCCTGAATTCAAGAAAACCTGATACACAATCTTCTTTTGAAAGGTGCACGGTGTTTTCTTTCACCTCTCCAAAAATCCAGGAAAGCATGTCGTAAAAATGAACCCCAATGTTGGTGGCCAATCCGCCACTCTTCGAAACTTCTCCTTTCCAGCTCGTGAAATACCAGTTTCCCCTGGAGGTGATATAGGTCAGGTCCAGATCATAAACTTTATCGGCTGGACTTTCTTCCACCCTTTTTTTCAGCGCGATGATGGCGGGATGCAGTCTAAGTTGGAAGATATTAAATACGCTTTTCCCCGACTCCTTTTCAAGTTTTTCCAAAGGTGCAATACTCTCAGGATTCAGTACCAAAGGCTTTTCACAAATAACATTGGCCCCGATCCTCAGTCCGAAGCGGACATGCGCATCATGGAGGTAATTGGGAGAGCACACTACCACATAATCAATTTGCCCGGGATTCCCCTTCAGGGATTCTGCATGGCATTCGAAACGTTCAAATTCGGTAAAAAAATGGCAATCCGGGAAATAGCTGTCAAGAATCCCGACCGAGTCGAAAGGATCAAGGGCCGCAACCAGGTTGTTGCCTGTTTCCTTGATGGCCTTCAGGTGGCGGGGTGCAATAAAACCGGAGGCGCCTATTAGTGCGAAGTTTAGCATGTTTTTTTTCAGTAATACATTAATAAATTTAGACCAATGGCACCGGATAAAGATGAATCTGTTCTCCTCATCTCACCCTCACATTTTCTCATTGTCTTTTTCTGACGGCACCGTTTCTCAGTTCGTATTCCTCCCCACTTTCGGGGCAGGTTGCGAATCCTTTGTCGTTGAAATGAAGTCGAATTCCGTATTCAGAAATCCAGCCAATCTGGATCGCAGGATTGCCGACAACGAGGGCATAGGGATCAACGGTTTTGGTTACAACAGCGCCAGCTCCCACAAAAGCATATTCGCCGATATCGTTTCCACAGACAATGGTCGCATTTGCTCCGATGGATGCTCCAAGCTTTACAGTAGTACTGGCATATTCTCCACGTCGGTTCACACGGGCGCGTGGGTTGATGACATTGGTGAATACACAGGAAGGCCCCAGGAATACATCGTCCTCACAGATTACACCCGTGTAAAGTGAGACATTGTTCTGGACCTTGACATTGTTGCCGATTATGACCCCGGGCGATATGACAACGTTCTGGCCGATGTTGCAATTTTCACCGATGACAGCTCCTGTCATGATGTGTGAAAAGTGCCAGATCTTTGTTCCGGAACCAATGGTACAACCGGGATCGATTACCGTAGTCGAATCAGACAAATAATTTGGCATCAGGGTTGAAGGGTTTGAAATGTTTTTATAGCTTATATACTTTATTCGAACTGATTTTCACTGCATTGCGCAAATCGACAACCAGTTGTGAATTTGTAAGTATCCAATCCACATCAAAGGCAGAATGGTTGGTGGCGATCACGACACAATCCGATTTCTGTAGCAATCCGGCGGTTAGTTCTTCTGATTTGAATTTTCTGTTTAGGGGAGTACTCAGTTCGTCGATAAAGGGATCATGGTAATAAATGATCGCTCCTTTTTGGGCAACTTCATCCATGATCTTTAGCGCTGGTGATTCGCGTTCATCGTCTATATCAGGTTTGTAAGCCACCCCCATGAACAGAATTCGGCTTCCGTTGATGGATTTTTTATGTTTGTTCAGCGCAGAAGAGATCTTCAGGGTCATCCGGTGAGGCATCATCATGTTGATATGCCCGGCCGTATTGATCATGGAAAGGTCGAAGTTGAATTTTTTGGCGATGTACTCGAGGTAAAACGGATCAAGCGGGATACAGTGTCCGCCGATGCCGGGACCAGGATAGAATGGCTGAAATCCGTATGGTTTTGTTTTGGCAGCATCAATTACCTCCCAGATGTCGATTCCCATTTTGCCGCAAAGCAATGCCATCTCATTGATCAGACTGATATTAACCAACCGGTAGGTATTCTCCAGGATCTTCACCATTTCGGCGACTCTCGGAGAACTTACGGGATAGATTTCATCCACGGCTAATTTGTAGATTGCCTGACCGATGGTTAATCCTTTCTCGTCAAGCGCTCCCAGGACTTTGGGTGTGTTGCGCGTGAAATAGGTTTTGTTGCCCGGATCGACCCTCTCCGGAGAAAAGGCAAGCCAGAATCCTGTTCCTTGCTTCATTCCAGATTCCCTTTCCAGGATGGGCAAAACCACGTCTTCGGTAGTTGTCGGATAGGTAGTGCTCTCAAGGCAGACGAAAGTTCCTGCTTTCATGTATTTGCCGATTGCATTGCTGGCCGCTTCAATGAAGCTCATGTCGGGTTTGTGGTAGGGATCAAGCGGAGTGGGGACACAGATCAGGATGGCATCACAACCTGACAGAAGCGAGAAATCACTTGTTGCCTGCAGGGTTTTGTGCTTAATAGTTTCCTGCCAAAGATCATCCGTGATGTCGGAAATGTAGTTTTCTCCGGCATTGATTTTGGCGATTTTTGAGGATGAAGGATCAAAGCCAATGACAGAAACGCCTGCTGAGGCAAAAGAGACGGCCAAAGGTAATCCGACATAGCCGAGTCCGACGATACCGACTTGTATGGAGTTATCCGATATTTTATCCAGAATTGTTTTCATATTGGCTAGAGGGGAGACGATTGGACTTGGAGACTGAAAGAACGCATTTCCCCAAAATTACAAAAAAATACTATGTGTTCCCCATAGAATTTTCCTGGAGGTTGAGCAGGCTTACTCCTTAAAATTGAGAATAGTTCCTGCGATGTACGCCAATTCTTCCCCATTCATTTCCGTGTGAATTGGCAGAGAAATGACAGAACCGCAAAGCTTTTCAGTAACGGGAAGAGAAAATCCGTCTGGAGCGAACTTGCTGAATGCTTCCTGTTTATAAAGGGGAAGTGGGTAATAGATCATGGTCGGAATACCCATGCCGGAAAGGTAATTCCTGAATTGATCCCTTAAGCCATTTTTTATTTTCAAGGTAAATTGGTTGTAGGCAGGGGGAGTTTGCCGCAAATTAGTGGGCAATACTCCGCAAGCGAAATCCTTGAGTTTCTCCTGATAGAAATCAGCTACTTTTTGACGCGATTCAATATATCCGTCAAGATGAGGCAGTTTTACATTCAGGATAGCCGCCTGGATGGTGTCGAGACGCGAATTGCAGCCCACCAGCTTGTGATAATATTTTACTTGTTGTCCGTGGTTGGCGATCATCCTGATTTTTTCCGCCAGTCCAGGGTCATTGGTCGTAAGTGCTCCGCCATCTCCCATGCAGCCAAGGTTTTTGGTTGGGAAAAAGGAGGTGCATCCAATATGGCCGATGGTGCCGGCATTTTTAACAGAACCATTCCTGAAAATGTAACTCGCGCCCAACGATTGAGCATTGTCTTCTATGATCCAAAGTTTATGTTCATTTGCAAGTTCCATAATTGGTTCCATGTCGGAGCATTGTCCGAAAAGATGTACCGGAATTATCACCCGCGTACGGGATGTGATGGCATTCCTTATACCCTGAAGTGAAATATTGAATGTTTCCTCTTCCACATCTACCATTACTGGTACCAGGCCTAGCAATGCAATTACTTCAGCAGTTGCAACGTAGGTAAATGCAGGAACGATTACTTCGTCCCCGGGTTGAAGATCAAGTGCCATCAGGGCTATTTGCAGGGCATCCGTTCCATTGGCGCATCCGATCACATGGTCGACATGAAGGTATGCTGCCAGATTCTGCTCAAATTCGGCAACATCTTTCCCTTTGATGAAATCTGACCGTTCAATGACATGTCTGATAGCACCCATAATCCCATCTTCCAGCTTTTTGTGCTGTGAGTTGAGGTCAACCATCTGTATTTTGCCGTGTTGCTTGATCAAAGCAGGATCATTTACGGGTTACTGTTTTTTAGATAAAATCTGGTATTTCAAGTTGGGAAACCATCGGTAATTCCTGATCCTTTGCGGATAGTTTAATCTCCTCTTTCGACAATTTCCAGTCGATTGCAAATTCAGGATCATCATACCGGATGCCCCCATCGTGGGTGGGAGAATAGAGGTTATCCACCTTGTAGGAAAAAATTGCCTCTTCACTCTGAACAACAAACCCATGTGCAAATCCGCGGGGAATAAAAAGCTGAAGTTTATTGTCTGCTGAAAGTTCTACGGAATAATGTTGTTTGAAAGTGGGGGAATCCTTGCGAAGATCAACCACGACATCCAGAATTGAACCCACAATACAGCGAACCAGTTTGGCCTGGGAGTGGGGTGGTCTCTGAAAATGCAGTCCCCGAAGCACTCCGTACCCGGATTTGGATTCGTTGTCCTGGACAAATTCCACTTTCCCTATATTTTGCTCAAATTCCGCCTGTTGGAAAGATTCAAAAAAATATCCACGTGAATCTCCAAAAACTTTTGGTTCGATTAAATATAAACCCGCAATAGGTGTTGAGTTGAATTTCATGTGATATATAGCCTTAGTGTTCCTTTGTGTGACCCTTTGTGTCCTTTGTGGTTAAATATTTATTACCACAAAGGACGCAAAGGACAGCACTAAGGTCACGAAGTAAATTTTAGATTAGCGATAATAGATATTGACCATATTGGTTTTTCTTGAGCAGGTTGCCCTGGGCAATTAATTGAGATTCATCAATCCACTTGTTGCGGAAAGCAATTTCTTCGAGGCAGGCGACTTTGAGTCCCGTACGTTTTTCGATGGTGGCAATGAAAGACCCGGCTTCGAGAAGCGATTCATGGGTTCCGGTATCCAGCCAGGCATATCCGCGACCCATCAGTTCTACCTTGAGTTCCTTTCGGTCGAGGTATTCCTGGTTGACGGTAGTGATTTCAAGTTCACCTCGGGCAGAAGGCTTGATATTTTTTGCCACCTCTACCACCGAATTAGGATAGAAATAGAGTCCGATAACTGCATAGTTCGATTTGGGCTTCGCAGGCTTCTCTTCGATTGTAGTGACATTCCTGTCTGCGTCAAAAGTGCATACTCCATATCTTTCAGGATCATTGACCCAGTATCCGAAAACAGTAGCCATGCGGTTTTGGGTAACCTCGGCAACAGCCATGTTCAGCAGTTCTACAAAGCCGTGACCGTAGAAAATATTGTCGCCCAAAACCAGGCATACATCATCTGCCCCAATGAATTCCTCCCCCAGGATAAATGCCTGTGCCAATCCGTCGGGGGAGGGTTGGACCACGTAATGCAGGTCGATTCCCCACTGGGAGCCGTCGCCAAGCAGCCGAATGAAGGCAGATTGCTCCTCGGGAGTGGTAATAATCAGAATTTCACGAATACCGGAAAGCATCAATACCGACATCGGGTAATAGATCATCGGTTTGTCGTAGATCGGAAGCAACTGCTTGGATGTTCCCAAAGTGATCGGATGCAGACGCGATCCGGATCCTCCTGCCAGGATGATTCCCTTCATGGTGCACAAATTTGTTGATGTTGATGCGAATTTAATAAGAAAAATGAGATCAGGTATGAATGGGAATTCTTCATTGTTTCCCCGTTTCATTCTTCACGACAAATGTAGACTGAATCAGGCAATAAATCAATTCGAAAAAATGTCCGTTTGCGGAAACGGGTTCAAAAAAGTTGCTTATTTTAGCAGTGTAAAAGAGATCAGGATTAAAAAAAATCGTCCAGTTTTTTTTTACGGGTCTTTAAGTAATGCATCCCTTTATACTCAAAATTATTATCACAAACTAAATATTTTAATCAAATGAAAAAAATCAGTTTTTTGTTTTTGATGACACTGTTGACAGTTTTTGCAATGGCAGTACAACCCGGTAATATGCCTAAAATGTCTCCGCTCCAGCCGGAAAATCAACAGGAAAATGCCCTGACCCCCAAGGAGCAAAAAGAGGGTTGGAAGCTTTTGTGGGATGGAAAAACCCTGAACGGTTGGGTAAGCAACAGGGATGGTGTCGTGCCTCAAAAGGGATGGACCATTCAGAACAATGAATTAATCGTCGATCTCGGGGAGAACAAAGGGGGAGGCGACCTTGTTACTGAGAAGGAATTCAAGAATTTTATACTGGAGGTAGATTTTAAACTTACTCCCGGCGCCAACAGCGGTATAAAATATTTCATTCAGCCAAATAAGGGGGGAAAAGGTTATAACAACGTTGGTTGTGAATACCAGGTACTGGACGATGTATTGCATCCGGATGCCAAACTGGGAAAGGATGGGGACCGTACCCTGGCCTCACTCTATGATCTGATCCCTGCTCTCAAGACCAAGCCTTTCAATGGGATTAACCAATGGAACCATGCCCGCATCGAGGTAAATGGTGAAAAAGTAACCCATTACCTGAACGGAACCAAAGTGGTCGAATATACCAGGGGAACAGCCGAGTGGAAAGCATTGGTGGCTACCAGCAAATTTGCCAAGGAAGTTGGGTTCGGTGAATATCCAACCGGCCATTTGCTTTTGCAGGAGCATGGGAATGAGGTGCACTACAAGAATATCAAGGTGAAGGAGCTGAAATAGACGTGAATAGGTATTTCAAGAGCATTGAAAGTCCCGTTGGCCGAATCTCGATTGTTACAGATGAGACTCATTTAA
>CAIUUO010000237.1 GCA_903902325.1 uncultured Bacteroidia bacterium
AAAATTGTCGAATTGTCGAATTGTCGAATTGTCGAATTGTCGAATTGTCGAGTTGTCGAGTTGTCGAATTGTCGAATTGTCGAATTGTCGAATTGTCGAATTATCGAATTATCGAATTGTCGAATTATCGAATTATCGAATTATGAAAATTATAACTACCGCGATTCTTTTGCTGATTACGCTGCTTGCAGTTCCACTGTTCAGCTACATTTTTGGTACTGCACCGGGACCTCTTGAGTGGAAAGCCATTTACGCACTGGTAAAAATAGGGGCGTTTGTAATTGCCTATTCATTTATTGCTGGTGAACTGACAAAGAACTATAGTCAGGTAGACAAACTTTGGAGCATTGTACCTGTTGTTTATGTATGGGTGGTTGCCGGTTACGGAGATTATTCGCCTAGGCTTGTGCTGATGGGAATATTGGCAACTCTCTGGGGTGTGAGGCTGACCATAAATTTTGCAATGAAAGGAGCATACCAATTGCGTTTTTGGTCTGGTGAAGAAGATTACCGATGGCAGGTTTTGCGCCAAAGACCGGAATTCGCGCCTCGGTGGAAATGGACCTTGTTTAACCTGCTGTTCATCTGCGGATACCAGAATGTGCTCATTGTACTTTTTTCCTTACCGGCCATCATAGCTCTCCAGAATAACGATTCCCCGATAGGTATTCCTGATTATTCCGTTGCAGGATTGATGTTTTTTTTCATTGTTTTTGAGATGTTGGCCGACATTCAGCAGTGGAACTATCAAAGCAAGAAGCATGCGATGTTGAGAGCAGGGGAGGAACTGCCAGCGGAATACAAAAAAGGTTTTCTTGACAGGGGTTTATGGGCGCGAAGTCGCCATCCCAATTATTTTGCCGAACAGGCTATCTGGGTCTGCTTTTATCTTTTCAGCATCGCGTCGGGCGGACAATGGTTTAACTGGAGCATTGCCGGTTGTCTGCTGCTGATTGTCCTTTTCCAAGGCAGTTCCGGTTTTAGCGAAGAGATAAGCGCCGGAAAATATTCTGAATATGTTGAATACCAGAAAAGAGTTCCCAGATTTATACCCTTTGGCAAAAAATAATCCCGTTTTCTTCAAAATGCCCCTCGAAATTGCGTATATTCCTTATTATTTGTTAATAATTATTTAGATATCTGACTTTTTACGGATATTGTGTCAGAGATTATAAATAATTTATATACTCTTGCAAGAAATTGGAATGATTGTAATTATTAATTTATGAGAAGAGTCCTATTAATTGTAATTCTGCTATCCTCTGTTTTCTTTCTGAAGGCACAGAAATGGGAAACCGGTTTTGAAGAGGCTAAAACCAAGGCTGGCCAGGAAGGTAAAAACATAGTACTTGTTTTTTCGGGATCCGATTGGTGTATTCCATGCGAGAAATTAGAGAAATTCATCTGGGAGTCACCTGAATTCACTCGTTATTCGAATGACCATTTCGTACTCCTGCGTGCCGATTTCCCAAAGAAGAAGGCGAACGCATTGCCGAAAGAGCAGCAGGAAAAGAATGATAAATTGGCGGAAGCCTACAATAAACAAGGACTGTTCCCGTTGGTTCTTGTTCTGGACAAAAAGGGTAAAGTGCTGGGGACAACAAGTTATAAAAACGTTACACCAAAGGAATACATAGCGCTACTTCACTCATTTGAAACCAATCAACAGTGAGAATATTATTCTTTTCCCTGATTTTATTGCTTTCCATTACTGGTAGAGCCCAGGGAAAATTTACCAAAACCCTGAAGCTAATGGGATGCCAGTTTGATCTCACGGTAGTTGCCAGGAATGAATCAGATGCGAACCATTATATTGATGTTGCAGCGAATGAAATAACCCGTATTGAGAAATTGATTTCCGAATGGGATTCAACCACACAGATTTCAGCCGTCAACAAAAATGCGGGAATAAAACCCGTGAAAGTTGACAAGGAGGTTTTTGACCTGATTGTTCATAGTATTAAAATCTCACAACTGACTGATGGTGCCTTTGATGTTTCCTGGGCCGGAATGAACCATATCTGGAAGTTTGACGGATCCATGAAAAGATTGCCCACGGAAGAAGAGGTAAAAGCAGCCGTTTCGACGGTAGGATATAAGAATATCATTCTGAATGTGCAGGATACAACTGTCTTCCTGAAGTTAAAGGGGATGCGTCTTGGGTTCGGTGGAATCGGCAAGGGCTATTCGGCAGACAAGGCTGCAGCGTTGTTAAAATCAATGGGTGTTTCAGCCGGAATAATGGACGCTTCGGGCGATATCACTGCCTGGGGGAAACAGCCTGACGGAAATCCCTGGATGATTGGAATTACCAATCCTTTCAACAAGGAAAAAATCTTTTCGTGGTTTCCGTTTGAGGGACGTTCCATCGGAACATCAGGGGATTATGAAAATTTCGTTGAGTTTAATGGAGTGAGATATACCCATATCATTGACCCCCGAACCGGGTGGCCTGTTCACGGAGTTGCCAGTGTGACCCTCTTCGGCCCGACTGCCGAACTTTCCACTGCCCTCACCAAGGCGATCTTTGTGATGGGCATAGATGTTGGGCTCAACCTAATCAAACAAATTAAAACCATTGATTACGTTGTGGTGGATGATAAGGGAAAAATTTACGTGTCTGACAATATAAAAATGAAAAGCATTGAAAAATTGAATATTACAGGAAAATGAGAAAGAAAGTTTATCTGATAATTTTAGCCATGGGGCTACTTGCATCCTGCGTTTCAGTTAAGGAATACAAGAAAATATACCTGAATGATCCGGATATGAAGTTATCCGCCAATGAAAATGAGCGGTTTGAAAGTAATTTTCAGGTATACAGGGAAGGTGCTTCAGGTGCAAACGGAGGGAAAACCGGAGGCGGTTGCGGATGCAATTAATAAATTGATAATTGACAATTGACAGTTGACATTGATTTGGCTGAGAGCTGTATTAATTTTTGAATCTGTCGACTATATATAATTTCATTGAATGAAGAGGACTTTAACATCATTTTTCTGCCTGATGGCATTTTCGGGTTTTTCAGTTGCCCAAAGCAATGAATCAACCATAGCTCAAGGTACAGATTCAATTAAGACATACAGGAAGCGCGTTCTGGAAAGTACCGAGGTGAGTTTGCTGATGAGTTTTTATAGCCAGGATGGAAGCCATTCGCCTGTGAATGGCGGTATTGGATCTGAAAAGCTGGAGGATAAAACCCCAACGATTATTATCAGTACTCCCCTTAACAACAACGACGTATTGACGATTGACGCAGGCATATCTGCTTATACTTCAGCATCTTCTAGCAATATCAACCCATTCATGACCATGCCGTCGACGCTCAAGAGTGCCCCCATGTATACCACTACTGCCGCATCAAGAGGCGGAGGCACTGTTATAACGACTCCGACCACTACCACCACCACTCCTGCAGCACCTTCTAAACCATACGGAACACCATGGCTGGCTTCAACAGGCGCTTCTCATTATGATATGAACAAGGCTATCCATGCTGATTACAGTCACTCTTCTGATTCCAGGAATTTAATTTTAGGAACCAATGTAGCCTATTCAAAGGAGTTCGATTATATCTCCTATGGATTTGGAGGAAATGTCACAGGATTGTTTAATGAGAAGAATACGGAAATCGGGCTTAAAGGCTCAGCCTATCTTGATACATGGAAACCCATTTATCCAACCGAGTTGCGGGAATACATGGATTACGGACTGGCATTTCAGACGAGTGGCTATTTCAAGGGGGTGACGGTTATGGACAGCAAGGGCAATGCAACGACGGCCTATCTGCCTTCCGCATTCAAGCCATGGGCCCAGAACGGACGAAATTCATATACCCTCTCCTTCTTTGCATCACAGATTCTCTCCCAAAAATTGCAGGCAGCTTTCTTCTTTGACCTTGTGCTGCAAGAGGGAATGCTTTCAACACCTTATCAACGGGTCTATTTTAAAGATAAACCCAGTTATTATATCGGATATGCAGCTTTTATTCCGGTTTACACTACGCCAGACAACACGGCTGTATATCGGCTGGCAGATGACATTGAACGGTTGCCCCAATCCCGGTACAAGTTTCCTTTTGGGGTTAGGGCGAGTTATTACATCAACGAGACATTTGTACTGAAGGGCTACTACAGGTACTATTTTGATAATTGGGGGCTAAAAGCGCATACCCTGAACCTGGATTTGCCCATCAGGCTCAATCAATCATTCTCGATCACTCCATCCTTCAGGTATTACATACAGAACCAGGTAGATTATTTTGCCCCTTATGACACCCATCTGTCAACAGAAAAATTCTATACTTCTGATTATGACCTGTCGAAATTCACTGCGGAAAACTACAGCATTGCCATGAATTATACTGATGTTTTTAACACACTCAAGATCAGTAAGTTCGGTTTCAAGAACTTCAATGTCAGATACAGTCATTATTCCAGAAGTGACGGACTGGATGCCAACATCATCTCTTTTGGGATCAAGTTTGTCGGGGATAAGTAATGCCCTGAAATTTTGCGTATTTTTGCACCATGGCAAAATTGCACGACACTTCCGTAAAGAAGGAGAAAGTGATCCTGGTCGGATTGATTTATGGAAAGCAGGACGAAAAAGTGGTTCAGGAGTACCTGGATGAACTGGAATTCCTGGCTGAAACGGCCGGTGCAGAGATATGGGAACGCTTTACCCAACGGCTTGTAAATCCTCACCCAGCAACCTTTGTAGGATCCGGCAAACTTCAGGAGATCCTAGATTTTGTAACTGTCCACGAAATAGATTCTGTCATTTTTGACGATGAACTGTCGGCTACCCAACTCCGGAACATCGAGAAGGTAATCGACTGCAAAATCCTGGACCGTACCAACCTGATCCTCGATATCTTTGCCAAAAGGGCCCAGACCGCCCATGCCAAAACCCAGGTTGAACTCGCACAATATCAATATCTCCTGCCACGTCTTACCCGCATGTGGACGCACCTTGAACGGCAACAGGGGGGTATCGGGATGCGCGGACCCGGAGAATCACAGATCGAAACAGACAAACGAATCATCCTGGATAAAATTTCCCTGCTGAAGAGTGATCTGGCCAAGATTGACAAACAGATGAGCGTGCAGCGGAAAAATCGCGGGAACATGGTCAGGGTAGCCCTCGTAGGTTATACCAATGTAGGGAAATCCACCATCATGAACCTGATCAGCAAGTCGGAGGTGTTTGCAGAAGACAAGCTTTTTGCCACCCTCGATACAACAGTTCGCAAGGTAGTCATTGGAAACCTTCCCTTTTTGCTGTCCGATACGGTTGGATTTATCCGCAAACTTCCCCATCACCTGGTGGAATCGTTCAAATCGACCCTGGACGAGACCCGTGAGGCAGATATACTGATTCATGTCGTCGACATTGCCCATCCCGGCTTCGAGGAACAGATTGAAGTAGTGAACAAGACACTTGCCGACATCGGCGCCACGGATAAGCCGATGATCTACCTTTTCAACAAGATAGATGCCTTTACCCATGTGGAGAAGGAAGAAGATGACCTTACCCCGTCGACGAGAGAGAATAAAAGTCTGGAAGAGTGGAAGAGTTCATGGATGGCCAAGGAGAACATGAATGCCATTTTCATCTCAGCCAAACAAAGGCAAAACATTCCGGATTTCAAGAAGGCGCTCTACGAAGAGGTGAAGAAGATCCACGTGACACGTTTCCCCTTCAATGATTTTTTGTTCCCAAACTTCGAAGACTAATTCAAAACAATAATTACAAATTACAGATTACAAATGAATGAATTTCTGGCACTTTCTAATTTGTAATTTTTAATTTTTAATTTGTAATTACTTCACAACCCCCTCTTTCACCAGGTATTCTGCGATCTGAACCGCGTTGAGTGCGGCGCCTTTTTTGATCTGGTCGGAAACGGTCCAGAAGGTCAGTCCGTTGGGAGTGGTTAGGTCCTTGCGGATTCTGCCCACGAAAACCTCATCGCGGCCGGCCAGGAAGAGTGGCATCGGATACTGCTTTTCGGCTGGATTGTCGATGACGATCACCCCCTCCGCTTTTTCGAAGGCCGCACGTGCCTGTTCGGGTGAGATTTCACCTTCCGTCTCTACCCAGATCGCTTCCGAGTGGGCCCGCATGACGGGAACCCTGACGGCGGTCGCACTTACCAGGATATCGGAGTGCATGATTTTGCGCGTCTCATGGAACATCTTCATCTCCTCCTTGGTATAGTCGTTGTCTGTGAAGACATCGATGTGCGGGATCAGGTTCTGGACGATCTGGAAGGCGAATTTCCTGACAGTCGGTTCTTCGTTGTTGGCAACCTGAACCGTTTGCGCCTGTAGTTCATCCATTCCGGAAGCGCCCGCGCCGCTGGCGCTTTGATAGGTAGAGATGCGCACCCGTTTGATGTGGGAAAGCGCTTCGATCGGTTTCAGGGCTACCACCATCTGGATGGTAGTGCAGTTGGGGTTGGCGATGATACGGCGGGGCATATTCTTTGCATCTTCCGCGTTGACTTCAGGAACTACCAATGGAATGTCAGCTTCCATTCTGAAAGCACTTGAATTGTCGATCATGATGGTGCCGAATTTGGTGATCGTTCCGGCGAAGTCTTTGGAAATTCCCGCACCTGCAGATACCAGGGCAATGTCAATCCCCTTGAAATCGTCGTTGTGCTGAAGCTCTTTCACGGTAATAGTCTTGCCCTTGAATTGATAAGTTGTTCCTGAACTCCTGGCCGATCCGAAAAGGACCAGTTCATCGAGCGGAAAATTACGTTCAGCCAGTACCCTCAAAAATTCCTGGCCTACTGCGCCACTGGTTCCTACGATTGCTACTTTCATGATATAATAATTTGTTAATGTGCTAATTCGACGATTCGACAATTTGATGATGTGCCGATTTGTTGATGTGCTGATTTAATGAACGATTTAATTTTCCTTTTATTTCCGATTTGACTGATATTATCAGGTCCAAAACAGCAAAATGAAAATTTGTATTTTTGCCACTTCTGTCCATGACCGTCAATCCAAAATCCAAAATCCAAAATC
>CAIUUO010000238.1 GCA_903902325.1 uncultured Bacteroidia bacterium
TTCCGACGCCAAGTGCCGGGCGGGTTATGATTATTTTTGGTTTTAGTTTGGTTTGTGTTTCCGGCAGGAGAAACGTGGTTGATCTACTTTCCCCGCATGGCATTTGGCGTATGTTATGGTGCGTATGGGTTACAAACTAAACGTCAATAGAAATATTTACTTTCCCGCCTAAACCCTTTTCAACAATTTCAAAAAGAGTACTCAGAGTTATATTTGAACCGTTATTCTCTACCCTGGAAATATAGGTTCTTTTCTTATCAATAATTTGGCCCAATTCTTCTTGCGTCATGTTTCGTGATTCCCTTGCTTTTTTTAGCAACAGTCCAATCCTGAAAGATTCAGCCTCTCTTTCCAAATTATCACGTCTATCAGTTCCTTTTTCGCCATATACCTGATCCTTGATTTGTGACCAGGTTGAGATGTCTTTGTTGTTACTTACTGCTTTCATAATACTCGTTCATTAGACTTATTGCCTTATCAATTTCATTTTTTGGCGTTTTCTCAGTTTTTTTCTGAAATCCATTCAACAGAATAACTAACCGGCCTTTGTCAAAAAAGCAGAAAACGCGCCAAATGTCAGATCCCAATTGAATTCTTGCCTCATAAAGTCCGTTTGTTCCGGAAATTAGTTTCAAATAGGTAGTTGGAATCCGCTCCAGAGTCTCAATAGCCTCGATTATCTTGAAAATTTTATTCTGAACCTTAACCGGTTGACTCTTTAAAAAATCTTCAAAATACTTTTTGTAAGCAATGATTTCGCGGATTTTCTCCATTTGTCATTTATTTAGGCAAAGGTAACTTAAAAGTTACTAATTTCCAAATTTTATTGTGTGGAAGATAAGCAGCAATATGCACCATAACGGTTGACGCTATGGCAAGTGCGGGATTAGATTGTTGATCAACTGTCAATCAGCACAAATGAATATAAAGATTTCAAATGTTTCAACGAACACGCATACCCGCATTTGCTATAGCGTTTGTTGGCGTTTCGTTGTTCTTTTCTTTAGTCAAGGTGCGGTTTCTCTTTCGGTTTTGAAATCAATGTAAAACTAATTTGGATATATTTCTTTCACCCATTTCTTTCGAGAGAAGAAGCTGCTTGGATTCTTAATATTCATAAGTCTTTCTTTGGTAATACCATTTTCGAAGTATGCAAATCCAATTGGGTCCTCAGTTTTTCTGAATTTTTGATAGAAGAAAACACTAAGATTATTATCAAGTTTTTCAATTCTGACCGAGCCTTCTTCTGAAAGTTGTTTTACAGAGTCTGGAAGGGTTATCCAATTTTGTGAACTATTAAATGTGTATTCCTTTAGTTTTCCAGTTTTTGTTAATTCAACTATTCTCTCTCTTTGTGTGAGGTTTTTATTAAAGTCTTTTGTTGAATAAAAATAATAGATTTTCCCGAAATTAAAGAGAATTAGAATTCCTATAACAACTGTCATAAGAGCACTGATTCCTACTATTTTAATTGTCTTTTTCAAGATGTTGTGTAGTTTTTTACAATGAACGCCAACTCGTTTATAATAACGGAAAATCCAATGTTAGCCTGCGAAATTGGCTGGGTTGGTACGGATTTTACATTTTTTATTTGTTACGATTGTAATGTGCGGATTAATTGCTACAAATCATCGAATGGACTGGATATTTTCATCAGGCTTCTTTCGCTGACGTGCGTGTATATTTCAGTAGTCTTGGAACTCTTGTGTCCAAGCAATTCCTGGATGTACCGAAGGTCTGTTCCGGCTTCCAGGAGATGGGTCGCATACGAATGCCTGAGCCAATGCAGGGTGACAGGTTTTTTGATCCTTGCTTTCCTGATGGCAATCTTCAATATCTCCTGAAGACTCGATTCTGAATATTGTTCTCCTGGGTGCTGTCCCTCAAATAACCACTTTTTAGGCCTGTATATTTTGTAGTAGTCCCTGAGCATGGCAATTACCTTGTCAGATATCGGAACGACACGGTCTTTCATCCCTTTGCCATTCAGGATAATCAGGAGGTGCCTTTTCTAATCTATCTGTAGCGGCTTCAGATTCAGCAATTCGCTTCTTCTGAGTCCGCAGGCATAGATGAGGCTTAGCATTGTACGGTGTTTCTGGTTTTGAACATGATCCAATATGGATGCCACTTCCTCCTTGCTCAGAACATTCGGAAGCGGATGGGACCGCCGGGGGCGCTCAAGTTGGTCTGCCTCCAGCTTAACCCCCTCCATCCGGCTGTAAAACAATTTCAGGGCATTCACCACCTGGTTCTGCAGGGTAGCCGAATAGCCGTTGGCCAGGATGTACCGGTTGTTGAAATCCACCAGGTCATGGTTTTCTATCTCCTCAATCTGTTTCTCACTGAAAAAGCGAAAGAACAGTTGCAGACACTCCAGATAAACCTTGATGGTCCTTTCGCTGTAACGCTTGCTGACCATCCAGGAACGAAATGCCTGTATCTTCTGTTCCTTGCCGGGATCGGGCTTTTGAAACAGTCCGGAAGGCCTGGGCGAACCGTTTGCCGTCAATCCTTTCCGGACATGGTCCATGATGGCAACTGCATGCTCACGGCCGGCATGCAGGTAATATTCAGCTGAGAATATTCGCCTGAACTTTTCAGGATTGAACTCGCGGCACGGGATGTACCAGCATTGGAGCGATTCGCTCCAATGCGCCGGTGTATGGGCTTTCAGTGCCCGGATCAAATTGGAATCGTACGCAAAGATCAATTGCACCACCGGCCCGGACCGGCATTGCGTGAACCTCAGTTCAATGTCTGCCTTGTTGTCCATGAGGGTTTCACTTTAGGTTATACATAAAGTTAACCCATTTGGAGCAAAAAGAGAAAAGGGTGCAATTCAAACCCTCCGGCATCTGCAATTGCAAATGATGTGAAGATATCCGTATGCCTGCAATTAAAGGCCAAATCTGCGATCGGGACCCGAACAAACCATGCCGGCAAGGCGAAGGCGTTCGGAGAAAGTTGTGCGTTTCAAGCCTAAAAAATCAATCCAATTATTTCTTGGTCAGGCCGGATAGTTGTTTAAATTTGTGGTGTGGATGCATATCAGACAATTTTTACTATGACCAGAAAACGGATTCACCTTCTACTACTTGTGACCATGGCGCTGCTGCTGTCAGTGCCGGGTATGCTGATGGCACAATCGCTGGCTTCGGGAACCGCAAATTTCAAGGAAAATACGGCCTACCCGACTTTTCCGTCCAGCGACCCGATCTGGTATTTCTGTTCAGTTGAAGGTGTGTCGGTTGGGTCGCTCACTGTCCAATCTGCCGGATCGAATGTCACTTTTTTATGGGAGAAATTTGATCCTGCAGGCGTGAAATTCGTCAACTACTCCAACGACACGGGGGTTACCTCCACCATCAACAACCTTACTGACGGATGCTACCGGGTTTCCTTCACCGAAAATGGCAAAAGTTACCTCTTCAGGGCATGGGTCATGAATGGCTGGAGCCGGCCATCAAATGCCATCGCGCAATCGACCTGCACCTTTCTGAAGCTTTCCTCCACGGTAGTCGGTTCTGTCTACCAGTATTGCGACCTGGCTAACGGAAAACCGGTTCCTGTAAGTTCTGATTATAAATTCCGCTGGTACACAGGCACAACCTTTGTCGCCTCCATCCAAAACCCGACGATATCCAATCCTCCGTCCCAAAATACGGATTACCGTGTGGAGGTAACGGACAGGGCGGGTTGTATGAAGAGCGCCACTGTGACTTACAATTCGCCGATACCCGTGGCCAAATTCACCTGGACCACCAACCAGAAAAATGACCCGCAGTATACTTTCCCACAAGCGCCTGCCAACATTGATTTCCAGAATCAGAGCGTGAATGCCGATGCAGACAAATACGAATGGTACCTTTTCAAGGATAAATCAGTACTTACAGCACTGGGAGGCGGAGGAACAACGGCCATTGATTCATTTATCACCGTCCTGTACGATCCGGATCCGCTCTATACCTACCAGAATTCGGGCAAGTACATGGTCAAACTGGTAGCGTCCAAAACAGTCCAGGCCCTGACCTGTCGCGACACCTTCTATCTGGCAGATTACATTGTCGTGGATACTTCGCTGGTCAAGGTAACTCCTGTTTTTACGCCTAACGGGGATGGTGTCAACGACAAGATGATCATCAAAACCAGGTCGCTGCAAAGTTTGACCTTCACGGTATTAAACAGGTGGGGGAAAGTAGTACATCAGTATTCCACCAACAATTACCTTCCCGAGAATTCGGAAATTGCCGCCTGGGATGGCCGCGTGAACGGCAAACTCTGTCCGCCGGGCACCTATTTTTATGTGGTGGATGCCCAGGGCCGGGATGGCGTACGACGACGATCGAAGGGGTTTGTGGAGATGATTTGGTAATTCGACAATTTGGTAATTCGACAATTAGGTAATTCGACAATTAGTAAATTCGACAATTCGACAATGGGCGGAATAGAGAATTGTAGCAATTAAATAAAAATTAAGTATAATGCTATCGAAAAATTTCTTGATATAATTGTAAAACACATATTATCAAATTTTTTCATTGTAGAATGGTCGAATTAGCACATTGTCGAATTTTTTCATTGTCGAATAGTCGAATTAGCACATTGTCGAATTTTTTCATTGTCGAATCGTCGAATTAGCACATTGTCGAATTTTTTTTCATTGTCGAATAGTCGAATTAACACATAGTCGAATTAAAATTATGGATGAAGCATTGGAAGACGCCAGAACAAGCCTGTGGGTACAGCAGGAGTGGCCCGGGATCTATTTTTTTAAATTTATTGTTCCGAACGACAAGATAAAACTCGATCTGGTCAGGAAATTGTTCAGGTTCGAGGATCAAATCACCTACCGCACTTCGAAGGATATTAAGTTTATCTCCCTTTCCTGCAAGCAGGAGATGCAAAATCCCGATGAAGTTCTTGAAATATACAGGAAGGCAGGGGAGATTGAGGGAGTAATTTCGCTGTAATGAATGTGACAATTCGACAATTCGACAATTCGACAATTCGACAATTCGACAATTCGACAATTCGACAATTCGACAATTCGACGATTCGACAATTCGACAATTCGACGATTCGACAA
>CAIUUO010000239.1 GCA_903902325.1 uncultured Bacteroidia bacterium
CTTCTACTATGACATCGTAGAGCCGAAACGGCTTATCAACGGAGCAATAAAGTGCGTCATCACAAAAATTCTGAAAATGCTTGATACCGAGGGAATGTGTTCTTCGGTAGTACGCGGCAGCAATAAAATAAAGGATCCGGATACTGACTACGGCGATAGCACATTCATGCAACTGGCAACGGTTCCCTTGTATATGCACTCACTGGCAGTTGCCTACAAATTTATCAGCATTACGAGTGAAGAAATACTGTTACCAACGGTTTTAATTGCCGCCCTGGGCCATGATCTTGGAAAAATTCCCAAGCATCACAGTCAGTATTACTCGACAGGCGACCACCCGCAGATTTCTCTCATCGTCCTGGCAAGTATTCCGGAATATACATCGCTGGCAAACCGGAACGAGCTGGATCGAATCATACGCGGTCATCATCAGATGAGTCCAAATAATCCATTGGCGGTAGCTTTGAAACAGTGTGACCAGGAAGTTCGTAGCGACGAACTTGGTGCGATTATCAGCCGTAGCATGGAGCTGACAGACATTGATGAAATTGAGCTTGATGAGACCGAAGAAGAGAAAGCGGATCATGATGCCCAGGCGGAAGAGACACTGGAATCAACCCCGGCCCTTCCCATACCCTCTGAACCGGCACAAACCCAGCCTCCTAACGATCAGACGAACCAACATGAAGCGACGGATCATCCGCTTGGTAGCGAGCCAAAGGTAAAATACAAGCCGAAAACGGTATCACTAGGGCTCTGGTACGACGCTGACAATATACTGGCCTTGATCAAACGACAGGTTAATCAAGTAGAGCGGACAGCATCAGGTGTCCAGTGGCTGGCTGTTTCTATGCCTAATGGAATGGTTTATGTCAGACCAGAGGGGCTCTGGAATGCAATTCAGGAAACCTGCGCTGGTCGTGATGCGTCTATTCTGACCGCCGCTGGTGATGAAGCGGCAAAACGTGACTTCATTTTCACCGTCGTATGGAATCTCGGCAAAACAAAAGATGCAACGGCAATAGAGATGATGGCGAAGAGTTACTATACCATCAAAACAGCCGTAATCAGCGACAATGACAAAGTCAGCACCTGGTCGCTCATCCCATTCAGAGCGTCTGCTTTTGGAGTGTTACCCTCAGAGTTTGAGAGTACAAAACCGGCAATCCTTAAAAAGCTCGTCAAGGAAATCAAGTTAAAAGAGGCAGGAAAATGATCAGGGGGAATCTTGCCGTTTTCGCGATCATCCTGTTTTTTGCAGGCACGTCCCATGCAGGCTATTACTCTGACTCCGGCAAGGGTTGGTGGTGGTACGAAAAACCGGAGCAGAAAATAGAGGCCACTGAGGCAGAGAAGAGCACTGAAAAGCCCAAACAGTCACCGGCTTTCAAGGATTTTACCTATGATCAAATGTGGAATATGCATCCTGATCAGTTCAGGGACTTTGCTGATACGGTGAAAAAAAAGGCGGTACAAACACCGACAGAAGGAAACGTGAAAGAATATTATGAGGTGCAGGAAATAGCCAGAAAGAAGGCCCTTGCTTTCACAAACGTCGCCCAGTACGTCTGGCAGAAATACCCGGAATTGACCACCAAGAAGGACTACCCGATCACCACGCCCGGCAATCTGGCACGCGTATCACAGATAGCAGACGAGCGGCAACGGAAACTTCAGGAAGC
>CAIUUO010000240.1 GCA_903902325.1 uncultured Bacteroidia bacterium
AGACTCCTGGCGTTGCAATCTGGCCTCAGCGAGCCGGAAGCGGAACTCTTGATGCTGGCGGCCCAGATGCATGACTTGGGAAAAATTGGTATTCCCGATCGCATACTGCTCAAACCCGGGAAATTGACGGAGGAGGAATTTGCTGTCATTCAGACCCACTGCGATATGGGCTATAAAATTATTGGCGAGCAGAAATCCGAAATACTGACTCTTGGTGCTTCTATCGCTTTGACCCATCACGAGAAATGGAACGGTCGAGGCTATCCGAGGAATCTCTCAGGAGAGGCCATCCCCATGACAGGACGTTTGACGGCCGTTGGAGATGTATTTGATGCCTTGACCTCTGTTCGGCCCTATAAAAAGGCCTGGTCGGTCGATGAGGCCTTGGCTCTGATCGCCAAAGAGGGGGGAGAACATTTTGATCCTGGACTGGCTGCAATCTTTGTCGGTTTAATGTCTGAAATTATTGAAATTATGGGCCAGTATCAAGAAAAAACAGCATGACGGAATCCATGCAGAACAGCACAGAACATTCCATATGACGCCACCCTGGTTGATAGTCATCCAGGATAATCCGCTGACATGAATCGAAAAAAATGGACAAAAGGAACCATGATGAACACCAACCCATCTGACATTCTAAAACCCATGGAAGGCAGCATCCTGCTGGTGGATGATCAACCGGAACAGATTGATATTATCAAATCGGCGTTGGAACAAAATTTTATTGTCAAGGTTGCCGTCAAAAGCAAGCTTGTGTTCCAAATATGTCGTGCAGGCGTCATTGATCTCATCCTCCTGGATGTGATGATGCCTGACATGAACGGGTATGAGATCTGTCGACAATTGAAGAGCAATCCCGCAACACGAGACATACCGGTTATTTTCTTGACCAGCAAGGATACTCAGAACGACGAGTCAATGGGTTTGCAACTGGGCGCTGTCGATTTCATCCGCAAACCCAGCAGTCCGGCCGTTGTGTTGACCCGGTGCCGCAATACGATTACCCATCTGCAAGCAAAGGGGGAATTAAGTCGAAAAAACGAGGAACTCAAACAGACACTGGAAGAACTGAAACATGCCATGGAGATTCGCGAGGATATGGAACGTATTTCCCGGCATGATCTGAAGGGTCCACTGTCCAGTATTATTGGTTTTCCAGAGCTTGTTCTGGAAGGTGACAACCTCACGGAACAACAAAGAAAGTTTATCAAGAGGATTGAACAAAGTGGTTATACATTGCTGGAGATGATCAACAGATCACTGGATCTTTTCAAGATGGAAAATGGCACGTATATCCTTCAACCTGAAAAAGTCGATCTATTGATCATCTTGAAAAAGATTGTGGATGATCTCGGAATCAAGTCCGCTCACAAGGAAGTCCAGATTGATATTGTTGGCGAAGAGGGTTCTGACAATCTTGAGTCATTTCTTATCGTGGGTGAGAAGATGCTTTGCTATTCACTTTTCTACAACCTGATTTTGAACGCCGTCGATGCCTCTTGCAAGAAGGGGAAGGTTGACATTCATCTGACAACGGATGGCGGTTTCAGGACCATCCAGATCATCAATCCAGGGGAAGTTCCCCATGCCATTCGGGAACATTTTTTCGACAAGTATATTACTTCTGGCAAGAAAGATGGAACCGGCCTGGGCACCTATTCCGCCTGGCTGGCCGCAAAAACGCAAGGCGGCAAGATCGACCTGGATATGAGTCAGAGCGGAGAAACATCGGTGATGGTGACCTTGCCATGTCCGCCATGAAGCGATACAGCCCGTCCCGGAAGAAGGATCCATGTTTAAAAATCGATTTTTAATGATTCACATTGGTGATGGATTTTTGATTCATCTGGTTCTGGAAGCTGTGTTGGTTCAGCGGGACATGGCGTTTTGGACAGTTTTCGTTAGCTATAAATCCAGCAGCAGATGGATGGAAAGATCCGCAAACAGCGTCTCCTGCCTTTTCTTTAAAAGGACCACCATCTCGTCTACCATTACACCGATTCCTCGTTCTTCCGATATGGATTCAGTGGGCGCATTTGCG
>CAIUUO010000241.1 GCA_903902325.1 uncultured Bacteroidia bacterium
AAGAGGCCTATTCGCTGGCTATTATTTTCAGGGAAGCTCTCGAACTACTAAAAAATTCCAGAAACGTAAGCCTGCAGATTTTTGCCACGGATCTCGACCAGGATTCCATTGACATCAGCCGAAGGGGTTTTTATCCCATTAACATTGCCGGTGACATACGTGCTGAACGTCTCAACCGTTTCTTTACCCCGGAAGCCGATGGCTATCGGGTGAATGCCTCTATTCGCGAAATGGTGGTTTTTGCCCCTCAAAATATAATCAAGGATCCGCCATTTACAAGGCTGGACATTCTCACCTGCCGCAATATGCTCATTTACATGGAGCCCGTATTGCAGAAGAAACTGATCATGCTCTTCAATTACAGTCTTAATCCGGATGGAATTATGGTACTGGGAACTGCCGAATCCTTTGGCAACCAAACCGAAGGTTTTACCGAGGTTGATAGCAAGTTGAAAATTTTCAAATGCACATCGAACCAGAGGATTTCTGGACTCACTGACTTTCCAAGCTCCTTCATCAATAGAAAAGCTTCAAGGGCTGATGAGGGCGCTCCGATAAAAAATTTTGAAAACATTCAATCTCTGACCGATCAGTTTTTGCTTCAGCGGTTTGCACCTTCCAGCATATTGATTAACGTACAAGGCGATATCCTGTATATGACCGGCCATATCGGAGATTACATCGAACCCGTTGCCGGAAAAGCAAACTGGAACATTTATGCCATGGCCCGCGAAGGATTGCACAATGAGTTGCCGGGCGCCATACGCAAAGCCTTACAAAATTTCGAAGAGGTGATATTGCGAAACATAAAAATTGGGGCAAACCGAGTTAACAGATATGTTGATGTTACGGTGCAACAAATTGATAGGCCTCATGCGATAAAAGGCATGATTATCATACTATTTACCGATGTTACCGAGAAGTTTGAAATAGTCCCGAAAGAAAAGAAAGTTGACCCGAACGGGATGACTCAGGAATTGGAGAAAAAGCTGCAACGAAGTTATGCAGACCTGCAAAACACGAGGGAAGAGATGCAAACCTCGCAGGAAGAGCTCAAATCAACCAATGAGGAGTTGCAGTCGACCAACGAGGAACTGCAGTCGACCAACGAAGAGTTGACCACTTCCAAGGAAGAAATGCAGAGCCTGAACGAAGAACTGCAAACAGTTAATATTGAATTGCAAAGTAAGATCACCGATTTTTTGCAGGCCAATGATGACATGAAAAACCTGCTCAACAGTACCGAAATAGCGACCCTCTTCCTCGACAAGGAGCTGAATATCCGAAGGTTTACCGATCATGCCACTACTATATTTAAACTGCGGAAGACTGATATTGGCAGGCCCTTTACCGATCTGGCTTCTGTTCTGCAATATCCCGATATTGAAATCCCTGCCCTGAAGGTTCTCGACACATTAATTCCTCATGAATCCTCAATAATATCAGTCGATGGAAGATGGTATAAAGTTCGGATTATGCCATACCGTACAGTCGACGACCGCATCGATGGATTGGTGATCACCTTCAGCGACATCACGGAGGCCAAGAAGATCGAGATTTCACTCACTATTTCGGAAACCCGTTTTCGCCGGCTGTTCGAATCGGCAAAGGATGGTATATTGATATTGGATGCCGAAACCGGAATGATTGTGGATGTGAATCCGTTCCTGATCCAGATGCTGGGGTACTCCAAAGCGCAGTTTGTCGAAAGATTCATATGGCAAATCGGGCTGTTAAAGGATATTGTAGCCAATAAGGAAAAATTTATTGAATTGACACAGAAAGAAATAGCCCGATATAAAAATTTACCGCTCGAAACATTCGACGGGAAAAAGATCAATGTCGAATTCGTCAGCAATGTATATTTTGTTGAACATGCCAGGGTTGTCCAATGTTTTATCCGCGAAATCAAAGACAAAAAATAAACATGCGATGAAAAAATCAATACCATGAATGATAAAAACCTGCGCCAACGTGCAGAAGAAATATTGGGTAAGAAATCGTTAAATTCGACTTCCAATCTCACTGGCGCAGAAATCCAGAAATTGATCTTCGAGCTTCAGACCCATCAGATAGAACTTGAATTACAGAACGAGGAACTACTTCTGGCAAAAGAAAAGGTCTCAACTGCTTCCGAAAAATACACCGAACTATACGATTTCGCCCCTCTTGGATATTTTTCCCTTACAAAAACGGGTAGAATTTCGGAGCTGAACATCGCCGGGGCAAAAATGCTGGATCAAAACCGATCCAAGTTAATAAAAAAGAAATTTGGAACCTATGTTTCGGATAAAACCAAACCTATTTTCAATCTCTTTCTCGAAAAAGTAGTTATCAGCGAAGCCTGCGAAGCCTGTGAGGTAACCCTGGAAACGAATGGCAACATTCCCATGCGTATTCAACTTACCGGAATAATTTCCAGGGATGGGGAACTGATCCATTTAACTGCAGTTGATATCACAGAACAAAAGAAGGCAGCACATAAACTTCAGGATGAGCAATCTTTCAGATATTCCATTGAATCCTCCATGCGGAGCGGAATTGCCATCGTAGATGACGAAGGTCGTCAAACGTATGTCAATCCTTATTTCTGCAATCTATTGGGTTGGTCGGAAGAAGAACTGACGGGTAAAACGGCGCCTTTTGTCTATTGGCCGACCGACCAGCATCAGGTTATCGGCAAAATATTGCGGCTCACACTTGCAAATAGTGCGCCACAAGAAGGATTTGAATTGATATTTGTTCGCAAGGATGGTGTTCGTCTTCTCGTTCATATCACCCTATCACCTTTTATGCGGGGAAAAAAAAGAATCGGATGGTTAGCCAATATAGTTGACATCACCGAACGAAAGAAGACAGAAGCAGCATTATATGATTTAAACTGGCGGCTTGAGAGCATCATCAAAGGTACCCATATCGGAACCTGGGAATGGAATGTTCAGACCGGCGAAACGGTGATTAACGAAACGTGGGCCAATATCATGGGCTATTCAATCAGCGAACTGGAGCCCGTCAGCATAAAAACATGGGAAGATCTTGCACATCCTGATGATCTGAAGCGCTCGGGAGATCAGCTGGAGCGCCATTTTACCGGAGAACTGCCTTATTACGATTGTGAATGCCGGATGAAGCACAAGGATGGCCATTGGGTTTGGGTTCATGATCGTGGCAGCGTTATCACCCGCACCGGGGATGGCAAACCGCTCATGATGTTCGGCACTCATTCCGATATCTCCCAAGACAAACAGACGGAGCAGGAAATTCTGCTTAAAACCGAAGAACTTGATAAACTAAATACGACCAAGGACAAATTCTTCTCCATCATCGCCCACGACCTCCGAAGCCCCTTCAATTCCATTGTTGGCTTCAGCAATCTTCTGTTGGATAAGATTGGCGAAAAAAATTATGAGGAAATTGAAAGGTATGCTCAAATCATTAAGAGGTTGTCGGGACGGACGTTGGAATTGCTAATGAATCTGATGGAATGGTCACGATCGCAAACAGGCCGGATGAAGTTCCATCCTTCAAATCTCGATTTGGTTGACCTCATCGATGAAGTTGCTCTACTATTTCTCGAAATCTCCCATCAAAAAGAGATCATCGTCCAAAAGCAATTGCCTCCCCATCTGACAGTTTATGCCGATATGAACCTGATAAACACCGTATTAAGAAACCTAATTTCCAATGCGGTTAAATTCTCGCTGCCGGGTGGGACGATTCTCATTTCTGCTGAAGAGCTGCCTGACGAAATTATCTTATCGGTAAGCGACCACGGGGTTGGAATATCTGAGACAGAAATGGGCAAATTATTCCTGATCGGCGAAGACAACTCAACCGTCGGTACCCGAAATGAAATAGGAACCGGACTGGGATTGATCCTCTGCAAGGAATTTGTCTCCAAACACGATGGCAGAATTTGGGTTGAAAGTGAACTTGGGAAAGGAAGTACCTTCTTTGTTTCCCTTCCAAACCTAAAAAGACCAAAGGAAGAAAATGTAAGGCAACAAAATAGTACGGTGCCTGCCGAAAAAACCCGGATGGGCCAATTGAAAATTTTGATTGTCGAGGACGACGAAATTTCGGAAAGGTTGCTTGCCATGCAAGTCGGAATATTTGGAAAAGAAATTTTAGAAGTCAAAACCGGAATTGAAGCCATCGATATTTGCCGCCGGAACCCTGATATTAATTTGATCCTCATGGACATTCAACTACCCGAAATGAATGGTTATGAAGCCACCCGGCAAATCAGGGAATTTAACAAGGATGTAATCATCATTGCCCAGACAGCGTATGGATTTTCGGGTGACAAGGAACTGTCAATTGAATCAGGATGCAACGATTATATTGCAAAACCATTTGATATTGCTTCATTAACGTCGTTAATACGAAAGAATTTGGCAAAAACATTGTGAATCCATTCCAAAACAACCTCTTCTGATGAATCTGAAAAACCTGAAAATTGCCACACAGCTCAAATTAACTTTTGCTTTTCTGCTTTTATTTGTTCTGATCCTTGGAGTGGTTTCTTACAGGCAATCGGTTCAAATCCAAGCTCAGACGGAAACCATCTATAACCATCCGTTGCAGGTGAGACAGGCAATTGGAAAGTTCCACATCGATGTGTCGGGTATAAGCAGCAATATACGAATGTTGCATTTTGAAACAGAAAAAAACGGGATTGAGTATTACCTGAACCAGACAGATTCCTTGAAATCCGATGCCTTTGCCCAAATTGACATTCTGTATGGCAATTATCTTGGATCGCCAACTGAAGTTGACTCGTTAAAACAATCCTTTCTTCGTTTAAACGCATATCATCTGGAAGAAATTCGTCAGCTGCGCGCCCAAATGACTGAAAATGCAATCGCGAAAACACTCTTCCTGGGTGGAGAAAGAAAGATGATGGTTGTGTTGGCACACCTACAAAAAATTGACCATTTTGCCAGTCACAAGGGGGATTTCCTGGTTGCCCAATCCCGGGAAATTTTAAATTCGCTGAACACCCAGTTAATTATTTTGGTTTCTGTGATCCTGTTGTTTTCACTCCTCATCTGTTACATCCTGATCCGAAACATCAACCAGCCCCTGGAGGATCTAACCAATGCAACCCGGCGCTTCCACGAGAACGAAATGAATGTCCGCAGTACCTATCCCTATAAAAATGAGTTTGGTGTACTATCCGATTCTTTCAATTCGATGGCCGCGCAGATCAAAACTCACCTCGACGAAAAAGAAAAACGGGCTGCAGAACTATTTGTTGCAAACAAGGAACTGGTCTTTCAAAACAGTGAAAAAGAAAAACAGGCCGCTGAATTATTGATAGCGAACAAAGAACTGGAAACATTTTCCTATTCGGTCTCCCATGATTTGCGGGCGCCTTTACGGCACATAAACGGGTTCGTCGACTTGCTTTTACGCCGCTATTTCGATTCCCTTCCCGAAAAGGCGAGATATTATCTGGATAACATTGCGGGTTCGAGTCGCCAGATGGGAACGTTAATTGACGATCTTCTCCAGTTTTCGCGTATTGGACGTCAGGAAATGCAATGTGTCAAACTGGATATGAATGGCCTTGTTCAGGAAGTTTTAGAGATGACCAAACAGGATAATCCCACCCGAAATATCGAATGGCATATTGCGCCGCTGCCAGGTGTGTATGGTGATCAGGCTTTGCTTCGTCTGGTTTGGATCAACCTGCTGAGCAATGCGGTTAAATTTACAGGCACCAGGCGAAAAGCGGTGATCGGAATCAATGTACTGGATGAGAAGGAGCATTTTATTTTTTCTGTTCACGACAATGGCGTGGGTTTCGATATGCAATACGCCCAAAAATTATTTGGTGTATTTCAACGCATGCACCCCGCCGATGAATTTGAAGGAACCGGAATAGGGCTTGCCAATGTCCATCACATTATTGCAAAACATGGTGGGCTTGCATGGGCCGAAGCCGAGCAGGACCAGGGAGCAACATTCTATTTTTCGTTACCGAAGAGACCATGAAAAGTGAAAAATGAAAAGTGAAAAGTGAAAAATGAAAAATGGGCGGAAGAGAGGCAGTAGGCAGTAGAAATGCATCAGTGCCATTGACGCTAAATGTTTATAGAACAACCATTTGCAGTAATACATAGCGTGCTGAAGGTACGAAACATGAATAGCGGGAAATTTATCATGTGAAAATGGTTTATTACCTTTGGATTAATCTTATACAACGTAGAAATTGTTCACTGAAATCAGCAAAATGTTACCATCACTCATCGCAAAAATAAAATAAACTGCATACCTTGTGCCAGGCACCTAATAACTAGTATTATGGAAAGATTGAGAACGATTTTGTTGGCTGAAGACAGCCAGAAAGATGTAGAATTAATTCTGGAAGCGTTGGAAGACAATAATCTGGCCAACCAGGTCGTTGTGGTTCATGACGGTGTAGAGGCGTTGGAGTATCTTCGCCGCGAAGGGAAGTATGCCCTTCGCAAAACAGGCAATCCCATCGTTATTTTACTCGACATTAAAATGCCCCGTATGGATGGCATGGAGGTATTGCGTACCATTCGGGGGGATGCTTCCTTAAAAATAATTCCGGTGGTGATCCTTACTTCCTCACGCGAAGAAAAAGATCTGTTCAACAGTTACGATCTGGGAGTAAACGCTTATGTGGTCAAGCCGGTCGATTTCCAGCAGTTTATCGGAGCGATTAAACTGACAGGAAGTTTTTGGGCTGTCATTAACGAATTACCGTATGAAAAAGAAGGATGATTTGAGAGAAACGGCAACGCCGGGTTCCACATTGAATGTATTATGCCTGGAGGATGTTCTGCATGATGCCGAACTCCTGAAGGAGTCCTTGTCGGATGCAGGTTATCAGGTCAATATGAGCATTGCCGCCGGAGAAAAGGAATATCTCTCTTTCCTGAGGAGCCGGAACTTTGATCTTATACTTGCCGACTACTCATTGCCCGGTTTCAATGCCATGGCAGCACTCAAATTATCAAACGTCATTCAACCAAAGGTTCCCTTTATTTGCGTATCAGGTACCATCGGCGAAGATACGGTCGTCGAACTTTTAAAACAGGGAGCCTCCGATTATGTGCTTAAAGGCAGGCCAGAGAGGCTAATCTTTGCAGTGCGGCGGGCATTGGAAGATATGGAGTTTATAAAAGAAAAAAATAAGGCAGATATCAGGCAAATCAAACTCATGCATGAGCTTGAAATACAACGTTCAGAACTTACAGTACAAAAAGAAGAGCTTAAACAGCAGAACGCAGAACTGATCGAGGCAAAAGAGAAGGCTGCCACTTCTTTCGAAAAATACATAGAACTCTACGATTTTTCCCCATCGGGCTATTTTACGCTAAACCAAAAAGGCATAATCCTTGAAATGAATATTGCAGGAGCAAGATTGCTGGGCAGAAACCGGTCACAGTTAAGTAACAAACTGTTTCAGGTTCATGTTTCAGATAAGTCAAAACCACTCTTCCAACTTTTCTTAACGAATCTCTACAAGCATAGCTTCAAAGAAACCTGCGAAATTACATTATCAACCGATATGGATTTTCCGCGTGTTGTATTCCTCGAAGGTACAGCTTCGGGCGACAATGGCCAATGTTTTGTCTCTGCAACCGACATTACAAGACTCAAAAATGCAGAAACAGATTTGCGAAACAGCAATGAATTTAATCAACTACTCTTGAAAACCATCCCGTTTGGAATGGATATAGTCGATGAAAAGGGAAATATTCTCTATTTGAGCGACCGATTAAAACAACAAATTGGGGAGGATAGTTTGGGTAAAAAATGTTGGAATCTATTCCGCGACGATCATAAACAATGTTCGACCTGCCCCCTTCAAAACGGAATATCCCAGGGAGAAACCAATACGATTGAAGCATACGGATTATTTGGCGGAAAAATATTCGAGGTCACGCACACAGGAATGATCTATAACGGACAAGCAGCAATGCTCGAAATCTTTATGGATATTACGGATCGAAAACGGGTTGAGTCAGAGTTGCTTGCAAGCGAAAGAAAATACCATGCCATTTTTGACAATGCTCAGGATGTTTTTTACCAAACCAGCATTGAAGGGATCGTCATCGAAATTAGTCCGTCAATCAGCTATTTTACCGAATTCAACGCGAATGAAATCATCGGCAAACCCGTTTCTGATATCTACAACGACTCCAATGACCGGATCGCTTTGGTCGATAGTCTAGTCAAACATGGTGAAATTAAGGATTATGAATTAATCTTAAAAACCAAAAGCGGCAAATTAAAGTTTACCTCCATTAACGCACGTTTGATTTACGACTCCAGTGGCAGGCCGGATCATATTGACGGGGCTATACGGGATATCACCGAACGCAAGAAATCGGAACATGAATTAATAGTAGCCAAAGAGCATGCCGAAGAAAGTGACCGCTTGAAATCGGCGTTTCTTGGCAACATGAGTCACGAAATCCGGACACCCATGAACGGCATATTGGGTTTTTCCGAACTATTGAAAGAACCGGGTCTTTCGGGCGACAAACAACAAGAGTATATCCGGATCATTGAAAAAAGTGGTGAGCGAATGCTTAATGTCATCGATGAAATCGTTGATATTTCGAAGATTGAATCGGGACTGATGAAACTCAATTTGTCTGAAACGGATGTAATTGAACAACTTGAATTCGTTTACTCCTTTTTTAAAAAAGAAGCCGGGACGAAAGGATTGGAACTCTACCTGAATAGATCCATGCCTTTCCCCGAATTCATCATCATTACCGACCGCGAGAAACTTTACTCCATTCTGACCAACCTGATTAAAAATGCGATCAAATATTCAGAAAAAGGTGAAATCGAAATTGGATGCGATCTGGTAGAGATGCACGATCGTGCGTCTCTTCTGAAATTTTATGTGAAAGACACCGGAATAGGGATACCCTCAGACAGACAAAAAGCGGTATTTGAGCGCTTTATCCAAGCCGATATTGAAGATAAAATGGCGCGACAGGGAGCAGGATTGGGTTTATCCATTGCAAAGGCCTATGTCGAAATGCTTGGAGGCGAAATCTGGCTGGAAAGTAAGGAAGGGAAAGGGTCGGTTTTCTATTTTACACTGCCTAATTCAGGACCGGAACAGGCGAAAATAGCCGAAAAAGTAATTTCAGCAACAGGTCATGAAAATCCGTTTAGAAAATTGAAAATACTCATTGCCGAAGACGACCAGATATCAAGTCAGCTCATTTCAATTGAAGTGAAAAATTTTGCAAAGGAAATCATCCTGGTAGAAACAGGCAAAGAAGCTGTAGAAGCATGCCGCCGCCATCCCGACATCGACCTGGTGTTGATGGATATTCAAATGACTGAAATGAACGGATATGAAGCCACCAAGCAAATCCGGCAATTTAACTCCACGGTAATAATTATTGCACAAACGGCTTTTGCACTCGCAGGTGACAGGGAAAAGGCGATAAAGGCCGGATGTAATGAATATGTTCAGAAACCCATCAAAAAAGATAAATTCTTGCGGATTTTACAGAAATGTTTGAACCAAAGATTGGAATAAAGCAGGAAAAGACACTTTATTTTTATCCGGCTTAAAATTAGTATAAAAACGATACCCACTGAATATCAGCGGGTATCGTTTTTTAAAGGTGCCCAGAACAAGACTCGAACTTGCACAAGCTTGCGCTCACTAGTCCCTGAAACTAGCGTGTCTACCAATTTCACCATCTGGGCGAATAAGGCGTTGCAAATATATACTTTTCGTTGTAAAACCAAAAGCACAACGCCTAAAAAAGTGATGAGTTATGAGTTATAAGTTATGACGCACTATTTCAATTCATTACAAATCCCATCAATAATAACTCTTAACTCATAACTCATAACTGTTCATTTGAGGTTCTCCTTCAAAAACTCATCAAACATCGTGTACAGGTGCATCGTCGTGTTTCCTCCCCGGATACCGTGGTTGCGGTTGTTGTACGACATCATCCTGAACTGGACCCCAGCCTGCACAAGCGCCTCCGCAAATTCGATGGTATTCTGGTAATGGACATTGTCGTCGGCGGTTCCCGCTACCAGCAAAAGCTTTCCCTTGATGCCCTTTACGAGGGCAATGGGTGAATTCTTGTCGTAGCCTTCCTGATTCTGGTCGGGCATCCCCATGTATCGCTCCGTATAAACCGAATCGTAGAAATAGTGACTGATAACCGGCGCTACCGCGATGGATGCCCTGATCAGATCTCCTCCCTTGCACAATGTCATTGCGGAGATGAAGCCGCCATAGCTCCAACCCCAGATTCCGATCTTCCTGGGATCTACATAGGGTTGTTTTGCAAGGTATCGGGCCGTTTCGACCTGATCATTCGACTCCAGGTTACCCAACTGACCATAAGTGCATTTGCGGAACTCTTCTCCCCTGGCGCCAGTACCCCGAGGATCAACACAAACCATCAGGTAACCCTGCTGGGCAATGTATGTGTCCCAACTAACTGAAAACTGATCGAGTACCTGCTGCGAATTCGGCCCACTGTACTGGGTCATCAAAACAGGATATTTGGCCTCCGGATCAAATGGAACAGGTTTCATCATCCATCCGTTCAGCTCAATGCCTTCCGATGTCTTGAATTTAAAAAACTCCTTGTGGGGCAACTGCATGGCCGCAAGTTTGCCCTTCAAGGAGGCATTGTCTTCCAGTACCCTGATCTGTTTACCTGAGATTTCATGCAATGTCACCAAATTCGGAGTCGTGACATTGGACCAGGTATTGACATAATATTTGAAACCTTTGCTGAAATCTGCATTGTTGGTTCCCGGTTGAACCGAAAGCATCACTTTCTTCTTTTTGTCCAGCGATATGCCATAGACCTCGCGCTGCATCGGAACAACGGCTGCTGCCTGGTAATAGAAAAACATCTTCGCGGGGTCGTAACCGTAAAACTTGATCACATCGAAATTTCCTTCTGTCAGCTGTTTAACCTTCACACCCCTTAAATCGTAGAGATAAAGGTGCTTGAAACCATTTTGCTCGCTGAGTACCACAAAATTCTTGTTGTCTTCGAGAAATTGGAAATTATCGAGAAAATCTGTTTCCAGGTAACGGCTGTTTTTTTCTGTATAGATCAGTCTTGTATCACCGGTATTTGGATTGGCAAACAGCAGTTCCGCCTTGTTCTGGAGCCTGTTCATGCGAAAAATGCCCAGATCAGAGCCACTATTAGTCCAGACAATCTTGGGAAGGTAGATATCCGTCTCCTTTCCCGTGTCCATCAGGATATTGTGTCCGCTTTTGATGTCATAAACCACGATATTGACGATGGAGTTCTTCTCCCCAGCCTTTGGATATTTGAAACTATATTCACCGGGATACAACTTATTTTCCTTGTGTTCTGGAGCCATTCCCTTATACATCGGCATGTGGTAGATGGGTACTTGCGTTTCGTTGAATTTCATGTAGGCAATCTGTTTGCTGTCTGGCGACCATTCAAAACCGCGGTTGAACTCAAATTCCTCCTCATACACCCAGTCGGGGGCACCATTGATGATTTTATTGAATTCGCCGTCAGTCGTAATCTGACGCTCGGTTCCGAAGCGAAGACTTTTCAGAAACAGGTTGTTCTTCCTGACGAAAGCAATTCTTTCACCATCCGGTGAAAAGGTTGCTAGTTGTTGTTCTCCCCCATTGGAAAGCCTGGAAAGCTCCTTTGTTACAAAATTGTACACAAAATAGTTGGCCGTGAAGGATCTCCTATAGATTGGTTTGCGGTCTGTCATCAGCAATACCTTGGTTTCGTCGCTGCTGAACTGGTAATCAACCACATACTTAACCGAATCGTTTTTCAAGTCAGAAATATCAAGCAGCGTTGCTACTTTTTCTCCAGTTTTATAACTGTATTTGACGATCTCCTTCCCCATTTTCTCCAGGGTCGTGTAATGTAGTCCGTCGTTCAGCGAAGCCAGTCCGGTGACATATTTTTGGCCATAGGTTCTTTTGATGACCACATCTTCGATGGTCAGTTTCTGCGCAAGCAGACCGGTTCCGGCAAGCAGAATAACTAAAAGAAGGCAATACTTTTTAAGCATAATACAGATTTAAATAAATTATAGAATCTCCTTCGTGTCCTTTCTGGATCCTTAGAGACCTTCGTGGTAAAAAAAAAACTTAACCACAAAGGTCTCTAAGGAAAAGCACTAAGGACACAAAACCACTTTTGGTCAAAATGCATCCAAAATTAGAAAAATAATCCCTCCCGACGGACTGGAATTCCTGGTAAGGACTAAAAAAATCAGGAATGAAAAATCTTTCCTTCACAAAGATCAAAATAGATTTGATGAAACGGTGGAAGTTCGTTAATTTTGCACCTTCATAAAAAAATCGAGATGATTAAGATAACGCTACCCGATAACTCTGTCAGAGAGTTTAATGCAGGAGTCAATGGAATGGAGATTGCCGAGGCAATCAGCAGGAACCTGGCCAAGGAAGTTCTCTCTATTTCAGTCAATGGTGAGGTTCGCGACCTGATGCGCCCGATCAATTCGGATGCATCCATCAAATTATATACCTGGGAAGACAAGGAAGGACGTGATACCTTCTGGCATTCATCTGCCCACATCATGGCCGAAGCCATCGAGGCCTACCTTCCGGGTACGAAATTCGGCATCGGGCCTTCCATCGACAATGGCTTCTATTACGACATTGATCTTCCTGAGGGTCAAACGCTCACAGAGAAGGACCTGACCGAAATCGAGAAGAAAATGATGGACCTGGCCAGGACAAAATCCGACATCGTCCGATCTGAAATTTCCAAGGAAGATGCGTTGAAGCTGTTTACGGAAAAAGGGGATCCCTACAAGCAGGAGCTGATTTCCGAGCTGACGGATGGTACGATTACCCTTTACCAGCAAGGCAACTTTACGGATCTTTGCCGCGGTCCACACCTTCCGAATACCGGATACATCAAGGCGTTAAAACTGACCAACATTGCAGGAGCCTACTGGCGCGGCAGTGAGAAGAACAAGATGCTGACCCGTGTGTACGGCATCACCTTTCCAAAACAGAAGCTGCTCGAAGAGTATCTTGTGCTGATGGAGGAAGCCAAGAAACGCGACCACCGCAAGATAGGCAAGGAGATGGAACTGTTCATGATTTCGCAGGAAGTTGGCCAGGGATTGCCCATGTGGCTGCCAAAGGGTGCCATGCTACGCGAACAACTCGAAAAATTCCTGAAGAACGTGCAGAAGAAATTTGGTTACGACCAGGTAATCACTCCGCACATCGGGGATGTCAAACTTTACAAGAAATCAGGCCATTACGAAAAATACGGCAAAGACTCCTTCCAGGTGATTAAGACACCTACCGAAGGTGAAGAGTATTTGCTGAAACCGATGAATTGCCCTCACCACTGCGAAATTTTCCGTTTCAAGCCACGTTCCTACAAGGACCTGCCCGTCAGGCTGGCGGAATTCGGTACGGTTTACCGTTACGAACAGAGTGGCGAATTGCACGGATTGACGCGTGTTCGCGGATTTACGCAGGATGATGCGCACATCTTCTGCCGTCCCGATCAGTTGAAAGAAGAATTCCTGAAGGTGATCGACATTGTCTTCATCATTTTCAAGGCATTGGATTTCAAAAACTATACTGCCCAGATTTCCTTACGGGATCCTTCCAACAAAGAAAAATACATTGGATCGGACGAAAACTGGGAAAAAGCAGAGCGTTCGATCATCGAAGCCTGCGCCGAAAAGGGACTGAATACCGTGACAGAACTGGGTGAAGCCGCATTTTACGGTCCTAAACTCGATTTCATGGTTAAGGATGCCATCGGCAGAAGCTGGCAGCTCGGCACGATTCAGGTGGATTACAATCTGCCCGAACGTTTCGATCTCGAGTACATCGGAGCCGACGACAAGCGTCACCGTCCGGTCATGATCCACCGTGCACCTTTTGGATCCATGGAACGTTTCTGTGCAGTTCTGATCGAGCATACTGCCGGAAAATTTCCGATCTGGCTCACTCCGGAGCAGGTTGTGGTTTTGCCTATCAGCGAAAAGTACAACGATTATGCGCAAAAAGTTTCAGATTATCTAAATAATTCCGATATTCGCACCGTCGTTGACGATCGTAACGAAAAGATAGGCAGGAAAATCCGTGACAACGAGATGAAACGTATCCCCTATCTGCTCATCGTCGGCGAAAAAGAGAACGAAACTGAGACTGTTGCCGTTCGTCGTCAGGGTGAAGGCGATCAGGGGACAGTAACTTTATTGGAGTTTAAGGAGATGATCCTGTCAGAGGTCAAATCTATTTTGTCGGAATTATACAATTAATTGGTATTAACTAAACATAGGAGGATAAAGCCATAGCAGTTATCAGGACCAAGGGGCCAAGAGCTCCAAAAGAAGAAGAGAAATCATTGTTTCGGATCAATCACCAGATTCGTGTTCCGGAAGTAAGGCTGGTTGGCGATAATGTTGAGCCACAGGGTGTTTACAGAATCCAGGATGCTCTTCGGAAGGCCGACGAAATGGAACTCGATTTAGTGGAGATTTCACCCAACGCAGAACCGCCTGTTTGCAGAATTGTTGATTATCAGAAGTTCATCTATGCCCAGAAAAAGAAGCAGAAGGAACTGAAGGCCAAGGCGGTAAAAATTATTGTCAAAGAGATCAGGTTCGGCCCGAACACGGACGAGCATGATTACAATTTTAAATTGAAACATGCCGAAAAGTTCCTTCAGGACGGTGCAAAAGTGAAAGCTTATGTGTTCTTCAAGGGACGTTCGATACTTTATAACGAGCAGGGAGAGATTTTACTCCTTCGCTTCGCCAACGCACTGGAAGATTTCGGAAAAGTTGAACAACTCCCGAAACTTGAAGGTAAAAGAATGACCATATTTATTTCGCCCAAAAAGAAAAAGTAATTTAAAAAAGTTAGACAGAGATGCCTAAAATGAAAACGAATGCCGGCGCAAAAAAACGCTTCAAGCTGACCGGCAGTGGAAGCATCAAAAGGAAACACGCTTACAAGAGTCACATTCTGACCAAGAAAAGCACCAAACGCAAACGCAACCTGACCCACTGGGGAATGGTTGAAAAAGTAGATGTCAATCATGTAAAAAGGCTTCTCGCGTTAAGGTAGTTTACCTTTAAAACAAATTTTATTTTTTAACCGGGGAATGTGCCAGCAAGTATCCATACAATTGGATCGCCATTGTCCTAAAACAATTAAAAATGCCAAGATCAGTCAATCACGTCGCCTCGAGAGCCCGTCGCAAGAAGGTACTCTCACTGACCAGAGGATACTTTGGATCAAGAGGAACTGTCTGGACGGTTGCCAAAAACACATGGGAGAAAGGTCTCCAGTATGCGTACCGTGACAGAAAAAGCAAAAAAAGGTTATTCCGTGCATTATGGATTCAGCGTATCAACGCCGCAGTTCGTACGGAAGGTCTCTCCTACTCACAATTCATGGGTAAGATGAAGGCTGCCAACATCGACATCAACCGCAAAGTCCTTGCCGACCTTGCCATGAACAATCCCGCTGCATTCAGCGCCATTGTCCAGAAAGTGAAGTAATATTATCAGGCGAGATAAATATTGAAAGGCTGTCCCAAAAGGGCGGCCTTTTTTAGTATTTTTGATTTTCCGGTCCCTGAGCGAAGTCGAAGGGTTCTCAGGTCGAAAGGAAAACAATTATATACCTAAAACCAGTGCAAAATGAAGTACCTACTTCTACTTGTATTTTGTTCCACCTACTTCTTATCCTTAGCACAAATCTCCGGTCAGGTTCAAGATTCTGATGGATTACCAATTAGTTACGCTACTGTTTTCAATTTGAATAAAAAAACTGGAAGCGTAACTGATTCAATTGGCCACTTTATAATAGATGCTTCAATCTCTGATTCAATCAGGATTCAACACATTAGTTACAAATCAGAGAACTTCATCATTTCAAAGGATATAGATAAATTTCTGCTTCAACGAAATGTCAACAATCTAAAGGAAGTCGTTGTTTCGAAAAATTATGCAGCCTGGATTTATTTTCGAGGATATTCAAATACAGTCTCAAAAATGCAAAATGAATCCAGAAACAGAATGTTTGGTAAGGCAGTTAAGTTGTTGAATGCTGATACATGTGAAAAAGTATCCCTGGATTTGGACTATGAAAGAAATATTTTAGGGAAGAATCAAGAAAAAAATATGCACAATCGTTTCTTTGAAGTCCAAAGATACAGCGAACAGCTTGATATTCTAAATGATACACTGTCTACCCAGCTAATAGATTTTTCTTTTTTCCCTGTAAAAGGGTTACCAGTAGTTAAGGAGGCATCTTCCAGAGAAAATGCGATGAATGATGACTATATTTTTAAAATATCTGTGGATTCCTCCTTTTATTATATTGATTTTATTCCAAGAAAAATAGCTTCGAATAATAGATTTATATTTGAAATAATCATCACAAAAAAAGACACTTGCTTAATTTCGTTTGCAGCTGCCAATCTGCCTCACCAAATCAAACATGGCAGATCAAATACAAAGTCAACCCAGCCGGAAACTGTTGACAATGCCTCATTTTTGCGGATTGAGTTTGAGAATGGTCAAGGATACATTGCAACTTCTTATTCTGAATCTAATTTATATTATTCGATTGAGCAAAAAACCTTTAACATCAGGTATTCAATTCAATTGAGGAATTATGCCCACCAACCTGATGAAATTAAAAAAAGACCTGGCAAATGGATGATTATCAACACTTTTACCTTTAACAGAAAATTGAAATCAAAATATTCTGATGAATTTTGGAAGCATCCTGATTTCCCAAAAGAAGTACCTTATGACTTTGAAAAACTCAGAAGTCTAAAGCTAAAAAAAGAACTGCAATGAAACCACAATGTCTAATTGCAATTTTCTTTGCGCTCTTCTCGCTGACTGGATTCAGCCAAAGTGGTCATCTTTTGGTCGTTTCTGATGCACTTACGCGCAAAGGAATACCCTACGCAACCATTAAGGTGCTCAATAAACCGGATGGCACCTATGCCGATGAGTCAGGACGGTTTGAGGTAAAAACTTTGGCCAAAGATTCATTGCTGGTAACCTGCGTCGGCTATCAATCGAAAATAGTGGTGCCGCAGCGGGACACGATTTTCCTCAATCCTGTCGTGGTTAACCTGGGCGAAGTAAAGGTGAGGAGTAAAAAACCAAAGGAATATGCAATAGGATTGGCTGATTCCAAAAAGGATGGAACAATCTATTTTTGCGGTAATGTCCACACGGAAACTTCTATTTTAATAAGAATTCCGGATTCTTTTACCTTTTACCGAATAAAGGGTATCAAATTCAATTCGAAGCACGAAAATGGCATTTCACTTTTAAGACTGCATATCTATTCACGAGGCAAAGATGGAATGCCGGATAAAGAGTTGCTTCCTGAGGATGTAATGATCAATAAATATCTAAAATCCAATGGGCAAATTGATCTGTCTCGTTTCAATCTGGTTTTAAATGACAAGACACTATTTGTCGGATTAGAGAATATTGATTCAAATGTTAAGTTAAGTTTAGAAAAGGGTGAGTGCATCGGAATCGGTATCACCTGTAAAGAAAAACAGAACTTCACATTTACCAGATCATTAAAAGATCCAAAATACCAGTGGATACCAACATTTCATGGACTTCAAAGAAAAGGAAATCCTGAGAATCTGATGGTTTCGTTGATCATTGATTGAAAGCTAATTCCTCTCGTTATCGCTTCTCTCATACGAGAAAGTGGTCATAAAAAATTTCATTATTCATAACATCTCAATTTCCATTAAGCGATAGAATCATTTTCTTACCACAATAGGCACATAGTTCACAATAGGCTCTACTGTGAACTATGTGCCTATTGTGGTGGATTTCAAAATCCAACCCTTCGACCCTTCGACA
>CAIUUO010000242.1 GCA_903902325.1 uncultured Bacteroidia bacterium
ATCCGCCTTTTTCTCCAGAAAACCATGTTTCGACTATAGCAGGAATATTTTCGGCAATCCAGTTGATAACAAGAGGTCTACCATTAAATAAAACGGCAACGACAGGTTTTCCGGTGGCCTGAACAGCCTGAATTAATTCCATTTGGTCTTTCCCAAGGGCAATATCTGAGCGGTCTTTCCCTTCGCCTACAATTCTGAGATTTTCGCCTATTACAACTACAGCAACATCCGACCTTTTTGCCAAATCAACCGCTTTCTGCTTACTCGCAGTTACGTTTTTACTGTAGGTATAGCCCTTTTCAAAGGCGATGACCTGGTTGGCGCCGGCTCGTTGTTTCAGTCCGTCGAGAATCGAAATTCCTTCCTTTCCAGGACTTGTATAACCGCCGGGATAAGTACTTTCAGCCAGTTCGCCAATTACGGCAATCCTTAATTTCTCGTTCTTTAGTGGAAGAACCGAGTTCTGATTTTTCAATAAGACGATACTCTCATGGGCAGCTTCTAATGCCAGTTCCTGATTTTCAGTTGAATGAAAAACCTTTGATATGCGTAAAGTGTCAACGTAAGGATTATCAAACAATCCCAGCATAAATTTGACCCTCAAAATATCGCGGACGGCTCCGTTCAGTTCCTCTTCGCTAAGCGTTTTATTTGTCAACGCCTGGTTGATTGCAGCTTTAAAACTTTTGTGGGAGAAATCGTAGAATTGCATATTCATCCCGGCTTTAATTGTCTGACTCATTGCATCTGTTGTATCTTTGGCCGTCATATGACTATTAACTGTCATACGGATTGCTCCCAGGTCAGAAAGCACAAATCCGGTGAATCCCCACTCCTTGCGCAAAACATCAGTCAGCAGCCATTTATTAAATACACAAGGGATTCCATCCAGTTCATGATAAGCTGCCATAATTCCTTTTGCACCGCCTTCGCGAACCGCTTTCTCAAACGTGAACAAAAAATTGGACCGGGCTTCGCGTTCTCCTACAAAGACGGGGCCAATGTTACTTCCCGCTTCAGGCACACTGTGTACAGCGAAGTGTTTTGGTTCCGCGATAACGGCATCCGGCTGAGACAAGCTATTTCCCTGCATGCCCTTCACGATTGCCACGCCATTCAATGCGACTAAATAGGGATCTTCTCCATATGTTTCTTCAACCCTTCCCCAACGTGAGTCCCGAGCCAAATCAAGCACCGGTGCAAGAATCATATGGATACCGTGTGCCCGACTCTCCGTACCGATGACATGCCCGATTTTTAGTACGAGCGTAGTATCCCAGGCACTTGCTAGCTGGAGCGGAATAGGGAATGCCGTACTTCCGTTTCCACAATATCCGTGCAATCCTTCTTCTATAAACATCACCGGAATCCCCAAACGGGTTTTCTCTGCTGCATACTTTTGAATTTCATTGGGTATTCTTGCACTTAACGGATAAAAATCATGGACAGAACCGATACCGGTTTTTCCGAGCACGGCCTGGACTTTATTGTCGGAATAGGAAGCTGCATCATGTTTTTTCATGTTGGCGACTTCTGTGCCCCAATACATATCCATCTGATTGATTTTTTCTTCAATGGTCATTCTTGCCAGAAGATCATCAACTCTGTCATTCACAGGTAAGCTGGAATTCTTGTAAGGAAATTCCCCGCTATTTATTTGTTTTGAAAAGGAAGCGAACAACAAGATTGACAGCAACAAATACACATAGAGTTTCTTCATCCTATTAGAAATTAAATCTGTTTCATTATTCAATTTTGAAAGCATAAACAAGTTTTCGGTCTGCTGCATTGGCACCCACCGACAGGTGATAATCCCCTTTATAAACCTTCATCCCATTCTGACTTTCGTCCCATTTTTGAAATGCAGAGACGGGAATTTTAAATGCAATATATTGCTCGCCATTTTGTGAGATGCGGATCCTTTGGAATTGCCTCATTTCGTTGATTGGCAACCCTTTCCCTCTGGGATATTGAATGTAAGCCTGAACAACTTCCTCTCCATCCATTTTCCCGGTATTCTTCACCTTAACAGAGAATGAAATCGTATCGTTTTCGGCAACCGCAGCCTGAGGTTTTCGGACCCACTGATAACTGAAATTGGTATAACTCAGTCCAAATCCGAAAGAATAGAGAGGTTCACCTTTATAATAACGGTAAGTGCGGTTTGTCATTGAATAGTCACTAATCGGTGGAAGATCATTGGTACTTTTATAGAAAGTAACCGGTAAACGTCCGGCAGGATTGTAATCGCCAAATAAAACATCGGCAATAGCTGTACCGGCAGACTGGCCTCCATACCATGCCTGAAGGATCGCATCGGCATTTTTTGCTTCCCATTCGAAACCAATGGCACTACCCGACATACAAACAAATACCAGCGGGACGCCTGATAACTTAATCCGTTTCATCAGATCGGTCTGAACAGTCGGTAAACTGATGTTTGTGCGGTCGCCGCCAAAAAAACCAGCCGATCCGTCTTTTCCTGCATCGCCGTCCTCACCTTCCAACCGGGGTGATATACCGCCGACAAAAACTACCACATCGGCTCCTGCAACCGCTTTCAGTGCTTTTTCTGCGGCATCCTTATTTTCAGCCACATATTCGGTTCCTTTCATATAAGTAACTTCCGCACGGTTTTTATCCTGAATTCCTTTCAGGGGAGTTATTGTATTGGTGGGAAACCCATTGTAATTGCCTAGCTGAATCTCTGGATTATCAGCATTTGGCCCTATCACCACAATACGTTTGATTGATTTTGAGAATGGCAGAATATGTTTTTGATTTTTCAATAATACCATCGATTCACGGGCCATTTTCAGGGCGTGTTCCTGATGAGCTTTACATTCGACCAAGCTCATGGGAATATTACTGTATGGAACAATTTCCCGGGGATCGAACATTCCCAACCGGAACCTTGTCATAAAAAGCCTTTTCACCGACACATCTATATCTTTTTCAGTAATCTGATTGTTTTTAACGGCATCACCCAATTTTCGGTAAGCTCCGCCGCACTCAAGGTCAGTGCCATGAAGGACAGCATCAGCTGCTGCACTGGCAGCATCCGGCTGAGTTTTGTGGTTTCTGAAAAAATCCTCAACAGCGCCGCAATCGGAAGTCACATATCCGGTAAAACCCCATTGTTTCCGAAGAATATTGGTCATTAAAAGGTCGTTTCCACAACAAGGCTGACCATCGTAACGGTTATAGGCGCACATCACAGCCGAAACCCTGGCATCGGCTACCAGTGCGTGGAAGGCCGGTAAATACGTGTCCCACAAGTCGTAATTACTGACTACCACATTAAATTTATTGCGGCCTGGCTCTGGTCCGCTGTGGACGGCATAATGTTTGGCACATGCGGATGCCTTCAGGTATTTGGGGTCGTCGCCCTGAAGCCCGTGCACCATGGCTGTTCCCATTCGGGAAGTCAGATAAGGATCTTCGCCGTATGTTTCCTGACCTCTTCCCCAACGCGGATCGCGAAAAATATTAATGTTTGGAGTCCAGAACGTAAGTCCGCGATACTGTTGCCCCTCATGACCTGTGCGGTTCGATTCCTCGTTGATCGCGCGGGCTTCGTCGGAAGTGATGGAGGCCATTTTCAGAAGGGCTTCATCATCAAAAGTCGCTGCCATTCCAATGGCCTGCGGAAAAACTGTCACCTTTATTCCTGAACGGCCAACTCCATGTAAACATTCGTTCCACCAGTTGTAGGCGGGAATCCTTAAACGTGGAATTGCGGGTGATCTATTGACCATCTGCGAAATTTTCTCCGCAAGGGTCAGTCGGCCAACTAAATCGTTTACCCGTTCTTCAAACGAAAGGTTTGGGTTTCGAAACAAGCATTGACTGGCTTGCAGGTCAGCGTTGATCCTGTTCTGTGCGATCGTATCAATGGCCAGGGTTTTTACAAGAAAATTGTCCAATACCGCTTGAAATCCTTTACCCCCGGGATTGGTATGGCCACCGTTAACGGTCATCCAATAGGTTGGAATGATTCCGGCAGCTTGTAGTTTATCATTCAATTCTTTACCTTCCAGTCCCGGAACTATCGGGTCTTTTTCACCATCACAAATCAGAAGCGGGGGAATGCCTTTGTGGATATTCCCAACCGGGCTCATGTGAGCATAAAGTGCTTTCGTTTTTTTTGTATCAGGAGTAACCCCATGGAACAAAACACGCAAACGAGGACGCGAATCGTTTGGGATTTTCGCATCCGGTTTGCGGTATGTCGTTTTTTTATCGGGTGTGCGGACTAAATCATCCGGCCCTTCGTTCCAAAAACGAACAAAGTCAGTTGGTGCAATATTGCCAAAACAATTGGAAACCCGCGCACTTATTCCTTCGAGTCCGGAAGTCGGTCCACCGTCATCAAAATCTTCAGGAACCATCGCGACCATCAGGCTCAGGTGCCCACCGGCCGAACCGCCCATACATCCGATCCTGTCCGGATCAATGTTGAAACGCGCTGCATTTTTGCGGACAAAACGGACAGCATTCCGGCAATCGCGGATGTTTTGCGGAAATCCTCCTTCTTCACCAAGCCGATACTCTATAGAAAATACAGCAATACCTTTTTTTGTAAAAGTCTCCTGTATTTGTGTGGCAGCTCCACCACCAAACCACCATCCCCCATGAATGTCGATCATTACCGGAGCTGGTGCAACATTGTTCGCAGGTAAAAAAGCATTAAGGGTTAATGTTTTCCCATCAACCGTACAATAGGGAATTTTGAATTCAGTTTTGTAACCTGAACTGCAAATATCACTTTGCGCTCCGGCAAACAAAGTTGCAAATACCAATGTGAGGATGAAAAATAACCTTAAGGGAGACTTTTCCATTTAACTATAAAAATGTTTCGTTTCTATTTTTCAATTTAGCTTTCATTCAAAAAAATATAAATAAAACCTCTATGGACGATTTTTCACTGATGTTCCAAAGTTGTAATTTGGCTTATTTCCCATCTTAATCCGCATCGTTCCTCCATTCAGGATGTCCTGATGATGGATATAACTGTTGGAATAAGACTTTCCATTCAACTCGACACTTTGGACATAAATGTTTTGATCGCTGTTGTTTAAAGTTTCGATGGTGAATTTTTTTTCATTTGGAAGATGGATGGTTGCCTTATCAAACAGGGGGCTTCCTATCACGTAATCTGCTGAAGCCGGAAAAACAGGATAGAAGCCAAGCGAAGTGAGAATGTACCAGGCCGACATCTGACCACAATCTTCGTTACCGATCACCCCGTCGGGTTGACCGTGATAAAATTCTTTCATAATGTAGCGGACTTTTTCGGCAGTTTTCCATTGCTGACCGGCATAAGCATACAAATAAGCAATATGATGGCTCGGTTCATTCCCATGGGCATACTGACCAATCAGACCGGTCAGGTCAACCAAAACCTCCGTACTGGGTTCCGGTTTAATGGTAAAGAATGTATCCAGTTTATTGGTAAAAGCCCGTTCACCACCTAATAGAGTGATCAGTCCGGGAACATCCTGTGGAACGAGCCAAAGGTATTGCCACGAATTTCCTTCAGCAAAGTCGTTTGCCCAGGGCCGTGTCGATTTAATCGGGTCAAAATTGGGATTCCAGCTACCATCCGCCATTTTCCCGCGGAAAAATCCCTTTTGGGCATCAAAATAGAGTTTGTAATTGGCTGCACGTTTTTTAAAATATTCGTAATCGTCTGTTTTCCCCATTGCTTTTGCCATTAATGCAATACTTCCATCACTAATGGCCAGTTCGAGGGCCATGGCAACCGGCCGGCCTACTTTTCCTCCGGATGGAATGGGTTGAAATTTTTGCACATAATTAAGTCCGCGTTGGTCGGACATGGCAGTGGTTTTCATCGCTGCAAAAGCCCTTTCAGCATCAAAGCCCCGAAGCCCTTTCAGGTAAGCTTCTGCAATAATCTGTAAACTACTGATCCCTACCATTGTGCCGGTTTCATAACCGTTCAGGTGCCAGACCGGCAAATAACCCTGTTGATCGAATATGGCCAGCATTGTATTGACCATATCATTCAATTTGTCAGGGGCAATCAGGGTAAAAAGCGGATGCTCGGCACGGTAGGTGTCCCAGGTTGAAAAAACGCTGTAGTTGTTGAATGTTGCTTTAGTGTAGGTTTTGCCATCGGCTCCCTGGTAATCGCCGTTATGATCGTTGAACAGGGCCGGATCAATCATGGAATGGAATAACGCCGTATAAAAAATCCGTTTATCGGCCACATTCTTTGTTTCAATGGTAATTTTGGATAATTCTTTATTCCATTTTTCTTCAGCTTCCCTGACCACTCTTTTGAAATCCCAGTTTGGAATTTCAGCCTCCAGGTTTGCCAATGCATGGTCGGTACTGACGGGCGAAATGCCCACTTTCATCTGGAACAAATCCGGAGCCTGATCAAAGCTTATCAATCCCTTGACAGTAAGTCCTTTGCCTTTTTTACCCGGAAGTGGCTGTCCATCGTTATAAATAGTCAGGGATTTAATCGGTTTTGACGAACGGACAGCAAAAAACACCTGTTGTTTTTTGGCCCAGCCTGACGAAAATCGGTAACCTTTCAAAGTATATTCATCGATTTGTTCGAGATATGTTCCGGTGGTTTTGTCGTTGATCCCTTCTTTCAGGTCAATAATTATGTGAGCTTCCTTACCTTTTGGAAAATAGTACTGATGAAAACCGGTGCGCTCAGTAGCGGTAAGTTCCACTTTCACGCCATTGTCCATCTTGACCGAATAATAGCCCGGCTTAACCGTCTCATTTTCATGCTTGAAAGTTGACAAATATCCATTATGGGGATATATCTGCTGTCCTTTATCCAGTTTTACTTCTCCGGTAAAAGGCATAATTAAAACATCGGCCAGATCGCCAATCCCTGTTCCGCTCAGGTGAAGATGCGAAAAACCTATCAGCAGACTATCCGAATAATTATAACCTGAACACCAGTCCCAGCCTTTGTAAATATTGTTTGGCCCCACCTGAACTGCTCCAAAAGGTACACTGGCGCCCACAAACACGTGGCCGTGTCCACCGGCACCAATCAGCGGGTCGACAAACTGTATTGGTTTTTGGGCTTCGGTGATTGTATAAATACCGGTTACTCCAATCAGGAATAAGGCAGTTCTAAGGATGGATAGTTTTTTCATGGTTGTTTGTTTATTTTTTTTGTGTTTCCGGTATCCAATTGTCAGTGCGAAATGGTGATGCCGGTAGTTCTTCCCGATTGGCTAAATTTCCAGAGGGATTGTCGCCCCAATCGTATCGTACTGCCACCGGTTTTGAAATTGTTTCGTTTGACACAATCACCTGATCGCCTTTAATTTCAGCTTTGGCCCAGATGAATTTACCATCGGTTCCGGCAATGCCAAACCCTTTGAGACCATTCACTGACAGACCAGAACCGATCGAACTGAAAGTGAGCCAATTCTCATGGTTATTGATCTTCATCGAACGGTAAACAGGGCCTGAAGCGAGTATGTTCATTTTATAAACCTGTTGGTTGGCAACCAGCGCCAGCCGGCGCCCAACCTCTGCTTTGTCTTTGGGATGAATGTCAATGGGATCGCCAAGATCGATGGTTACAGCCATCCCAGTGTGGGGAAGGCTTAATGTTTTTGACTGAGCCTCGCGTACCCAGGCCCAATTTCCTTCAGAAGGTGTTTGGGCTGCTTTTTTGAAATTGGGCAGTTGTACATATAGAAAAGGAAAATTGCCTTGTTGCCAGTTTTTTCGCCAGTCTTTTATCAGTCGGGGGAAGATGTCTTTGTATTCCAGCGCTTCGTTGAGATTATCACCGTTGCTTTCGCCCTGATACCAAATCACACCTCTGATTCCAAAAGGACAAATTGGCGAAATCATCGCATTGTATAAGTTCGACGGACCTTTGTTGTCGGCCTTTTTATCCGTTGTTTTGGCTTCATCAAGCAAACGTTGATGTTCTTTCAGGTATTGTGGCAATATAGGATTCAGGCTAAATCCGCTATGGCTAATCCATGTCTGAGCTTCGGTGCCTCCTTTGTATGAACCAATCATGCCAATGGCAGTTCCGGTCGTTTTTCGGATTTGTTGGGCGAAATAATAGCCAACGGCAGAAAAACCATGCCAGGCCCAGTTTTTTGCCATTGTTTCGGGTGAGCAAACTACCCATTTTGCGTTAAGCGATACGGACGAAACCGGATCAATCTCTTTTTTTTCTTCCAAAGATGCAGCCATTGGGACATAGAAAAAACGGATGAACGAATCGGTAGCTTCCTGAATGGCTTTTTGGCCATTCAATTCAGTTTGAATGCCAAATTCCATATTTGACTGACCTGAAGCCAGCCAAACTTCACCGATCAGAACATTGTGAATGATCAACTTATTTTCTGTTCCGGTGACTGTCATTTCAAAAGGCCCGCCAGGCTTTAAATTATCCATTTTTACACGCCAGCAACCGGTCTTGTCAGTTGTGCAGAAATATGTTTTCCCATTCAGTTGTATCTGAATCTTTTCTCCCGGATTGGCACTTCCCCAAACCGGAGTCTTCATTCCGCACTGCATGACCATATTATCACTGATAATGGTGGGAAGTTTCACTTTGGCCATTGATGCCAGTCCTGCAAAACAAAAAACGATGAATAAAATATGTCCTCGTACTAAACGCATTATTTCTTATCCTATTTTATGGTAGTTCATTTTTTTACCTGACTAAACAACCAATCCCAAATTTCAGGATTGCCATAAGTTTGGCTCCACGAATCGTGGTCAACACCCGGATATTCACTATATTTTACATTCCCTCCGGAAGCTTGAATGGCTGAAACCATTTCGCGCGATCGGGTAACCGGCACCGTACGGTCACTTCCTCCATGAATGACCCATAGAGGTATGGAATTCAGTTTGGCGGCATAGGCCGGATCGCCGCCTCCGCAAATAGGAATGGCAGCCGCAAAAAGTCCGGGTTCGCGCTGCAATATTTCCCAGGTGGCGAAACCACCCATCGATAAACCTGTGACATACATCCGGTTTATATCAACCTTATTCTTTTTTAAGATTTGATTAATAAGTTGCATGGCAAGTTGCATCGGCCATGTCGGATTTTCGTTCATCTTGTGGGAAGGACCACCAAAAGATGTGTCAACCCAGACCGACTCGGCATTGCTGTTTTCTTTTGTTCGTGCCGGACATTCCGGAGCAACCACGTAACACGGGTATTTTTGCCAAAAAAGTGTTGGAGCAAACCGCTGAAATTGGGTGCGGTTGTCCAGCCCGCGTTCGCCGGCTCCATGAAAGAATATGACCAGTGGATATTTTTTTCCGGAATGTTTCTTCGCTGGCTGGTAGAATCTGTAAGGTAACGTATGTCCACCATCCTGATAAACTTTAAACTGAAAAGCACTGAATTTCTTTTCCCATTCCTTTTGCGGAAATTGGGAATAGTCAGGAGAAAGAGGTGTTATCGTTTGGGCTCGTGCATCTAAGTTCAGCACAAAAATCACAATCCACCCCAGCAAAATCCGCATGATACAAGTTCTTCCTTTTTTCATTTTCTTACTATTATCGTTTTCCCTGTTTTGGCAGATTCCCTTGCAGCTTCCAGAATTTCCACTACTACTGTATTGTTAGGCAATGAATAAAGGTCATAACTGTTCATTTTCACTTTTCCCTTAAGAACATCGTAGAAATAATCGAACGGATCAACATAAACTGAAATATCTTTAGAGGTAATCCTTTCCTGCTTTTCAGCCCGCATGGTTCTGTTTCTAACCCGCATATTTTCATTGTCAATGGTAATAATAGAGCCCGATGTGCCATAGATTTCCATATCTTTTCGGTTGAAAGGCCAGTTCCAGGAAGCCTGAATGATGCATTGTGTTTTGGGATAGCTGATTAGGATGGTCGCTTCATCATCCACTTTGGGATAAACCTCAGGTTTGAAGTGTTGCGTTACTGCAGTGACAGAGACAGGCTTTTCCCCTTTCATCAGGTAAGTCATCAGATTGGCGCCATAACACCCAAAATCGATGAGGGCGCCTCCACCGTTTTGAACCGGGTCAGTCAGCCAGTCCAGAAAAACTTTGTCGCATCCAATTTCTTTGGGTCCCTGATGTCCATCGTGAATCACCACCTTTTTGATATTCCCGATAAAGCCACTGTCGTTGACCAGCTGGAATGATTTTGCAGTGGTTGGATACCATGAAGTTTCGTAGTCGGTGAGCAATTGAATGTGGTACTTCTCAGCCAGTTCAACCATCTTTTTAGCATGTTTGACATTGGTGGCCAACGGCTTTTCAACCATGACATGTATCCCTCTCGGACCGCATGCTTCAACGACTGCCATGTGTTCGTAAATGGAACCAAATGCCACAACTGCCTCTGGTTTTACATGGTCCAACATTTTCTCCAGATTATTGAAGATCAACTTCGGGTCGAACCCATATTTTTTTGACAGTTTATTGGCCAACTCCGCATTCGGTTCAAAAAACCCCACCATTTGAAAATCGCCTTTGTCCTTTCGGCCCAAAATAAAGGCAATGTGGCTGTGGGTCATTCCCGCTATAGCCATGCGAATTGGCTTCTGAGGGGTTGATTGTGCCTGAGCTTCAGGTGTTACCATTAGCAAAAGGGCAAAACCGATGAGGATGTTTTTTATCGTCTTCATAGTACAGATCAATTACTCTTTTTTTTGGTCTGAATAACTTTCTGAATTGTTCCATCCGGATTGAAATACAATTTGTCAACACACACCGACCTTAGGTTTCCCTTGCCGGAAATTGACTTGTTGTGATAAAATGCATACCACTGTCCTTTGAATTTTACGACAGATCCATGACTGGTGTCGCAACCGGTTGGTTCCAGATAAACGCCTTTGTATTCCCATGGACCCAGCGGATTCTTGCTCATGGCATAACGCAACTGGTTTTCGCGTCGGTTGTTGTCGGCGTAAGTCAGGTAATAGATTCCATTCCGCTTGAAAAGCCATGCCGCTTCGTGAAAATCCTGCAACCCGACCATGTCCTGCATTTTACCGTCAATTTCAACCATGTTGTCTTTCAGCTTTCCCCCCTGACATTTACTTCCTCCTCCATAAATAAGGTAAGCTTGCTTGTCGTCATCGACAAAGACGCAAGGATCAATCATGGCAAATCCGCCAACTTCAGGAATAAAGCCCTGGCTGGTGAAATCGCTGGCAGGTTTTTTGCTGGTAGCTACACCTATTTTCCAGGTTTTATTCCAGTCAGTTCCGCTTGGATGCGGGAAATAGAAATAGTATGTTCCGTTTTTAAAGGCACAATCGGGAGCCCACATGAAACCACCTTCTGGTCTTCCCCAGGAAACCTGCCTTGAATTGAGTATCTCGCCGTGGTCTTTCCAGTGTTTCATGTCTTTTGTCGAAAAAACGTGGTATTTATCCATCAGATCGCATCCGCGGGGCGGATCAACATCGTGAGATGCATAGACATAAAGACGACCTCTCTTCCAAACATGAGCCGACGGATCGGCAGTATACATGGAGGTAATAATCGGGTTTTGCGCAAAGCAACGTTTAATTGGAACAATCAGACTTACACCAATTACCATGAAAGATAAAATCAACTGGTTGCGCATCATTGATAATCTGGCTAATCTATTCAGTATTTTGCTCATTCTTAAGTTCTCTTGTTTTAATTAATTATTTGTTTCATTTCGTCCTTGGGTATTCTGTCATGATCCATCGTGATCCACCTTTAAATCCTACCGGTCCGGATTTGTCCCGCATCAGGCCGTTTAACCTGAAGTAATTCTCAAAGTGCTTGTTCATAATGGCTTCACCTGCCCCCACCTGAATCAGTACAGGTGAATCCTGATCTGCTCCATAACCGCCACGCGCGGCTGATTGGATATCGGCGATGTAATTTGGCCATGTCCCTTCATACCAGGTATACCCAAACAAAAATGGATTTCCGGAGGCTTCCTGAACTTTTTTCTTCCATTCGAGTTGAAGCTGGATAAACGGTTCACCAGGACAAGTTCCGATAACGATGTCTTTGTTAATCAGGAGTGTGGATATGTGAATATTGTATTCCGCCGTTTTTGTGAACCGACCGGTAAACTTCAATGAATCATTCATGTATCTGATTTGAGTCTCCTCCTGACTGGATGGAACCAACGACTTAGCCAACTTTATTGTCTCGTAAGCCAGCAAGCCGCCTACTCTTTCGATTGTGTTGTAATCAGACTGGAAAGGATCATCCGGGCCGCTCCGGCGGGAACTAATGATCAATGACTCAACATTTCCGCCTGCACCCTGAACAAAAAGACAGGTCATCCGGTCGCCAAACGCCTCTTCTACCTTCCTGCAGGCAACCCCGGGATAATCGGCAGATACGGCATAATTGGAGCAAACGATGTCCGCATGCATGGCATAATTCATCAGGATAGCGCGAGGCTGACCTTTCATATCTTCAATCTTGATTACACCAACCTCCGGATCAATCGGTCCGAATGGGATGCGCTCGGGGTTTTCGGAGGTATAATGATCGTCTGAATACCACGATTCACGTGAATGGCCGTCTTCGCGAACGACTAACCTGTTAAACCCCAATTGCGGGAAACTCCTGTGCCCGGCCACTATTTTTGCAGGAAACATATTTTTAACTGCTTGCCCAACACATTTTACAATCTGCGACTCGATAAATGGTTTGTCAGTTTTTCCGCTTGAATGGGTATGAGAGGAACTCAAAAACAATTGTGATATACCGTACTTTTCCTTACAGCGTATCTCAACCTGTGTGCTGGTATAAATGCCGAGGTCGACAGAAACGAAAGCCATTCGTTCACCCTGAATATCAAGGACAAGACAACGTGCAAACAGTGAATCGTGCAACGCGTTGTCCGACTTCGATGTAATATTTATTTTTGACGTGCCGGCAATCAGTTTTCCGCTGATACCAAAAGATTTACTCGGTTGGATAGCCAAGGCTAAAACCAGAAATGAGGTTGCTAAAAAATGGACAGTTTTCATGCGTTTATATTTTGTTTTTCAAAGGTCGCATGGAATACCCACGTAATCATTTTCGGTTGATGTGAAAATATTCTCGTGGGTATTTC
>CAIUUO010000243.1 GCA_903902325.1 uncultured Bacteroidia bacterium
AAATTGTTCATAACCAGCGAATTGAGGAATTCATACAACACAACCGGTTAACATCAACATAAAAACTGTTAACATCCCCTATATTTCAAAATTTCAAAGAACTTTTTATCGTATAATAAATGTTTTGAACACTCTTAATTTTTAATTTGTAATTAATTTCAGAATCGCCTCCTGCTGATCCGGATGAAACCAATGAATTTCAGGATCTTTCCTGAACCAGGTAAGTTGTTTCCGCGCATATTTCCGCGTATTGGCCTTGATTTTTTCAACGGCATCTCCGAGTGTACAGGCCCCGTCAAAAAAGTCGAATAATTCGCGGTAACCCACTGTATTCAATGTGTTCAGTTGACGATTGGGATACAGGTTCCTGGCCTCCTGTTCCAGACCGTTGTGCATCATTTCATCTACCCTTTTGTTAATCCTTTCATACAATTCAGACCTGTCGCGGTTGAGGCCAATCTTTATAGTCCTGAAATTCCTTTCCTTAACAGTATTTGTCCGCTGCGACGTGAATGTTTTTCCGGTTGTATAACAGATCTCCAGTGCATGAAGAATACGAACCGGATTTTGAAGATCAACTTCATGGTAATATGCAGGATCGAGTAATTTTAGTTCAGCCCTCATATGGTTGATCCCAAAATGTTTCATGCGTTCTCCCAAAGTAGCCCTAAGTTCCGGATCGATATCAGGCAAATCATCAATTCCTTTGCATACGGCATCAATGTAAAGCATCGAACCACCGGTCATTAAAACCAAAGGATGTTTGACAAATAGGGTATGTAGCAATTCCAGCACATCTGCCTCAAACCTTGCAGCGTTATACGGATCAAAAATTGAGTGAGAGCGGATAAAATGATGGGTTATCCTGTTTAAAAGTTCATCTTCCGGAACCGCAGTTCCAATCGTCATCTCCTTAAAGAGTTGTCTTGAATCGCAGGAAATTATTTCAGTCTGAAAATGATCGGCTATACGGTTACTCATTGCAGTTTTACCGACACCTGTCGGTCCAAGCAATATAATCAGCGTGTGGGATGGTTTATTGTTCAAAGGGGTTTTTCAGATAATTGGACGACTGGAATTGAACTGAAAAAAGTTCAAATTCTGGAGATCAATTTAGAAAGGTTAGATGGAGATATCTAAAAACAAGTGAGGAAACAGGTCAGTTCAGCACATCAGATGATGTCGTCCTTGCTTCCGTAAAGTTCAGTCAAATCTTCCAGTTCACCGAGGTCGTTGAGTACACTCATCATTTCGGTGTTTTCTTCCAGAAGTAAATCTGTGTCGTTTTGTAGGTTTCTCATTTGCAAATCAGACTCGTTTTTGTTAGTCATCTTATCATAAGAAGTTGAACTTTTCTTCATAGTTGATCGTTTTTATGGGATAAACCAGATTTAAAATTCGCTCATAACGTTGCTCAAATTTATTCAGCAATGGATGAAGTTGTTCTGCAATTATCTTAAAAAATGTTAATTTTAAAATTAAAAATTTATAAAGTCTTTTAATCAGCAGTTTAACCAATAATAAATAAGCAAGAAGGCCGGGAATATCCCCCGGCCTTCTTGCTGTTTATCGTATCGGATCAATGGCTGAGTTTGATGTAATTCAGGCAGGATCCATTCTGGAACCATTTGATTTGCTGATCGTTGTAAGTGTGTTTCGCCAGTATTTCATCGAAGGTTTCGTCTTTGTGGTGTAAAACCAGTTTCAACGGTGTACCCGGGGAAAAGTGCTGAAGTCCGAGGATATCGATGCGGTCCTCTTCCCTAATCAGGTTGTAGTCTGACGGATTTGCAAAAGTAAGCGCCAGCATCCCTTGTTTTTTGAGATTTGTTTCGTGAATGCGCGCAAAAGAACGGGTCAGTACCGCTTTCACGCCAAGATGACGGGGTTCAATGGCGGCATGTTCACGGGAAGATCCTTCTCCGTAGTTTTCATCTCCGACAACCACTGAGCCAATCCCTGATTTTTTATAGGATCTTGCCGTATCAGGAACTGTGCCGTAGTTTCCTGTTAACTGATTGAGCACTGTGTTCGTATTTCCGTTGAAGTCGTTGACAGCTCCGATCAGCATGTTGTTGGAGATATTGTCGAGATGCCCCCTGTATTTCAACCAGGGACCGGCCATTGAAATGTGGTCGGTTGTACATTTGCCGCGGGCCTTGATGAGCAGGGAGAGATTTGTCATGTCCTGACCGTTCCAGGGTTGAAAGGGCTCGAGAAGTTGCAATCTGTCGGAGGCAGGGTCTACGGTAACTACAAGGTGTCTGAAATCTTTGCAAGGAGGAATCAATCCCGCGTCTTCCACATCAAATCCCCTTGCCGGGAGGTCATCCCCGTGCGGTTCATCCAGTTTCACCTTTTCCCCATTTTCGTTGATCAGGTAATCGGTTACAGGATCAAAATCGAGTGTGCCTGCAATGGCAAAAGCGGTAACTATCTCGGGCGAGGCAACAAAACCATGTGTTTTTGGATTGCCATCCGTCCTTTTGGCAAAATTACGGTTGAAAGAGGTCATAATGGAATTCTCTGGCAACTTATCCGCATTTTCACGGGCCCATTGTCCGATGCACGGACCGCAGGCATTGGCAAGGACAACACCGCCAATCGATTCAAACGCCTTCAGAAACTGATCCCTGTCGACAGTATACCTAACGAGTTCGGAACCAGGTGTTATCGTGTATTTGGCTTTTACTTTGAGATTTTTAGCCTTAGCCTGGAGTGCCACGGAAGCGGCCCGCGCCATATCCTCGTAGGAAGAATTGGTACAGGAGCCGATCAGTCCTACCTGCATTTCGAGTGGCCAGTTCTTTTCCCTTGCTACTTTTTTGAACTGCGAAAGGGGAGTGGCCAGATCAGGTGTAAAAGGTCCGTTGATATGGGGCTCCAATTCGGAAAGGTTGATTTCAATCAGTTCATCAAAATATTTTTCGGGTTGCAGGTACACTTCTGGATCACCGTTCAGGTGGGAAGCGATCAGGTCAGCCATGTTGGCAATGTCTGTTCTGCCTGTAGCTTTCAGGTATTTGGCCATATTTTCGTCATAGCCAAAAATAGATGTGGTTGCACCAATCTCGGCGCCCATATTACAGATGGTTCCTTTACCAGTACAGGATATTGTGGAAGCACCTTCTCCGAAATACTCTACAATGGCGCCTGTCCCGCCTTTAACGGTAAGGATACCGGCAACCTTCAGAATCACATCCTTGGGCGAAGTCCAGCCTTTCAGTTTCCCTGTGAGCTTAATTCCGATCAGTTTGGGGAATTTAAGTTCCCAGGGAATTCCGGTCATCACATCCACAGCATCTGCGCCACCTACACCAATGGCCACCATTCCAAGTCCACCGGCATTGACGGTGTGTGAGTCAGTACCAACCATCATCCCACCCGGGAAAGCATAGTTCTCAAGCACAACCTGGTGGATGATCCCTGCACCCGGCTTCCAGAACCCGATGCCATATCTTTTTGAAACAGTCGCCAGGAAATTGTACACCTCCTTATTGACATTCTCCGCATTGATCAGATCCTGATCAGCACCCTCCTTGGCCAGAATCAGGTGGTCGCAGTGAACAGTGGATGGGACAGCAGCTTCATCCTTGCCTGCCTGCATAAACTGAAGCAGCGCCATCTGGGCTGTTGCATCCTGCATGGCTACACGATCCGGATTGAAATTCACATAGGATACACCGCGTTCAAACTGTTGGGCCGGCAGTTCTTCTGACAAGTGGGCATACAGTATTTTTTCGGTCAGGGTAAGCGGTTTGCCCACTAATTTTCTCAGCTTTTCAGTCTTCTGTGGAAACTCAGCATAGACTTTCTTGATCATTTCAATATCGTAGGCCATAATCGATCAATTAAAAATTAGAAATTAGAAATTAAAAATTAAAAATGATACAGTGGAAAGGGCTATAAACACCTCTAATCAATTAAAATTACAATCAATGTTTTAACTCAAATGTGTTTTTGCAAAATTGGCTATTTTATCTGAATTATTTTAACAGATAGTGTGAATAAGGAAAATCAATCATGAAATTTATACAGAAATTCGATTATCTGAGTTTCATGGTAATTGACTTGCATTGTCATTGATTCATTATTACCTTTATGCATTCAATGCGATTTAATTTGTAATCTGTAATTTGTAATTTATTATCAGTTATATGTTTCTAAAACCATTGGTTGTTGAGAATATAAGTATTGCCTTTCAGTCGATCAAGAGCAATCTCCTTCGTTCGGTATTGACGATTTTGATCATAGCGGTCGGAATATCTGCGCTCGTAGGCATACTCACCGCCATTGATTCTATCAAGAATGCCATTACTGCCGACTTTACCCGCCTTGGAGCCAATACCTTTTCGCTGCAGAGCAGGGGAATGAGAATCCAGATTGGCAATCAGCGCTATCGTTCCAAAAACTACAGTTACATCAGCTATTTTCAGGCAAAGGATTTCCGCGAGCAATACCATTTCCCGGCTACTGTTTCCATCTCTGTGATGGCAACCAATACTGCAACTGTAAAATATGAATCAAAAAAGACCAATCCCAACGTGATTGTCCGGGGGATTGACGAAAATTACATCGCCACGGCCGGATATGATTTGGATAACGGACGGAATTTCTCCATGGAGGAAGCTTTTGACGGGACCAATGTGGCCATGATCGGTGCGGAGATGGTGCCCAAACTTTTCCCGAAGGATGCAAATCCACTCGGGAAATTGCTCTCCATTGGGAGTGGGAAGTACATGGTAATCGGTATTCTAAAATCGAAGGGTAGCGGATTTGGCGAAACCGGCGACCGGCTTGTTTTTTTACCTTTCACTAATGTCAGGCAATATTTTGCCCGGCCGAATATGAATTTCAAGATAAGCGTTCACCCGGCTTCTGCGCAGCTTATGGATGCTGCCACGGGTGAGGCCGAAGGAGTTTTCAGGAATATCCGTAAACTTAATATCTCGGACGACAGTGATTTTATTGTGGAAAAAAGTGATAATCTAGTCAATATTCTATTGGATAACATTAAATATGTAACCATGGCTGCAACCATCATCGGTTTGATCACTCTGCTGGGCGCTGCCATTGGTCTGATGAATATCCTGCTTGTTACCGTAGCTGAAAGAACCCGGGAAATAGGCATCCGAAAGGCCATAGGCGCCAACTCCGGTACAATCCGGCAGCAATTTCTGATCGAATCAATCATTATTGGGCAGATGGGTGGATTATTGGGCATCCTTCTCGGAATATTGGCGGGAAATGGTGTCTCTTTGCTGATTGGCAGCGCCTTTATCATCCCATGGGAATGGATCATTGGTGGAGTCACCTTGTGTCTGTTTGTGAGTTTTGCTTCAGGTGTAATCCCGGCCGTCAAGGCTGCCAAATTGGATCCGATCGAGGCGCTTCGATACGAGTGAAAGACAGACTGGGAGACTAGGAGACTGGGAGACTGGAACTCCCTGTATTTTCCTCTGGGCCAGGCCAACAGCCAAGAGCCAATGTATAACAGCTAAAAGCCAATAGCTAACTGCTAATAGCTATTTCCCTGAGAACTTGAAATTAATGGTAAATTTATAGGCAAAATTCTGAGCGGGTACGCTGATCCGGTAGGGTCCATACCTGTAGTAAGCGCCGAATCCGAATCCTACAAAATTGGAATTGATAATCCTGTTTAGTTCGATCCCCGACTCATAATATCCTTTTCGGAAATCCACTGCACCGGATTCGTCGGTATATTTCTGTTTCAGGGAACCTATACCTATATTCTGCGCCAATGCAAGTTCGGGCCGGATAAAATACCAGGAGGGAATAAAACCGCTTCCAAAACTGTGCCGGATGTGAAGTGCCGCATACTGATCCGCAGAAAATTCATTCAAACGCATGGTAGCAAATGAATAAGGAGCCAGCAATGTGAAGTCGCCTGAATAACTGCCGTATCCGTGAAACCAGTCGGTGATGGGTACGTCATTAAAAATCTTTCCGCCCCTGATCATGAAAGAGGTGGTTCCCATGGCCGATAACCTGATTTTAAACTTGGCCTTGGCATCAATTTTTGTGAATTGATATTCGCTGTTAAACATTCTCAATCCCTGAATCAGGGAAAAATAATAATCGGATAATGGCGGCGAACTCTGTATCAGCTCATCCGGGTCGTTCATGAACGTAATTCCCGGAGAGTACCTGACTTCAAATCCGGCCCTGGAGAGTTGAAACGGATTCCATTGGGGAGTAGTGAAGTTGCCGTATGATAGCCTGTAATTGGTTGCCTGATCCACGAAGAGTTTTAGGTTGAGGGGTTGAATGGGTCGCAACTCGATACTTGCGGTATAATTGTTGGTTTGATACATGTTTTTGATCAACAGTGACCTGAAATATTCAGGTTCGAAGATATCGAAGTCGGTAAGCATCTCTTCTACGCCATATTCCTTTTTGATGTTCTTGTGGCTTAGTTCGATCTTGATATCCGGATAACCCGTCGGATATATCCTGATCCACTCTCCATGCCTGAAAGCACCATCCGTTGTTCCATAGGTAAAATAGGTTCCAAGCGCATAGTATTTGGAGAATGTTCTGTTAGTTTCCAATCCGAGTCCGATTTTGTATCCTTCGTTGATATTGTATCCGAAAAGGTACATGAAATTGATGCTGACGGGTCCTATCGGGAAGGTTCCGAGTGACAGGGCATGAATCAATTTCATTTTACTGTTAAGATGGGCTTTTTGCCCCAGGCTGTCGAGGTACTGGTAAGTAATTGAGTCTTTCTGTGTCAGGGGTATATACCTGAATCCGTTGGGCTCCATGAGAGAGTCTATACTTTCTCTGGAAACTGTGACCCCGTATTTCGGGAATGTTTTCGGATCAAGAGGAATATCCACCGTTGCCTGGTACAGATAGGTCCGGCTGTTGGCTGTGATGGAAAGTTCAATAGGTGTGCGCTTTTTTTGCAGCGAATCAACGGGAAGCGATGTGGTCATTTTGAAATTAATCGCCGCATTCAATGCTTTTGGGAACCAGTGTCCCGATTCCAGTTCTTCATAATTTTGCTGGATTGAAGCATACATATCCTTCTTTTCAGTGCTTGCAGGTTCTGCGATGACGCTCTGAACCGCATACCCATGGGTTGTGATATGCAGAAACCCCTTGAGTCCGTCGAAGTTACGGTCTTTGGCGGGATGAAACCTGATCCGGTAAACTGTGTCCTTTTTGTTGATTTGAAGGGTATCTTCCAGCACAAAGGCATAGTTTCTCAGAGCTGATTTACTGACAGGAGAGAGATAATTTTTGCTCAGCATCGTAAAATTCTCCCTATATATGGAAAAACTCTGAAGTTGAGTGGCCAACAGAAAAAACGCATCTTTTTTTAGTCCGGAAACTCTCGATGACAGAATTTCATCGTTCAGGTGGTTAGGCTGAAGAAACCTCTTTTTACTCGTTGTTTCAATCAGAAGCATGTGATTGGATTCGAATTTCTGCTGCAACCTTTCAAGTTCCTTTGCTGTGATTTTCTTTTTACCGTTTATTTTCTGGTCGGAAAGAGGGTCTGCAGAAAGCCAGAACTTGTGATAAGCCATAAATTGATAGCTTTCAAGTTTCTCCGGATTATTTTCATCAGCATGGGCCAGAACCGCCTCCATGACTTTATATGCCGGATCTCTACCCGGGTAAACCTCAATCGTGCTGAGCAATTTATTGTCGGGGACGAGGCTGACGATCCAGACAGCTTTCCCGGATTTTTTCAGTGGCAATGCTAGTGGTTTATAGCCTATGTAGCTGAACTGTATTTTTTTAACCGTATCAGGGACAACGAAATTTCCGTCAATCGAGGAAACAGTGCCAGTATTGCCGGCATCAAAGCGGAGATGGACAAACGCTAAAGGAGACTGTTCTGTTTCGCTGATAACAAGGCCGTGGATGACAGCAGTCTGCGCCTTTCCGACAAAACCTGATAGGATGAACAAAAGCAGAGAAAGAAAATAATTGCGCAGATTATTCTTCGATCTCCTGGAGTTCATTTAAAGATTGGATTAATTGGTCGCGGTACTTGCCGAATAATAGATTAAAACCTTTGTGAAAGATATAGAATATTGATCCAATTAACAAACCCAGCAAAATGATCATGACTGTCGCGACAATAACAATTGCAAACGTGGAAGGTGTCTGGTTCATTTTGATCGATTCAAATCCCTGGCGGGCTCCCGAAAGAAATCCAAGTCCGATCCCCGACATCAGGATTATTAAAGCAAGGTAAAACTCCTTTTTAAAGGTATCCAGAAGTTTAAGCACCTTTTCTATTGTACCTTTTAAATCCTGATTGGCCAGTGTCTGCAGTTGCAGGCGGCGATACCTTGCTACAAATATCAGGATGGACAGCATCAGGAAAAAATTCACGAACCATTCGAGAATGTTGATCCATAATGGAACAACATCGATTGAAGCTTTCCAACTGGCAGGGAAAATTGCATCAACAGGCAGTAATTGATCCGCAAGAGTCAGAAAAAAGAAGAAAACAAGGAACCATATCCCGAATCTGACACTTCTGTCCAGCCGCGACAAAATACCTTTGCTTCTGCGATGAAGCATCTCATTGATTTTTGAGGCGTCCAGATTTTTCTCCAGGACTGTATCAGAGGTTGCCTGTTGCCAGGCCTTTTTAAATTCGTTTAATTCCATCTAATTAATCTGTCTGCTTTTAACTAAGGATTCCAGTTTTTTCTTGATCCTGTTCATCTTTACACGCACATAATTTTGTGATATTCCTGTAATTTCGGAGATTTCTTCATAGGGTTTATCTTCAAGATAGAGCAAGGTAATTGATTTTTCAATCCCAGTAAGTTGGTTAATTGCCTTATGGAGCAGATTCAGATGCTCCTCTTTTTCATAATCATATGGCTCATCAGCCAAAAGATAGAGGTCTTTACCGATCTCTGTCTTCTTTCTGCTTTTTGCATCTTTTTTGAAGTTGGTGATTGCTGTGTTGATGGCAACTCTGTACATCCAGGTCGAGAATTTCGATTGTTCCCTGAATTTGTCATAGGATTTCCATAACTGAATCAGAATCTCCTGAAAAAGATCTTTGCGATCATCCTCATTATCACAGTATATTCTGGTGACCTTGTGGATAATCCCCTGGTTTTGGGTGATATTTCGCAAAAAATCCTCTTTCACGTTATTTGATTAGTCTCCAAAAGGAGGAAAATATTACAGAGACACGAGAATAGCTAATTGGAGCTCATTTTAAGCATATTGACTTCATCCTGTGTAAGGAAACGCCATTTCCCTCGTGGTAGATTTTTCTTCGTCAATCCACAGAAATAGACCCTGTCCAATTTGACTACCTTGTACCCGAGGTGCTCAAAAATGCGGCGAACAATCTTATTCTTTCCGGAATGGATTTCGATACCCACCTGCTTTTTATCCTCTTCATCCGCATAACTGACCGAATCGGCAGCTACAAAACCATCTTCAAGCGTCACTCCGTTGATGATCTCATCGAGGTGTGCTTTGGATACTTTCTGATCCAAATGGACGTGGTAGATTTTTTTGCGGTTGTATTTAGGATGGGTAAGTCTTTTGGTAAGATCGCCGTCGTTGGTGAACAACAACAGTCCGGTCGTATTCTTATCCAATCTGCCAACAGGATAAATGCGCTCAAAACAGGCATGCTGCACCAGATCCATCACAGTCTTGTCCGCGTGGGGATCCTCAACCGTGGTCACAAATCCCTTGGGTTTGTTGAGTAATACATATACCTTCTTTTCAATGGTAAGAAGTTTGCCATTGAAACTGACCGAATCGCCAGTTTGGACTTTATGTCCCATTTCTGACACGATTTCTCCGTTTACGGTAACACAGCCAGTGGCAATGTAGGTGTCTGCCTCTCGGCGGGAACACATGCCTGAGTTGGCAATGAAACGATTCAGCCGGATTGTTCCGTCATTTTTTGGCTTTTTGGAAACAGTATTTCGCTTTTCCCTGTCGAGGGAGTCAATCACGTTCCTCTTTCCTAATCTTCCGCGTAGGACTTTGCCTTTGGTGGTCAGGAAACTATCCGTTTCCGTCTCTTCAAATCGCTTTGCCACGGGTTTGTTGATCACATTGCGGCGAAAAATATCTGATGTCCGCTCTTTGAAAACTCTTTTTGGTCTTGCACTTTCTTCCTTCGAAGATTCCGGTTTTGATTTTCCGATTCGTTTTCCTGCTCCAATTGGTGGCGGTATGTCAATTTTTTTTCTGGCTTTGACTACGTCTTCGGAGTAGGCGGTTCCGGTTCTGATCACCCGTTTTGATCGTCCGGTCGTTCCGGTCGTCTCTTCTTTTTTAATGCGGGGCCTGCTCCCCGGACTACGTTTTCCGACGGTACGCTTTGAATCGCGCTCCTGTCCTCTTTCTCTCTTCATGTTTTCAACTAAGTAATTGACAATTGAAAATGGACAATTGACAATGATATATAATTCTGAATTAGTGAATTTTACAATGCAATTGATCCGAAAATGAATTATTCGCAAAACTTAATTACTATTCCGCTGCAAATTTCGCAAAAAAAACGGATATAATACAGTGATCTTCATCAATTAGGGATCATCCATTGAAAAACAAGGATATTTTGACAATTTTGCACAATGGTAAGGAAGCTCGGGGCATGGGGCATGGGGCATGGGGCATGGGGCATGGGGCATGGAGCATGTGGCATGGGGCATGGGGCATAGAGCATGGAGGCAGAAGTTGAAGCAAAGAATACGAATCATTAAAAAAACAATATAGGATGACCTTGATTAAATCTATTTCCGGAATAAGAGGTACCATCGGTGGAGTTCCTGGAGAAGGTCTTACACCCTTGGATGTCGTGAAGTTCACCGCGGCCTATGCTGCCTGGGTTCGGGAGGGTGTGCCTGCCGGTCAAAAGTTGAAACTCGTGGTAGGCCGCGATGCCCGGATTTCCGGAGATTTGGTCAACAGGCTGGTAACAGGTACGCTGATTGGCATGGGAGCAGATGTAACTGATATTGGACTGGCTACGACGCCAACCACAGAACTGGCAGTTTCTGCTGAAAAGGCAGACGGGGGAATCATCCTGACGGCCAGCCACAATCCGAAACAGTGGAATGCCCTGAAGTTACTGAACAGTGACGGAGAATTCCTCAATGATTTGGAGGGTAAGCGGATACTGACTATTGCAGAAGCCTCCGAATTTAATTTTTCAGATGTTGAGGATCTTGGTAAAATCCATCAGGCGGATTATACAGACTATCATATTCAGAAAGTTTTGGATTTGAAACTTGTCGATGTGGATGCCATCAGCAAAGCCAATTTGCATGTTGCCATTGATTCTGTCAATTCAGTGGGCGGGGTGGTACTTCCCAAATTGCTGAAAGCGCTGGGTGTTAACAGAATATTGGAGATAAACTGCATGCCTGACGGAAATTTTGCCCATCAGCCTGAACCGCTTCCTGAAAATTTGGTTGATACAGCATCCCAAATGACTCAAAATAGCGTGGATGTCGGCTTCGTAGTTGACCCGGATGTGGATCGACTGGCCATTATCAGCGAGGATGGTTCGATGTTCAATGAAGAGTATACCCTGGTTGCCATTGCAGATTATATCCTGTCCAATACTCCCGGGAACACCGTATCCAACCTATCGTCATCAAGGGCATTGATGGATGTTTCCGAGAAATATGGTGTAAAATACACTCCTTCGGCAGTTGGGGAGGTAAATGTGACTCGTACCATGAAAGAAACTTCTGCAGTGATTGGGGGAGAAGGCAATGGGGGAGTAATCTACCCTGAAAGCCACTACGGGCGTGATGCCCTAGTCGGGATTGGTTTGTTCCTTACTCATCTGGCCAAAAGCGGCGTGAAATGCTCAGAACTTCGTGCAAAGTACCCATCCTATTTTATGGCGAAGAAAAAGATTGAGATGACGGGAAATATCAATTTTGAAGAGGTATTGAAAAATGTCAGGTCACTTTACAAAAATGAAAAAATCAACGAGGTGGATGGTATCCGGATTGATTTTGACAGGGAATGGGTCCACTTACGAAAATCCAATACTGAACCAATTATTCGGATCTACTCTGAAAGCAGTACTTCAAGGAAGGCTAATGAGTTGGCAGACAGGATTATTGCAGACATTAGAAAGTTAATGGATTGAGGAACGCTTAATTACGCATTGATTTTCACGAAGGAACGCATGGTAAACCCTCCCGTTTTCGGGAATTGAGGCGTTTTTATTATACTCTTCGTATCTTCTTTGCATGGTTTGCGTAAACAAGATGATTTTTAAGACTCAGTTCTGATTAAATTAACGTTAATCTTGGCAAATTTTAAATCAACTATTGAATATCTAAACTATTTTTGCAGACAATTTTATACAATAATTTATCGACTATGAAAGTTACAGTTGTAGGAGCAGGAAACGTTGGAGCCACCTGTGCGGATGTTCTGGCATCGCGCGAAGTTGTGAATGAAGTGATTCTTCTTGACATCAAGGAGGGGATCGCTGAAGGAAAAGCACTCGATATCTGGCAGAAAGCCCCCATCAATAGTTACGATACGAAGACCATCGGTGTCACCAATGATTACTCTAAGACCGCCAACTCTGACGTTGTTGTGATCACATCCGGGCTTCCCCGTAAACCGGGAATGAGCCGGGATGACTTGATTCAGGTAAATGCCGGAATCGTGAAATCTGTAACTGAAAATATCGTCAAATATTCCCCCAATACCATTTTGGTGATTGTCTCCAATCCACTGGACGTGATGACCTACCAGGCTCATGTTACTTCCGGATTTCCGCGCGAAAGGGTTCTGGGTATGGCAGGCATTCTTGATACAGCCCGCTACCGCGCCTTTCTTTCGGATGAACTGAATATTTCACAGAAAGAAATTACCGCCATGTTGTTGGGTGGCCACGGCGATACCATGGTACCACTGACACGCTACACGACTGTTGGAGGAATCCCGGTTACGGAACTGGTTTCAGAAGAAAGACTGGATGCCATTGTTCAGCGCACCAAGGTTGGCGGTGGTGAATTAGTTAAACTGATGGGTACTTCTGCCTGGTATGCACCAGGTGCAGCTGCAGCCCAAATGGTCGAAGCCATCATAAAGGATCAGCGCAGAATCTTCCCGGTCTGCATTCAGTTGAAGGGAGAATATGGAATTGACAATTGTTACCTGGGTGTTCCCGTTGTTCTTGGCAAACATGGTATCGAGAAAATCTTTGAACTTCAGTTGAACGAAAAAGAGGCAGCCATGATGAAGGAGAGTGAAGGGCACGTGCGTGAAGTCATGAATGTTCTTGATGATTTGAACAAACAATAAAAAATTTAAGTTACAGGTTACGGGTTTCAAGTTACGGGACATCTGTAATTTGTAGGGTTCTTCATAAATAGCATTAACATTAACCCGGAAAACCGGATACTCAATTTGTGATATTTACAAGGGTCGTTTCATTTTTTGGAACGACTCTTGTATTTTTCGGTTGATCCAACAAATTTGGTTTTCTGTAGAAATTCCAAAAAATACCGAAATATCTTTTCATCTTTCATTTTTCACTTTCCACTTTTCATTTACTTCGCAAGATGGAAAAGAAAAGAATAATTCCGATGGTAATCGTTGAGTTGGAGGAAGAGACGCTCCATTTGCTGGTTGCTGCAGAAATAGAGGGGCAGGAGAATTACTGGTGGGTAGTTGATACGGGCGCCTCAAAAAGTGTTGTTGACAGGGCAGTCGCTATTTTTTTTGTCGGGGAGGAATCCGAAGGATCAATGGCTACAGGACTAGGGAAAGAAATGGTCGAAACGACAACCGGATGGATCAGGAAATTCAGTCTGGGAGGGTACAGTTTTGATGCGCTCAGGGTTGCCATTGTTGATCTGCACCATATCAATGAAGAATATGCCAGATATTCGGACAAAAAAATTGCCGGGTTGTTAGGAAGCGATTTTTTTTCCCGCGAGAAAGCATTGATAGATTATCAAAATCTGACTATTTTATTGTAAGAATCGCTGTCCGGAATTATTGGATCTGGTTGATTCTTTTCTCTTCTTTTGAATAACTTGTGTCATTGGTTCGCGCAGAGCATGCAAGGATCGCAAAGATTTTTCCTTTATTTCTTTGCGATCCTTGCATGCTTTGCGCGAAAAATACAAGTTACTTATCTGACAATAAAATTGTTGTGCGCTTTTTCATATTTCGAACTACAAACCTTAATCTTCAACTATTTAATATCAAAAAAATAAATATCTTTGCGCACTATGTTTTTTTAGGATTAGGAAGTTAACCAAGATTAGAAAATAAAAAACCGATTTTCCAATGCAGAATAAAGGATTGATCAGGCTCGTCGCCATTTTGTTAGGTTTGGTTTGTTTTTACCAGCTCTACTTTACCTACAAGGCGATTAAAATTGAGAATGATGCCGCCGCTTACGGTGTAACCAAAGCAAAAAAGGATAACCCAAGTGCTACAGTCATTGACCAGGAGGCTATTGCCAAGTCACTGGAGTCTCGTTATCTCGACTCCATTGCCAACCAACCTGTGTACAATTTCCTGGGATTAAGGAAATATACCTTCAAAGAGGTCAAGGAGTACCAGTTACCGCTGGGTCTTGACTTGAAGGGCGGTATGAACGTTATCCTGGAGGTATCCGTTGTAGACCTGATTCATGCCTTATCCGGGTACAGCACCGATCCCACATTTACAAAGGCCATTGAACTGGCTCTTCAAAAACAGAAGACCAGCCAGGATGACTTCGTAACTTTATTTGGAAAAGCATTTGAACAGATAGATCCCAATGCCAAACTGGCATCGGTATTCAACACCCTCGATTTAAGGGATAAGGTTAGTTACAACTCTACCAATGCACAGGTTCTCTCAGTGATACGTAAGGAGGCTGATGCAGCCATCGACAATTCATTCCAGATCCTCCGAACACGTATTGACCGTTTTGGTGTAACACAACCAAACATCCAGCAACTTCAAACCAAGGGCCGGATCCTGGTTGAACTACCTGGGATCAAGGATGCCAACCGTGTACGCAAGCTACTTCAGGGTACTGCGAATCTCGAATTTTGGGAGACTTACGAAAACAGTGAAGTTTATTCCTACCTGCTCGAAGCCAACAAGAGATTGCGTGAGGTGAAGGCCGTTCAGGCAACCACTCCTGTAATCCCCGCTGCCACTGCAACGACTGCAACCCCTGCAACTCCGGGAGCAGCGAGCAGTCTCGTTAGTGAAATCAAGAAACAGGAAAAAGATTCCCTCGCGGCAGGATCTACAGAAGATATTGCCAAGAATTTTCCGCTTTTCTCCGTATTGACACCCAACACTTCCCGTGAAGGCCAGATTGCCCGCGGTCCGATTGTAGGTTATGCACATTTTAAAGATACTGCCAAGGTTAACGAATACCTCAAATTACCTCAGGTCAAATCCGTTTTCCCCCGGACGATGATATTCAGGTGGACTGCCAAACCGACTTCTCCGGAAGGAAACTTCTACTCCCTGATTGCGATCAAGGTCTCCAGCCGCGATGGCCGCGCTCCGCTCGACGGGGGTTGTGTGACAGAAGCCCGCCAGGACTTTGGTCAGAACAAGGCTGCCAGTGTGGTCGACATGACCATGAATGCTGAAGGTGCAAAGACGTGGCAACGCATTACCCGCGAGAATGTGGGCAAAAGTGTCGCCGTAGTTTTGGACGATTATGTTCAATCGTATCCTACTGTCCAGGGAGAAATTCCCGGAGGCCGCACAGAAATTTCAGGCCAGTTTACGATTGATGAGGCAAAAGACTTAGCCAACATGTTGAAATCGGGTAAGATGCCTGCTCCGGCACGTATCGTACAGGAAGAAATTGTTGGTCCGACATTGGGTAAGGAATCGATCAACAGCGGTATGTGGTCATTCGCGATCGCCTTTATCCTGGTGCTGGCCTACATGTTGTTCTTCTACAGTATGAAGGGTGGCTTGACTGCCAACGTGGCTCTTCTGGTCAACTTATTCTTCCAGATTGGAATTCTTGCCTCACTCGGTGCTGTACTTACCCTGCCTGGAATCGCGGGTATCGTGCTTACCATGGGTATGGCAGTTGACGCGAACGTATTGATCAACGAACGAATAGAGGAGGAGGTTCGTGCCGGCAAAGGCATGCGACTCGCTATAAAGGACGGATATCATCATGCCTTGTCTGCAATCATTGACGGTCACGTCACTTCATTCCTGACAGGGGTCGTATTGTATGTATTCGGTACAGGCCCAATCAAGGGTTTTGCTTCTACCTTGCTGGTAGGTATTGCCATGTCACTCTTCACAGCCTGGTTCATCTCTCGCTTCATCTTCGAACGCTGGCTTGACGAAGGTAAAAAGATCACCTATGTAACTAAATTCTCTGCTGAATGGTTGCGTCACGTTCATCTTCCTTTCATTCAGAAAAGAAAGGTTTTCTACTTCATTTCAAGTACCCTGATTGCGATCTCTATTCTTTCTGTTGTCTTTAAGGGCATGAATTATTCGATCGACTTCAAGGGAGGCCGTACCTATGTGGTTCGACTGCCTAAGGATGTGATCGTCGAGGATGTTGCCATGAAACTAACTGCTGAGTTCGGAAATCCTCCTGAAGTGAAAACATTTGGTGCCAATAACCAGGTACGTATTACGACCGATTACAGGATCGCTGAGACAACTGAGAAAGTTGATGCAGAGGTTGAGGCCAAACTGTTCAACGGGATGAAATCCTATCTTGAGCCGGATGTTACATTGGAAAAATTCCTTGCCAATAACAGGATGAGTTCGCAGAAAGTCGGTCCTACCATTTCGGATGATATCAAGAAGCATGCTATCATGGCGATCTTCTTCTCATTGCTAATCATCTTTCTGTACATTGCCGTTCGTTTCAGAAACTGGCAGTTTGGTCTGGGAGGTCTGGTTTCACTGGCGCATGACGTCATCATCGTTATCGGTATGTATTCATTGCTGGATGGATGGCTCTCCTTCTCGCTTTCAGTGGATATGTCCTTCATTGCAGCTGTACTGACGATCATAGGATACTCCATCAACGATACGGTTATCGTATTTGACCGTATTCGGGAGTACAGACATCTTCATCCGAAACAAGAACCGATGAAGACTTACAACGATGCGATGAACAGTACCTTGCGCCGTACATTCAGTACATCACTTACCGTTTTGGTGGTGTTATTTGCCATCTTCCTCTTCGGTGGTACGTCTATCAAAGGTTTTGTATTTGCCCTTTTAATGGGGATTATGTTCGGAACCTATTCATCCGTGTTCATTGCAACACCTGTTGCCTATGATACCCTGATGAGAAAACTGAAAAAAGAAAATAAATAAGATATTCTTTTGCACATAAAAAACCCGGAATTTGAAAATTCCGGGTTTTTTATTGCCCTAAATCAAGCAGAAGAGAATCAATTTTGAGAGGATTGTTATCTTTGTAAAAAAGTGTATTTCTATGACACATCCATTACTTTTTTTCAGCGGCGGTGAACTCATGATTATCGTCTTCTTTATCCTCCTGTTCTTCGGTGCGGATGCCATTCCGGGTGTTGCGAGGACAGTTGGGAAACTGATGAGCGAGTTCCACAAAGCCACTGATGACATCAAGCGGGAAATTACGGATCAGACGACTGATATAAAAAGTGAATTCAACAACCTCAAGGACAATGTGCAGAAAAAGAGCGGTGATTTCACGCGTAAAATTGATGAGGAGTTAAAATAATTTACAATTGACAGTTGACAATTCGTAGATACCGATATTTTGATTGATTGAATTTCGCGAAATCACTATTTCTACTCTGTTTATAGTTATATACTCAAAAAATGCTTGAGGCAAATCAAATTACAAAATCATACGGAAATCTTCAGGTACTCCGGGGTGTCTCTCTCACTGTGAAGCCGCACGAGATCGTTTCGGTTGTAGGTGCCAGCGGGGCTGGAAAGACCACGCTTCTGCAAATTTTGGGATCTTTGATCCTGCCCGATTCAGGGTCTGTGACCATTCATGGTATGGATCTGTTCGCCATGCGGGAAAAAGAGCTTTCACGATTCCGGAACAAACAGATCGGCTTCGTATTTCAGTTTCATCATCTGCTGCCTGAATTTTCCGCCTTCGAAAATGTTTGTATTCCCGGATATATCGCGGGTACCAGGAAATCTGATGTGGAGAAGCGGGCACATGAACTTTTACAGATATTAGACCTTCAGTCGAGGGAAAGCCACAAGCCCTCCCAACTTTCAGGAGGGGAAAAGCAAAGGGTTGCTATTGCCAGGGCGCTGATCAATGACCCCTCCGTGATCCTGGCCGACGAACCTTCTGGTAACCTTGACTCACAAAATCAGGAAGAATTATACCGCCTTTTTTTCTCCTTAAGGGAAAAATTTGGCCATACCTTTGTCATTGTCACGCACGATGATCATTTTGCCGGCATGACAGACAGGATGATCAGGCTGCAGGATGGCCTCATAAAAAGTGCCTAAAGTGAACTAAAATGACTAGAGTGCCTAAAGTACTTATACTTCTGGCTGATTTTGTTCGGAGTTCATAACTATAGGCACTCTAGTCATTTTAGTTCACTCTAGGCACTTTCTTATGTCGAACAACTGGTTTCAATTCAAGCATTTTAGAATAGAGCAGGAAAGATCTGCCCTAAAGGTGGGTACGGACGGTGTGCTGCTTGGTGCATGGTGCATGGTGCCGGGTGCAGAGAGCATGGGGCATAGTGCAGATAGCATGGGGCATGGAGCATGGGGCATGGGGCATGGAGCATGGGGCATGGAGCATGGAGCATGGGGCATGGAGCAGGAGGCGTTTCATATTTTGGATATTGGGACAGGGACCGGCTTAATTGCCCTGATGCTCACACAAAGGTCAGACGCAATCGTACACGCTGTAGAAATCAACCAGGAAGCGTGCTTGGATGCGCAGATTAATTTTCAAAATTCTCCATGGAAAGAAAGACTTAAACTATACCCGGGCGATTTTGGCATTTTCTGTTTGTCTTGTGCTGACCGCTACGACCTGGTTGTCAGCAATCCCCCTTTCTTTAAAGGTTCCTTGAAACCCGCGAATGTGGCCTCTTCTTTGGCTCGCCATGATGTGTCGCTCTCCTTTACCCAGCTGATAGCAGGTGCGAGAAAAATATTGAAACCAACCGGTCGGTTGGCTGTCATCATCCCCATGGAGGCATTCGATGATTTTCGCGAAACGGCCAGATTAAATGGATTTTATCTTTCAAGGAAAACCGTGGTGATTCCAAAAAAAGGGAAGACTCCTAAACGTGTATTGCTTGAATTCTCTGTATTTTCGGTGTATCCCGTAACCGATGAACTGGTTATACTGGAAGGTGATAACATATATTCAGCTGAATTCAAGGTGCTTACCAAGGAGTTCTATCTGAATGGCAACTAATTGAGAAGATTGCTTCACTGCGTTCGCAATGACGGAGTCTTGTGGTTGATTCGTATGAGGCTTCCTTTATTAACCACAAATCAAGCCAAAAGCACCGTCATTGCGATCCGCCGTATGTCGGTGAAGCAATTTGCTGCACCTTTTGTAATGTTCATTTGTCTGTTTTTTTTTGTAGTTTAGTCCAAAATAGCTTTTAACGAAAATTGAAATATGGAAACGTTTGCATTGATGGATAAAGTAAATATATGGGCCATTATGCTGGCAGCCTTCTCTTATCTGATAATTGGTTCCCTGTGGTACTCGCCTTTGCTTTTTGGCAAGTTGTGGATCAGGCTAATCGGGTTTTGTGATGAGGATTTCAAAACAAATAAACCCATGTGGATGATCATGACTTTTAGCTTCCTCTCGGCTGCCATTGCCGCCCTTGTGATATCGGCCGTGTTAGGTCCAAGGCAAAGTGCTGATTTTGGAGCGATTGTGGGTGCAATCATCGCCGTCTGCTGGATCTCCATGTCGAAATTGTACAATGTGCTCTTCGAAAATCAACCTTACAAACTCTTCCTGCTTCATGCCGGGTTCGATATCGTGACGTACATGACCATGGGTGCCATAGTTGGATACTGGAGATAAAGGCAAAAGGACCCTTCAACAAGCTCAGGGCAAGTAAAGTAAAAAACGCTATAATCATGATTTTTTGCGTAACCCTTAACTTGTATTCCGTTTCACAGATTTTCAACTAACATTGACATATGCGTAAAATATTATTCTTCCTTTTTACTCTTACTGCACTTTCGTTGCAAGGCTTCTCCCAGCCATTGTCGCCGGCAGCAAGGATAAGCCTTCTGGTATGCGCTCCTGGAGATGAGATCTATTCCTACTGGGGTCATGCGGCCATCCGTGTCATTGATCCAATGACAGGTATGGATACCGTTTTTCATTACGGTGCTTTCGATTTTGGTTCTTCTTACCTGAAATTTTCCTGGCGATTTGCCAAAGGTGAAACTGATTATGAAATTGCCAAGCAGCGTATGGGTTCTTTTATGAGGGAATTCTATGAGGAGAAACGAAGCGTCAGGGAATATCTGCTCGATTTTACACCACAGGAAAAGCAATTTTTATATGATGCATTGGTCGAAAATTATAAGCCGGAGAATCGGATTTACAGATACGATCAATTTTTCGACAATTGTGCGACAAGATTGCGTGTTCAGATAGAAAAGACCGTCAAAGGGCAGATTCAATATGATAAGTCCGGTGATGAAAGGCTTAGTTTCAGAGACCTGAATGACAAATATGTTGCTGGTAACAGTTGGAGCGGACTAGGAATAAATCTGGCTCTTGGAAATCCTACAGATCGCATCACAACTTTCTCTGAGAAGATGTTCCTTCCTGATTATCTTGGGAATGATATGTCAAAGGCAATCGTCACAAGGGATGGACATCAGATGCCTTTGATTTCCGGCAGTTCCATGATCATTCAGGCTCCGCTGCCCGACAACTCATTCTCTTTCACCTCTCCGGCGGTAGTAATCCTGTTCTTCTTTTTGGTGACAGCCGGACTTACAGTTTGGGAAAGAAAGAAAAGGAAAAGGTTCATCTGGCTGGATGTTACCATCTTTGCCGCCTTCGGTATTGCCGCTTTGATTCTCTGCTTTACCACATTTATTTCGGTAATGACCTGGACCAAATGGAACCTCAACCTGATCTGGGCATGGCCAACCCATCTTTTGGTGGCTGTGCTATGGTTCTTCCCGTCCTTAAGACCAAAATTGACCTGGTACATGAAACTTACATCGGTTGTCCTGATCCTTTTCCTGATCTCCATGTTCTTTCTGCCCCAATCCTTCCACTGGCTGGTTGTACCGATATGTTTGATGTTATTGATTAGGACAGGAACGATCTCGAAGGCGAAGTGATTTAGGAACGATAATGATAGTTTTTTTCACCACATAGGCACATAGGACACACTAGTTTCTAATGTGTCCTATGTGCCTATGTGGTGATTTTTTAAGTGAATACAGGAGAATCATTTTTATCTTTCAATTTTGGCATTACTGCTTAGCGAATGCAGACCAATTAACATGATTTTCCTATATTTACCTATTCATTAAATGACTTTTAACATTGACTACCTCTCCCAATAAATACGTCGAAACCCCGCTGATGAAGCAATATTATGCCGTCAAGAACAAGTATCCTGACGCGGTGTTGCTTTTTCGGGTGGGTGATTTTTATGAAACTTTTGGGGAGGATGCCATCAAAGCCGCAGAGATATGCGGTATTACACTCACACGCCGGGCTAACGGGTCGGCCAGTTTTGTTGAATTGGCCGGTTTTCCATACCATGCGTTGGATACCTATTTGCCCAAACTGGTGCGGGCCGGCCAGCGGGTGGCCATCTGCGAGCAACTCGAAGACCCCAAACTGACCAAAACGATTGTTAAAAGGGGTATTACAGAATTAGTCACACCGGGAGTATCCATCAATGACAATGTGCTGGAGCACCGGGAAAACAACTTCCTGGCTTCCGTCCACATCGAAAAGAATATTGCCGGAGTTGCCTTCCTGGATATCTCTACTGGAGAGTTCATCACCGCAGAAGGTACTTTCGAGCACATCGACAAATTGCTCAACAGTTTCCAGCCAAAGGAGGTCTTGTTCCAGAAAGGGAAGGAAAAACTTTTCACCGAACTCTTCGGACCGAAATTCTATACCTACAAGCTCGACGAATCCGCCGTGCTCGCCGCGCTCGAGTCGGGCCGGCTGGGCGCGGCCTGCCTCGACGTGTTTGCGACCGAG
>CAIUUO010000244.1 GCA_903902325.1 uncultured Bacteroidia bacterium
AAAATGTTTTCGCCATTAAAATTCAAATCATTAACTTGCGTTTGCATAAGTCTTTAGTTTTAAGTGAGTATTATTTATGTCAAAACTAAATTTACTTAAAATCTTAAGGACTTATGCATTACAAACATAGGGTCTCAGGGACCACTCCGCTCAGGACAAGGCAGTTGGGTTGATCAATTACATGGCTCTCCTGGTTGAAATCCCGACAACCTGCACCGTGACCAAAGATAATATCTCATCATTGATCTTTTTTGCGGCAAGTTCATCTGCTTCTGCGCCTTCCGCATCGCCAAGCATTCGTTTCACCTTTGCGCGTGATCCGAGCAGCTCCTTGCTGTACTTATTGTCATTGATGGCCCTGTTCAGGGTTTTTAGCGCCTCCTTGTATTTTTGCCTTGACAGCAGATCCTTGATTCTGCCATTGTAATCATAAGGCTGAATATCCATGTACTTCCGGTACCTGAAAACAATTAAATAATTCTTATCGACAGGGACATTGTCGACGATCGCCGGGCTCCATTCATCCTCCAGCTTGTTAAATGCAAGCACAGCACTGGTTGTAAAGGCAAGTTCGGGACTGCTTACAACAGCCAGAAATTCTGATTTACCCTCTTTATGAATGACCACGGATAAAATGACATCCCCTTCGCCTTTCCCGCCACTGTTTGGCGCCAACTTTTCAGTAGGATAATTGGTATTCCTCGACAGCAAAATTGTAACGTCGCCTTTCAGGTATCGGGCTTTCTTGTTAACTACCGTCGAATCAGAATTGGGAACTGTCCTGCTTTGAGCCATCAGAATGAACCCGAAAATTAATACAGCCAATGAAACGAATCTTGATCTCATACAATGGTTTGATTTTTTTGGTTAGGAATCTTGGAAACAGTGATTTCACGGCAAGGTAAGGTTATTTTTGGAGGATACTCAAAAACGGCAACCTGAATTTATCGCAATCCTAAACAAAGATAAGAAGACTGTTATGGTACAGTGGATGGTAATGAAGAGAAAGCCCTTCGGCTACGCTCAGGGACCGGATTTCGGCATAATTTTGAAAAGTTGCCCTTCGGCTACGCTCAAGGCGCGAGTTTTGCAGGTCCCTGATCGTAGCCGAAGGGCTTAGCCTAATCCTGCACCATCAAATATCCAGACGATAATCGTCGCAATCATTTGAGTTTATCGATGTAATTGGATTCTTTAAATGCATTGTTTTTCAAATCGTCGGAAATTTGAGTCATTAGATTAATGAACCCAGCATAATAACTTTCAGCTTTGAGACCATAGGAAACATGGATTTTCTTCATTTCCCCATTTATAACCCATCTAAAATCATAAGTTGTACCATCATAATTTACTGACTCATGTGGTGTTTTGTAGGGACTCATTTTGTCAAACGCACTAACCATTTCTTTTTCAAAGCGCCTGCTCACCGATTTAGAATAAACGCTGACTTTCAAGGGCAAATCAAGGCTCTGTTTTTGATTAAACCTGGTAAATAATTCAATCCAAAGATTTTTGTCGAGTTGCCTTAATTCCAGGAAAAATTTTCGGGCGCTATCTCTCAGGCAAACGGAATAATCAGCAGGTTCGGGAAATGGATGCACCATAAATGCAGCCAAAAAAGATGGTGGAGTGCCTTTGCTATTCGCTGGAAACAACCAATGCTCTATTTCATCATCGTAAACCTGCATAATTTTGACCCGATCTATCTTTGCTTGTCCATAGCCGCCAAAAGCAATAGCACAAAGTATTAAAACTATTCCCAAAAGTCTAATTGATAAAAAGTTGAATTTTTGGCACAAGTAAACCTCCTTCATAGCGGTATGTTTTTTCTTTGCGTAATTATGATTCTGGTCTGGTATGCCAAACGATCAAAATCTGCGTACCAATATTAGCATAATCCTTTAATTCAGATTCGGTTGAAAGGTCGCATGAACAGCAAATTTATCATCTCCAGGCTTCCATGCTAATTTATGAAAATATTGGTTCACTTTTGTATTTATTTCATGTAGTTCGAAGTCCTAAATTGTATTAATTTGTGCAATTCGTGGTCCCCATTTGTGTTCATTCGTGTAATTTGTGGTTAAATCCGTGGTTTGATTTCTTTCGACTTATGGAATTTTGTGGTTGAATTATTGTTATTTTTGACGCAAACTATTTACACGCTTGACGATGAAGGAGATCATTCCTCCCGTTCCGAGGGAGTTACTGGAAGCAGAACTTACCCCTGAAAAGTTTCAAAGGAAGACCAATAAGGCCGATAACGAAATATACATTCTTACCTATCATGATTCACCCAATCTGATGCGGGAGATAGGCCGGCTCCGGGAAATCACCTTCAGGTCTGCGGGTGGTGGTATTGGTGAAGAGTTGGATCTTGACCAGTATGATATCTCCGGAGAGCATCCCTACAAGCAGCTAATTGTATGGGATCCCGCCAACAAGGAGATTCTTGGGGGTTACAGGTTCATCCATTGTATTGACCTTGGGAAGGATAACCATGGAGAAGTTCCGCTGGCAACAGCTCACCTGTTCAACTTTTCGGATACATTTATCAGCGATTATCTTCCCTACGTCATCGAACTGGGCCGCTCTTTTGTTCAGCCGGATTATCAGTCAAGCAAGGCCGGGTCAAAGGCTCTCTTCGCCCTCGACAACCTCTGGGATGGATTGGGCGCTCTGATGATCGATTATCCGGAAGTCCGGTATTATTTTGGAAAAGTAACCATGTACACCCAGTACAACCAGGAGGCGCGCAACCTGATTCTTTACTTCTTCAGCAAATTCTTCACGGATCCGGATCATCTGGTGTGGGCCAAGAAGCCCATGACCGTTCACTACGATCTGGGAAAAATGCAGGAACTTTTTGATGGAAAGAGTTACGATGAAGCTTATAAATTACTGTCTTCAGAGGTCAGGAAACTGGGGGAGAACATTCCGCCACTGATCAATGCCTACATGAACCTGACACCCAACATGCGCACCTTCGGGACGGCTATCAGCGATGAATTCGGGGAAGAATTCAAGCATCTTGATGAAACCAACGTTGCTGAAATTGGCGGAAAACTACTTCAGCTCGCCGAGGATCTTCCCCATCCTCTTTTGGTTCTCGACATGCAGGCGACCGAGTTCTTTGGTTCATCATTTATCGAATCATTGTTTCGAGTCTGGAAAAAGCTGAATACAAAACCTTCGGCCAAATTTGGACTCGCAGGTTTGCAACCCTATTGCCGCGAAGTCCTCGAAGTGACTCACCTCGACAAACTATGGCCTCTATTTGATACACGAGAAGCGG
>CAIUUO010000245.1 GCA_903902325.1 uncultured Bacteroidia bacterium
ATCAGGGGGCACTATTTGTTTCAAAACAGCCAAGACCTGATAGCTATAAACAGAAAGTAGCTTCGCAAAATTATCATCCCACTTGAGGTTTTATTATTGAAAATCACTACTTTTAAACAACTAAATCTGACCTCTTTCAGCCCTTGATTCCAATAGTAGATTTAATTCTTGAATTTTATATTTTCTCTGTATCTGGAAGAAGCCTCGTATAAGGGCTATTCAAAAACGCCTGAAAAGCAGTTTGTTAATATAAAAAAGGATTTGGAGGATATCGAAGTATATCTTATATTTAATATTTTATTTAGATATCCAAAAATGATCAAAATGGATATTTCCCAGCTATTTCAAAGCTTACACGATAATTGAGTTGTGCTACAGTAGCAAAAAATGCAATTTTATTTTGGAGCAAAAACTACAATTCTATAGCGAGAGGGCAACGAATAAACTTTAAGGCAAAAGAAATGGAATAAACCAATGTTTTAGCAATTATAAGAGCTATAACTCTTTGCATAAGATAAAACCGTAACAGTATTTGATTTTACCAATTCGCTTAAAAACAATACGAAATGGATGATCAAACCCAACCCAGACCTACATCTCAATTCCCGAACATTGACGGAGGGAAAATAAAATCGAATACGGTTGAGATACCTTCTATTTCTTTGCCGAAAGGCGGCGGTGCAATCCGGGGCATTGGTGAGAAGTTCGCAGCTAATCCTGTAACAGGCACCGGCTCCATGACAGTGCCTATCGCTGTCAGCCCTGGCCGTTCCGGGTTCGGACCGCAGCTTTCGCTTTCCTATGATTCCGGCTTAGGCAATGGGCCCTTCGGCATAGGTTGGAACCTTTCACTTCCCTCCATCACACGCAAGACCGACAAAGGGCTGCCACTCTATCGGGAAATAGAAGAATCCGATGTCTTCATCCTTTCCGGAGCAGAGGATCTTGTTCCTGTTGTTCCACAACCGTCCATTCCGTCTGTTTCGGGCTATACAATCAAACATTACCGCCCACGCATCGAAGGGCTCTTTGCCCGCATCGAGCGCTGGACCAACGAGACCACCAAAGAAATCCACTGGCGTTCCATCTCGAGGGACAACATCACCACGCTTTACGGCAAGGACCATAATTCCCGAATCTTCGACCCAGCCGAAATTGATTCCGGCTCGACTCATCCAATCCGCATCTTCAACTGGCTGGTCTGCGAAAGCTTTGACGATAAAGGCAATGCCATCGTCTATGAGTACGCCGCTGAAAACTCGAAAGGAGTTGACCAGAGTCAGGCGAGTGAACGGAATCGCATCTGCAACGCAAACCGATATCTGAAACGAATCCTTTACGGCAACAGGACTTCACGACTTCGGGCAACTGACTACGCGGCTGATCCTGGTTGGATGTTTGAGGTTGTCTTCGACTACGGAGAGCATAACGCGGAAACACCCATGCCGGGTGATTCCGGAGACTGGCTCTGCCGCCACGATCCGTTTTCCTCGTATCGCTCCGGTTTCGAGGTGCGTACCTACCGTCTCTGCCAACGGGTCCTGATGTTTCATCACATTCCAGACCTCCTCACTGGTGAAAAAGGGTATGACGGCCTGGTCCGTTCGACTGATTTCATTTACCGGAATCTTCGCAAGAATCGGGATGACTTCAAGAAAGGCCACCCCATTGGATCCTTTATTAACTCTGTCACGCAATCGGGTTATAAATATGACAAGGACAATAAGAAATATTTGAAAAAATCCCTGCCACCGGTCGAGTTCGCCTATACAGATGCTGAAATCGACGAAACCATCCGCGAGATTGACCCTGCCAGCCTCGAAAACCTCCCGGTAGGACTGGATGGTTCCCAATACCAGTGGGTGGATTTGGATGGGGAAGGACTCTCCGGCATCCTTACTGAACAAGGTGGCTCCTGGTTTTACAAGCGCAATCTTAGTGCAAATAATCACGTTACTGAGCATGGAGCCGATCGCACAGCTCCTATGTTCGGCCCCCTTGAACTTGTTGCTGCCAGGCCGAACGCTGCGTTGTCCTCGGGTGCATTTCAGTTCATGGATTTGGCCGGCACCGGACAGCTTGACCTGGTCGCGTTCAGGGGAGTGGTCCCCGGCTTCTACGAACGTACTGAGGACCAGGACTGGGAGCAGTTCAGGTCTTTCACCTCTCTCCCAAATGTTTCGTGGAACGATCCCAATCTTAAGTTTGTTGATCTCAATGGGGACGGGCATGCTGACATACTCATAACCGAAGATGATGCACTGACCTGGTATCCGTCTTATGCAGAGCAGGGGTTCGGCCCTGCACAGCGGGTGTCCACGCTGCATGATGAGGAAACCGGGCCACGACTGATCTTTGCGGACGGCACGCAATCGATCTATCTGGCCGATCTCTCGGGAGATGGACTTACTGATTTAGCCCGTATCCGTAACGGAGAAGTATGCTACTGGCCGAATCTTGGTTATGGGAAATTCGGAGCCAAGGTAACCATGGACAACTCGCCGTGGTTTGATAATCCTGACCTGTTCGATCAGAGGCGCATACGCCTGGCCGATATCGATGGTTCCGGCACAACAGACATCATCTATCTTAGCGGGAATGGCGCGGCGATCTACCATAACGAAAGTGGCAATGGCTGGAGCGATCCGGAATATTTGAAAAGTTTCCCTCCGATCGATGACTTCTCTTCTGTTGTTGCGATTGACCTATTCGGCAATGGCACAGCGTGTTTGGTTTGGTCCTCGTCGCTGCCCGGCAATGGCCGCAGCCCCATGCGGTACATCGACCTCATGGGCGGTCAAAAGCCGCACCTGCTGGTCAAAACCATTAACAATCTTGGTGCGGAAACTGAAGTGCAATATGCGCCTTCGACAAAATTCTATTTACAGGACAAGCAGGACGGGAAACCATGGATCACTAAACTTCCGTTTCCGGTGCACTGCGTGGAGAAAGTGAAGGTAACGGACAAATGGCGAAATACTGAATTCTCCACTAGGTACAGCTACCACCACGGCTATTTCGACGGTGCCGAGAGGGAATTCAGAGGCTTCGGCAGAGTAGAACAGGTCGATGTCGAGTCTTTCGACAAATTCGCGACAGGGAATATAAACAGTCCCTTTATAACCGACGATTATAAGTTGTATCAACCGCCAGTCAAAACCGTCACCTGGTATCACACCGGCGCTTTTATTGATCGACAAAAAATATGGTCCCATTTCAGCGATGAATATTTCCATCCATTTAACGAGTATCAATTATCGGAACCAAATCTGGAAGGGGCCAACCTGACAACCGAAGAATGGCGGGAGGCCCTGCGCGCATGTAAAGGGATGATGCTGAGGCAAGAAGTTTATGAACTCGAGGTGGATGCAGAAAAAGACCATCAGGATATTCCGGTAAGGCTTTTCACTACGGCTTTTCATACTTGTGATATCCGGATGCTTCAATCCATGGCCGTAAACCGGCATGCCGTTTTCCATGTCACCGAGAGCGAAGCAATCACCTATCATTATGAACTGGATTTAAGGAAATCTACCGCGATACCTGATCCACGCATTGCCCATTCGCTGAATCTGAAAATCGACGAATTCGGCAATTTGCAACAGTCTGTGGCGGTTGTATATCCGCGCCAGGGGAAGTTTGGAGATGGTGAGGCCGATCTGGCCGAAGGACTTACCCATGCATTGCCACTGATCGATTCAGTCCAGACAGAAACGCATCTTGCCTACACGGAAACCCGCTACACCGATGATTTCGGAAGCCGACCCGAGGACGCTCAACTAGTCAGGGACAATCATCGATTACGCGTCCCCTGTGAGGTGCTGACCTACGAGTTGACCGGTATCCTCCTGGCAAAGGGTGTCTATTTTGATCTGGCCGAACTGCGCAGCTACTGCTTGAGCGATACACTGCCGGATCAGGGTTCAAAACCGGTCGGTAAACTCGAATACCACGAAATCCCGGATGGCAAAACTCCACAAAAACGCCTTGTCGAACATGCTCGCACGCTTTATTTTGCCGATGCCCCGACGGAGACATCCAATTTTCTTAAAAAACCACTTCAACTCGGCGAGATAGGCAGGTTGGGGTTGCTTTATGAGCAATACAAGCTGGCCCTGACCGATACCCTGCTAACCGATATTTTCGCGGACAAATTGACACCGGATATCCAGGGTACGATGTCAGATTCGAAAATATGCGGTTATCTGAGTAGCACTGATCCGGATGCAAGCCGTGTAGGTATAGCTACCGGACAATACTGGATCCGTTCCGGTATAGCAGGGTTCGCACCGGACGCGGACCTGCATTTTTATCTCCCTGAACGTTACACCGACCCATTCGGCAATGAAACCCAACTTACTTTTGATGATGACGATCTCTTTATCAAGTCGAGCAAAGACCCGGCGGGCAACGTCGTCAGCGTAGAGCAATTCGACTTCCGTGTGCTTGCGCCCTGCAAGATGAAAGATATCAATGACAACTTCAGCGCAGTTGTGTTCGACATCATGGGCATGCCGGTGGCTTCTGCCAACATGGGCAAGGAGCAAACGGAGTCCGGCGACAACCTGGGGGGAATCGAATTAGACGTCCCGATCGATGAAGTGGAAGACTTCTTCATCACTGAGTATGACGAAGCCATACCCAGAAGTTGGCTGGGGAACGCCACTGCCCGCTTCGTCTATGACTTCGGTATACACGTGGCTGTCGATGGAACCATTAACTATGCAGAAAGACCCGCAAGCGCTTGTGGAATCGTTCGCGAAACCCACGTGAAAGCAGGCGGTGAAACCAAGATACAAGTGGCCGTGGAATATTCCGACGGCATGGGCACAGTGCTGGTGAAGAAAGCGCAGGCCGAACCTGATCCCGCAAGCACGCTTTCTGATCCTCCGCTACGCTGGATTGCAAACGGCAAGACCATTCTCAATAACAAGGGCAAACCGGTAAAGCAGTATGAGCCCTATTTCAGCGCCAATGAACATCGCTTCGATAAAACGGAAGCACAGAGCGAAGTCGGGGTAACGCCAATCATGTACTACGATGCAGCGGGAAGGCTGATCCGCACAGAGCAGCCCGATGGTTCCTACAGCCGTGTCGGATTTTCTCCGTGGCATACGGCCAGTTTTGATCCCAACGATACCGTACTGGAACCGGATAATCCCTGGTATGCGCGAATGACTTCAGGCACGGCCACAACCGAAGAACAAAGGGCTGCCGCACTTGCCGCCGTCCATTCAAATACGCCGGCAATCACCATCCTTGATTCTCTGGGCCGCGACGTAATTACCATCGCCCATAATCGTATTGAAGATGCCGCAGGAGCGGTAAGTATTAACGGCCAGACGTATCGTGACGAAAAATACCTCACCTTCTCCATGCTGGATGCCGAAGGAAAGCCGCTCTGGATAAAAGATGCTCGTGGCAACATCGTCATGCGGTATACTTTACCATGCACTTCTGCAAGCGATCCGCTTGTCGAGTTCTACCCGGCATACGACATCGCCGGCAATCTGCTCTTCCAGCACAGCATGGATGCAGGCGATCGTTGGATGCTGAACGATGCAGCCGGAAAGCCAATGTATGGATGGCAGGAAAATAGCCTGATAGGTGATGACGGGACAGCGGTTGATGAAAAGCGTGTTTTCTTTACCGCCTACGATAACCTCCATCGCCCAGTTGAACATTGGTTGACAATAAATGCCGGTGCTCCACAGATGATCGAGCAGTTCCTGTACGGTGAGTCGATCTCCGACCCGGACGATGCCCGCAAACTCAACATTCGGGGGCAACTCTTTCAGCACTATGACCAGAGCGGCCTGATAATAATTGCGGGATATGATTTCAAAGGCAATCCGCTGGAACTCCAACGTAGACTGACCAAACAATACAAAGAATCAATCATTGATTGGCAAACAGATGTAGAAAGCAAACTGGAAGATAAAGATAAAGAAACCTATATTCATATTACCGAATATGACGCTCTGAATCGCATGAGACGTTTGTTCAACTGGCATCGAGGATCCGGAAGCAGGGTTGCGGTCTATGAACCAGAGTATAATCAGCGCGGCCTACTTAAAAAAGAAGATTTGATCGTAAAGGCTGTCAAGAGAGACAAGACCGATCTCGGATATAATAAAGGCTATCAAGAAGTAGATGGCGACGCTCAGCGCACAACGCCGCTCGTTGAGATAATTTACAATGCCAAGGGTCAAAGGGAAAAGGTCAAGTATGGTAACAATAATAACAACGGCACAATTACCCGTTACGAGTATGATTCCCAGACTTTTCGCCTCATGCAGCTTCGCACCACGCGACCGGGTTACGAGCCTAAATTTCCGAGCGTCCCAAGTTTATTAGCTGATGACAACGTACTGCAAAACCTATATTATACCTACGATCCTGTAGGAAATATAACCGAAATCCGGGATGACGCATATGAAACTGCCTTCTTCAAGAATCAGAAGGTGGAGCCGCGGAGTCGATATGTCTACGACGCCCTTTACCGCCTTCTTGCCGCAACCGGTAGGGAGAACGTAAATCTCGGTAATGATACGCCCGGACAGTTCGAACCTGATCCTTTTCCGACTCAGTTCCCGATTGATTCGCAGGCCCTTCGTAATTACAGCCAATACTACAGCTATGATTCCGTCGGCAACATCAGCGAAATGCGCCATGTGGCAAATGGCAGCGGCTGGACGCGAAACTACTCGTATTCAGACGACAGCAACCGTCTGTCCCGCACCTGGCTGGGTGGAGATATGGTAAATGCCGTCGAGTACCGGCACGACAACCGCGGCAACATGCTGAACCTCGCGAATGTGGGGCCGGAGTATTTCATGAGATGGGATTACCAAGACATGATCCTGAATCTCAACCTGGGTGGCGGAGGCCGGGTCTATTACAACTACGATTTCGGTAGGCAGCGCACACGCAAGGTGAATGAAAATCAGGCAGGCGCAAAGCAATGGGAGAGAATCTACCTCGGCGGCTTGGAGATATACCGCAAGTATAGTGGTGCCAACGTTCTGGAAGAGATCGAGACTATTCATCTTGTTGATGGCGACCATCGGCTGTTATTGGTGGAAGATGTTCTCCAGACTGATAATGATAGTCTCGCGACAGGACCGCTCTATAAATACCAGTACGGCAATCATCTCGGTTCGGCTGTTTTGGAGCTCAATGACCTGGCAGCGATTATCTCGTACGAGGAGTATCACCCTTACGGGACGACAGCGTATCGCGCAGTGAGCAGCAACATCAGAACTGCTGCAAAACGTTATCGCTATACTGGCATGGAGCGGGATGAGGAAAGTGGATTGAATTATCATGGGGCAAGGTATTATGCGCCGTGGTTGGGGAGATGGGTGAGTTGCGATCCGGTTGGCGTCTCGCATTCGGCCAATGTTTACGAGTATTCCAGGAATAATCCCGTGATTTATAGCGACGACGACGGGCGCCAACCCAAAACGCAGGTTCAATTGCACCTTAACAAAATGGCCGATGTAATCAGGACGATTCAGGCGGCCGTGCCAAAAAGCGCTGAAAGGGATATGCGGGAGAAACTGATAATCAACGCTTTTCTGGCGCCGCTCGGCAATCTTAGTTATAAAAGTCCTGACGACCCCAAACAAAAGGACCAGATTTACGTCCGGCGGTCTGCGAATAACAGCCAATACAATCCGGATCAGACTCCGGCCGAAAACCAGACAGGCAAGTCCATCGCTGAACAACCGTTTATCTATAACGAGACCCGCTACGCCAATTACTGCAACATCTTCGTCTACAATATTGCTGCTGCCTCGGGCGCTCAGATGCCCTTTAAAGACTTGCTTGGCGGCGGGCAGGATATCTATGCAGCCTTTGATTTTAAGTATATTTTCCAACCGGAGCACGAATATTTCAAGAAGCGAGGGTACACAGAAAAGGATGTAAATGCTATGAACGGAAGCCTGACACCGGTCGATCCCGCTGACCTGAAACCTGGAGATATTTTTTCCAGTGGCGGTCACATGGGGATCGTGACCCAGGTGTCCGGCACACCCGGGTACGATGAATTCCATGTCGAGGCCATTGCTGCTTCGGCGAGCGGGAAAGTGTTCAACTATACCTTGGACCCTTACGACGCAAACCATATGAGTTACTACCATTTATTGACAGAAGTCGAACAGACCCCAGTAGAGAGAAAATTGGACAAACTGATCCATGAAGCGATCGGAGAAGAGGGTAGTGTGACCGTGGAAAATATTGGGCGGTTAAAGAAGCAGGCTTTCGGTGAAACGTTGGCCGAATCGGTCGATAACGTCCTGAGTTCGGAAGCACTAAAACAACTCGTTAAGGAAGATATCAATCATATCTTCGCGCCTTAGAGCAATGGATCCCCACGGAAGTTTGAGCCGTGTCGTGGTGGTGTCCTGGCTAGGAAAATTGGGGTCAAGTCTTGAGTTGTAGCAGGGCAAGGTCGCATAATCCAGCAGGTGGAAAGCAAATCCCTTAAGGCAGTACAGCCATCGGGGAGCGAGTCTTTGGAGGCATTTGGCAACATACATTTTTAAACGTAAGACAGAGAGAAGGCTGGCCGTAAGCCAAAAGGTTGAATGGATTTAGCCCCAAAAGTGACTAAACAAGCGAAGACACTGGGTCAGACCTTCATTCTTCCCTGTTTCTAGAGATTAATTGGGGACATAAAAAACTGAATAGTATTTCGAGAGTTCATCTTTCCGTCTAAAAAGCCCTTATTGGTTGCAGATGCCGAACAATTACAGAAGAGTAATTCGATTAACATAATAAAAGGAGAATTCCATGAAAAAAGTAGTCTTCCCTCTTAAGTTACAGATGAAGCGAAGCCAGGTTGCAGATCTCCATCAGGCGCTGACGCTGATCGGCATTGAGGTTGCCGAAATTGAAAAGGAGAACCGGCGTTTTGGAACGTCCACCCGTACAGCCGTCCGCAAATTTCAGACCGACCATCAACTGCCTGTGACGGGCGTTGTTGATGAATCTACGGCGAATGCTCTGAACACCCTGTTGGCCGAACGCAGCGCGCTTGATGAGGAGGTAACGTATCTGGTGAAAGGGCTTGTACTGAGCGCAGACAGCAAACCCGCTATTGGTCTCGGTGTGCAGGCTTTTGACCGCGATGTATCCAGGGAGGAGAGGCTAGGTGCGGCAGTTACCGATCAAGAGGGATTCTATCGAATTATTTTCACGGAATCGCAATTTAAAAAAACGGACTCGGAACGCGGAGGCCCTGAGCTTTTCATCCGTGTTTCCGATACCTTGGGGCGCCGGCTTGGCCAATCGAAAACCATAATAAATGCATCCCGGGAGTCGTGTATCAACTGGACTCTTGCTGCCGTTCCAAGTTTAAACCTAATCGTCCTTGGACGTGTGACAACTTCGGATGGTCTGCCTGCAGGCAACCTGATCCTAAAAGCCTACGACCGTAACGTAGGCGAAGACGACACACTCCTTGGCCAGGTGTCCACCGATGCGCAGGGCAACTACTCTATAGTTTATTCCTCCGATAAACTGGACGGCAAATCCGCTGCCGATCTGGTCATCTGTTTATATCAGGACGGCAAGTTACTGCAAACATCTGATGTTATATTTAATGCCAGGCCGATGGAGACCAGGGACTTCGTAATTGCTGCGGTGCAGCCGGAATTTCCCAGGCTGGATAAATATGCCCTTAAGCTTGAAGCAAGGATCAAAACCCTGAATGCAGTCGTATCTGAAACAGATCAGCAGAAGATCGTGGAGAACGAACTTCTGGCAGCCAAGGGCGATTGGGCTGCTGCCTCGGCCGTGCTGAAGGACAAACTTCCGCCGGAGTTAATGCAGAGACTCCATATCGCCGATTCGGTAGCCACAGCCGTTGGCGACAAACCGTCAGTGACGGCCGCGATCCTCAAAGGTGTGGGGACAATGCTTGATATTGCTAATCTTAACGTGGACAACCTGACCAGGCTAATCGCGCCCGATGCAACGCCTGAAAGCGCAGAATATCAAGAGGCAAAGGCCCAGGCAGTAGCGATCAACAAGCAATCATTTGTCCGTGAGCCCTTGACTGTCTTGCAACGTATGACCCATGAAGGCGAAATACCGGTTGCTGATGAAAAAATAAGGGCCGGTCTTGGCAATTTTCTGCAAAGCATTCCGGCGGAGACCGACATTCGGCTCTTGCCGATTCATAAAGTCCTGACAGTGGATGCATTGAAGGACATACCGGAGGAACTGCGCGCCGAGGTTGTTGTTCAGGCGAAAGCGCTCTGGAGAACAATGGCTATAACGCCGCCGGATGCCCCGCATGTGCCGCCTGTATTGATGAAGGCAAACCTGACTTCGGCTTTCCATGTTGGAGAAAAAACGGAATCGACATTCCTGAATACTTACGGCGGTGCGATGGGCAAGGAGACCGCGCAACAAGTATATACCAGCGCCATCAACACCCGCATCCGCAATGAACATGCCCTGATGACCATGCGGGAGGCTGTCCGCGGAAGCGGGTTGGCAGCAATTGACGGGACGAAAACCAGAGAAGAGCGTTCCTCTGACGCCAAACAGCTTGCTGAGGCGAACGATATTCAACTCAACCTCGATAGTCTTTTTGCGGATATGGATTTCTGCGAGTGCAAGGAGTGCCAGACTGTGTACAGCGCATCATCCTATTTTGTCGAGCTGCTCAATTTCCTACGGAACAACAACCTTGGCTCCGTTTCATTCACAGAGGGATCTTTGAACGCTACCAACAACAACATCCTCCACAATACCAATAAGGACATCGCCTTTACTCCCCTGGGGAGACTCTTCCGTCGCCGCCCGGATTTGGGCGATCTGGAACTGACCTGCGAAAATACCAACACCGTTCTTCCTTACATCGATCTCGTCAACGAAGTGATGGAGAGATACGTAGTCTATCGTGCCGATTATGATGCATCAAAGGTCAAACAACAAAATGTCTTTAATATAACGGATGAAACCAAAGAAGAGTTGCTGGCACAACCGCAACATACAAACGATACCGCTTATTGCATTCTCAAGAACGAGGCTGTGTACCCGTTTAATCTGCCCTTCCACCAGCCCATTGAGGCGGCCCGCATCTTCCTGAAATATCTCGGAACCAGCCGATACGAGCTGCTTGATGCTTTCCGTGCCGCACATGAATCAGGGGAACTTTCCAAGGATGCTCCAACATTTGAGGATTCGTGCGATAGTGTCAACCAGACTGGAGAAACCTCCACTGTGGATGATCCAATCCGAGCAGCCGAGGAAGCTGCCCGGAAACAAAAGCATGAGGCCGCGATTCTCCAGGCGCAACATCCATCCGATAGACTGTCTGCGCCAACACCTGAACGGACAAACCAGCCGGAGACTCCTGATCCCCGGCATCCCGGGAACCGCGAGGAGTCCCTCGCAAAACTTCACGACAAAGTCCTCAACCGTGCGGTAGACGCTGAATTTCTTGGCCTGACTCAGGAGGAGTATATCATCCTGACTAAGGAGGCGTTCTGGGAAAAGGATTATTTCGATATCACACAGAATACAACGTTCACGGTGCAACAGTACCAGGACAAAATAGGCGTGAAGCCGACTTACGAATATTACGGCTATTCGACCGAAGCATCCCAGCTGGACACGAATGAAGATCCAGAGACCGGCCAAACCGGTTTGCATTTTGTGAAGAAAGAATTCCTGCCGCGCACGGGTATTCAATATACAGATTTGGTCGAACTGCTGAAGACTCGCTTTATCAACCCCCTGTTACCACAGGGTCTGACCCTGGCAATCCTGGAAAACATCCAGAGCAGCTATCTCTTTCTCAAAACCCTGGTGGATAACAACAGTACTGACGACGTGGTTCGATTCGCAAAATTGATCGATTACCTGGAAAAGATTCAGTCGTGGGCATCGGTGCCACAGGTCATGCAAGCATTCTCGCAGGATACATCTACAAATGACGATTCATCCAAAGAAAACCGCATCATACGGGAATGGGTTTACAATTGTTTTGAAAAGCTCGGAAATATAATTGTGCTGGAGTCAGGAGAAGGGCCGCAATTGCCAATTGAGGGAGGACTATTCAAGAGCAGATCGGATGAACAGTTTGCTAAGTTACATAGTGATGGGTCAATTATCTCTTTGGATGGGTTTATCATCGGCACTGTATCCACAGTCATGGGGTTCGACAGTGATGGCCTACCCGCGGTTTGTGCAGGACCAGTAATTTGGGAGGACCAGAGTTTTGCGGAGGAAGTTGCAAATGACAACGTCGTAATTCAGAACGAAAACGGAGATGTGACAGGCTTTGTTTTACCCAAAGGTCTTTTTATGAGTTCGGCCGACCAGGAAGGATTTAGCGTTGGCATGCCGTGGCTACGGCCCACAGACACCTGCAACCTGGACAAGGTGCGTCTTCAGCACCTTGATGGTTCTGCTTTGTGCAGCGGAAGATCTCAATTGCCGATCGAGGGGAAGTTATATGCTGCGGATAAACCTTTTATAGGATATTTAAGCAAAGATGGAATCATTGTTGACAAAAGCAAAACTATTATTGCCCACGTTACACCTTCCGGAGATGTTATTGATAACGAGGGCAAAATATTTGCCAATAACTTCCCGCCTAATAACATTTTGGTTATTATTGATGACAAAGGTGCTCGGGTTGGTTGGGTGAGTGCTATCGGTCTCTTGGGGCGTAACGAGAACCGCCTGAGTTGGTTGCCACCCTCGCTCGACGAATACGACCGCATACAGCGGTTTATCCGGCTCTGGCGCAAGCTCGGCTGGACAATCGACGAAGTTGACAAGGCGCTGGAAGGACTCGCCACAAGCGACATTACACCTGATTTTTTGCATCAGTTGGTGGACGTCAAGAAGTTGCTCGAGCAGACCGGTTTGCCGCTTATCAAACTGCTGTCGTTCTGGGCAGATATCAGTACGATGGGGGAGAAATCGCTCTATTCCCGTCTGTTCCTGACCCACAACATGGTGCGAAATGATAGTGTATTCAAAGCGGACGAACAAGGGGAGTACTTGACAAGGTCAGAGAAGATCATCGACCATCTTCCGGTTTTGATGGCGGCTTTGAATCTGAAGGCGGATGACATCACGGCAATCTTCAATCAGCCGGATGACTTGTTGACACTTCAAAACGTTTCAGAAATTTACCGGAATGGTCTTTTGGCCAAAGCCCTTCATATCAAAGTATCGGATAGGACGGATCTTGTGAAATTGTTCGGTGATCCGTTCGCAAATGCGGATAAAACGCTGCAACTTTTCGAGATCTGGCGAAAAATGGAGGAAGCCGGGTTTACGTTCCGGCAACTCACCTACATGATCAACAAGGACTGCGACGATCCCACCAAGACGCTGGCGCCATCGGAGAAAATGATTCTGAAAACGGTGAAAACCCTTTTCGATGGGTTGAATGCCATTGATTCCGACAATCAGGACGTGACTGACGTGGATCTGGCTACAACGGAATTGGTGCGCGCAAAGGCCGGGCAAATATATGAATCTCCCGTGGTCGAAAAAATTATGAGGCTTCTCGAAGGAACCACAGTTTACATTACGACGGTTGAAACTACGAAGGCACCCATCGGATTAAAGGACAAATTGGATAAAATACCAAATCCACTACCGTCCTGGGTAACTAAATTAAAGTATATAGATAAGAAAGACTTGGTATCCATTCAGGTGACAGGCCTTTTTACTGACGAGGAAGAGGAGGCAGTTAAGGCATTGTTCCCGGATACGGATATTCCTGACTGGAAAGCTGCGATTGATCGCATCCGTATGCAATCGCTGGCTTTCTTTAACGATGCTATTGTTGGACTCTTCACTGATGAAGGTAAGGATGCAAAGGCCAATGAGCCAGCCATCGAAGATGCAACGACCAATCTGCTGACCGGCGATATCATTGTCACGCTTGATCAGATCGCACCGTTGGCATTTTCAGTCGGCGACCTTTTGGATCCTCCCTCATTTATCTCGAAGCTGAAACAACCTCGTGCTGATGTAATGTCAGTTTACATTAAGGGCCGATTGCTATATGCCACTCCAACTGTCCTGGATGGATGGCCAGACTCAGGGACAGTTTCCGGGTCGATACAAAAAGCTGTGATCAAAGATCTAAACGCTATCATCCAGGGGGAGTTAATTTTCGATAAAGCACGTTTTAATGGCATTGCCTTGCGGCCGGAAACAAGCCAATTGCTTACCGCAAAAGACTTGCAGGGAAATGATTTACTGCGACTCAACCAACTTCTGTTGGAAGACGCTTACCCACTGGATTTATCAAAGGACTCTAATTCAGCTCCAAAGAAGCGGCTCTTTTTTCTCCGGTATTTTTTGCCTTTCTTAAGGAAACGCTTAGAACGTCGGTTCATAACGGACACCATGTCTGCAGCGTTCGGCCTCCCCGGAGATGTGACCAATGTCCTGTTATCGGAGGTGTTAACGACAACGGACGTGCCCACTTGCACTGCAATGTCAGTATTGGAGACCGTCAGGTCAAGCCGGCTGCAACCTGCTCAAGGCTGGAAGGGCTACCTGATCCCTCCGACGGATGATAACTATGCGTTTGTGGCATCTGTCCCAAATCAGAAAGGTACAAGAGTTAAAATCATACCGGCAGTCTCTCCACTTGCCCCTTTGGTAATCAGTGGAATCGCGGACGCTCTCGAATTTAAGAACCCAAAGGCGGCGCCAATCAATGTCTGGTCAACCGATCCTGTGCCATTGAAAGCAGGCATGCTTTACCCACTTATCATGGCCGATCACGATGCATCACAACTCATGTGGAGAACCACTGTTTTGCCGGCCACCAAAATACCAACTTCTGCTTTGTTGCCCCTCGATGCTATTGCAGGTACTTCGGATGTATTCATTAAGTTCAGCAAGGCTGCCCTTGTCGTCAAGGGCTTCAATCTGAGTAGGGAAGAGGTGCGACATTTCAATGATCATGGCGTCAAATTTGGTCGTCTCAATTTCAATGCAATCACGTTGGGTAGCTGGTGCCGAATTGCCGACTACACTGCCCTGCGCGATGCGCTGCCCAAGACAGGCATGCCGCTGCTGGATCTTTTCAATTGGGCTTACCAACCAGATGGGGCCGATTTGGCCGGGAAGTTGAATGATGTTACGCAATGGGGAATAGATAGGATAAATGCGCTCATCAAAGACATTCACTTTGACTTGCTGCTTCCCATTGATTTTCAGAACGAAGCAAACCTGGTCATGATGCAGAGGGCAATAGCTGTTGCAGACAAGGTTGGAGTGGATATTGCCAGGTTATTTAAATGGGCACAGCCGGGATCGAAATTCGGTCTGTGCCGGCAGAACGCTGAAGACATTCGAATGGCCATGCGTGCCCGCTTCAACGCGGAGGATTGGGAGCAGGCAGTCAAGCCCCTGAACGATCAACTTCGAGAGATGCAGAAACAGGCGTTAATCAGTTTTCTCCTGGTCGAACCGGACCTGAAGGCCTGGCCTGTTGTGGATGCCGACAGCCTTTTTGAGTTTTTCCTTATTGATGTTCAAATGGGTGCTGCGCGGGAGACCTCGCGCATGGTGCAGGCCATCGCCTCGGTGCAGTTGTTCATAAAACGTTGTCTGATGGGTCTGGAAGACAAGCTCGATTCGAACGGTTACCCGATTAAGGATGCCGACGGTTATCCAATTGGCGTACCTGTCGATGCCATTGACCGCGATCGTTGGGAGTGGATGCAGAAGTACCGTGTCTGGGAAGCCAACCGCAAAGTCTTCCTATATCCGGAAAATTGGATTCGCCCCGAACTGCGCGACGACAAGAGCCCATTCTATAAAGAACTGGAGTCGGAACTGCTGCAAAAAGACATTAATCCTCAGACCATTGAAGAAGCGCTCAAGAATTACCTGTACAAGGTCGACGAGGTGGCGAATCTAAAGGTTGTGGGGCTGTTCCTCGATGAAACCGGAAATAAGCTGCACGTTTTTGCCCGAACCCGGAATGCTCCTTATTTTTTCTTTTACCGCTATTTCGATATCAAAGAGAGCAATTGGTATCCGTGGGAAAAGATGCAGGTGGATATTCCAAGTTATGATGTTGAGGATGTTGATGCTACGGGAAAAGAAACCGGCAATATCAAAAAAAATGGGAACGGCACTTATTTGATTCCCGTTGTTTGGAACAATCGATTGCTGGTGTTCTTCCCGCAATTTATGAAGAAGACGATTGCAGCTTCATCTGACAAGAGTATAAGTAAGATGGCAGAATCGACCGGAACGGACCTGAAGCCATCGGAAAAGTGGGAAATCAAGATGGCCTGGAGCGAATACCGCAAAGGGAAATGGACCCCGAAGCAGGTCTCTGCTGATGCAGTTTACTTTGAAAAATTCCCTGGTTACAGTCCTGATGCATATGTATTTATCCCAACAATTGACCTGGATAAGGTGATGATTGATGTGTATCATGAAGAGGAGAAGAGCACGTCCACTCTTCTGCTCCAATATCCAAAATTATCATCAGCGGAGATTGTTTTTAGCATCTATGTTTCTGAAAAAGCTGATGGCACTTATACTACAAACGATGATGGCAAGAATGCTGACACAACATACTATGTAGAATTACGGACGCAAGGCGGGGAACTAATCACAAATGTAATTGAGCAAGGCTCTGGTAGACAATATACATACAAAACAGACCAAGGCCTCCCTATTAGTTATCCTGTATCCTTTACGATTGATCCTGAAAAGAAGAAACTTACAAGTCTGGACTGCCAGAACTTTATCGTACGCATTGTGGAGAATTCGCATGGCAATAACGATGTATGGTGGTTCAGTGCAACCGTTACGCTTACATTCGAAGACAACTCTTGTCTTCAGGCAAGCTGGGCGGGTAATCTTAATGAGTCCAATGAAAGCGATAAGATTTTTCTTACCAATACACCTGCTAGCCCCTTTTCCCTAACTACTTCGCAGCTACCTCAACGTTTCAAATTCTCAGGCAATCATTTTTCACTCACCGATTCATCCGGTGATCCCGTACAAGCAATGTCATTGACTGACTATCATTTTCACTATAAATTAAATCGTCTGCACTCTTTACAAGCAGAGAATGATGCTCTGCCCGAATTAATACTGAATGACCCTTCTTGTGATGATGCTAATACTGAATTGATACTCCCTGGCCCAAAAAAAACCTATGTTTTTCATTCTACGAATGTGAAGGAAGTATTAAGTAAACTGAATGGAGATAAGCTCGAAGACCTGTTTAAATATTATTTAGAGCTTTACAACCCTGCTGATCCAAATTCACAAACAATGGCAGAGGTTTATGGCGGGTTTAATGACAAAGGTCAGACATCTTATAATGAACTGAAACAACCTTATTCGCTTTACAACTGGGAAGTCTGCTTCCATGCGCCGATGCAACTGGTGGACCATTTGCTTACATCGCAGCAATTCGACCAGGCAATTGCAATGTGCCAGTATGTTTTCAACCCGCAGGCAAAGCCGGGTGTTAGGGAAGATATTCTCCAGCGTTGCTGGCAATTTCCTCCATTCAAAGAGATTGACGCGAAACACGTGCTGGAAAACCTGTTCAACGACCTAAAGCCCGGCGAATCAAACGACGCAATCGAAAAGTGGCGAAAGAATCCATTTCAACCTCATGTGGTTGCACGTGATCGGCCGTCAGCCTATATGAAGTATGTGGCCATGAAGTACATCGAAATTTTGATCGCGTATGGCGACTACTATTTCCGCCAGAATTCGATGGAATCCATCCCCATGGCCATTCAATGCTATGTGGTTGCCTCCCATCTCTATGGTCCGCGAGGGCAAAAGATTCCCCGGCGGGGCAAGATCGGGAATCAGACGTATAACACACTGCTGGACAAATGGGATGCCTTTGGCAATGCCATGGTCGAGATGGAATTGGCATTCCCTTTTACCAACCAGGCGTACGTAAACACCACCAGTGCAGATGTAGGATTGGCCAATATCTTCGGTTCAATGTCGACGCTTTTCTTCGGAATCCCCGACAACCCCAATCTGACGGCGCTCAGAGACACCATCGACGACCGTTTGCTCAAGATCAGGAGCTGCGAGAATATCGAGGGGATATTCCAGCAACTGCCGCTGTTTGAGCCGCCGATTGATCCTGCCTTGTTGGTGCAAGCCGCCGCGCAGGGACTGAGTCTGTCGAGCGTGCTCAGTGATATGAACAGTCCCATGCCAAATTACCGGTTCTACTATCTTCTGCAAAAGGCTTTGGAACTTTGTGGCGAATTGAAAGCACTGGGCAATGCCTTCCTTTCGGCCAAGGAGAAGGGCAACTCAGAAGCATTATCCAGCATGCGAGCCAAACACGAAAGCGGTATTCACAACCTCGTAATGGAGGTGAGGAAACAGCAACTGGACGAGGCGACCAAATCGCTGGAAGCCTTGCAGCAGAACCGGTTAGGTCCTGAATCCAGGATGAAGTATTATCTCAGTCTTGTGGGAGAGGAATTGAGCAAGGTGCCGGATGACAAAGCCGATTTCTCTGACTTGCCTAATCAGATCGAGAAGCCAGTTGACGAAGGCGGTCTGAAGCTGATCAAATACGAGAAAGAGGAGATGGATAAGGCTGAAGCGGCTAGAGATTTGCAGATTGCTGTTGGCGTTGTTGAAACATTGTCTAGTATTCTTCATATTATACCGAATATCTCAACGGATGCAAAACCAATGGGTATTGGAGCAGGAACTTGGTGGGGAGGAGCTAATCTTGGAAATGCGGCCCAAGCAGTTGCACGAGGATTACAGATCGGCGTTAACGAATTGTCCTATCAGTCCTCAAGTGCCGCTCGTAAAGGCGGTTTCCTACGGCAATTGCAGGATCGGGTTCAGCAGGCCAATTCCGCCGGGTACGAAATCAAGAACATAGATAAGCAAATATTGACCCAACAAATTCGCATCGATATTGCAAATAAAGAGATAACCAATCAGCAAAAGCAGATAGACAATGCGCAAGAGGTGGAGGAATATCTGCGGAATAAATACACCAACGAGGAACTTTATTCCTGGATGGAAGGTGAAATCCGAACTCTATACAACCAGACGTATAGGCTGACCTACGACCTGGCTAAAAAAGTTGAAAAAACCTATCGTTTCGAAAGAGGACTTTCGGAGTCCAATTTTGTCCAGTACGGCTACTGGGATGCAGGCCGCGACGGTTTACTGTCCGGTGAGCGGCTTCATCTTGCGCTGAAACAGCTTGAAGCAGCTTACCAGGAAAAGCGTGGATATGATTTTGAGGTAACGAAACATGTCTCGCTGCGGCAGATCGATCCGCAGGCGCTCCTCACCCTCCGAGAAACCGGAACCTGCGACTTTGCCTTGCCGGAAGTGCTGTTCGATATGGACTATCCTGGCCACTATATGCGCCGAATCAAGTCCGTGGCGCTGACTGTTCCTTGCGTAGTTGGTCCATACACCAGCCTGAACTGCACCCTGCGGCTGGTGGAACACAAGTTCCGGACAAAGGCTATAGTGAGTCCGGGCTATGCCGAAACAACGGATGAAACAGACGAACGTTTCAGCACGGTCAATGTGCCCATCACCTCGATTGCTGTCAGTTCAGGGCAGAGTGACAGCGGAGTTTTCGAGCTTAACTTCAAGGATGAACGATACATTCCCTTTGAGGGTGCCGGCGCCATCAGCAAATGGCGGATTGAACTGTCAAAGGAGTTTCGGCAATTCGATTATGGCACCATCTCTGATGTGGTGATGCATATGCGCTATACTGCGGTGGATGGTGGCAACAATCTTCAGGGTTCGGCTGCCGGCTATGTCACAAAATTCATCAAGAATTTAATCGAATGGAGTAATGATGAGGGCTTATTTGCAATGATCGATCTCAAGCGCGACTTCTCGGGCGAGTGGTACAAAGCGCTTGATCCGGCAAATACAGAACGCAAGATGAACTTAGCTACTCTTTCAGATCACCTGCCTGGATTCGTCAAATACAGCCGGATTGGTGGCGCGGTGACGGGTTCAAATGTGACAGTTGTGAATATTAACTTATTCAGTTCTAAGGTTATCTCTAAACCTACCATCATTGGTATCGATTTCGTACCCCAGCAAGGACAATACCGCGAATTTGCAGCCAGTTGTGAGTGTTCGCTGGAATCATGGGAAATAACTATACCGAGTGAGGTGGCGGCTAATGACGAAATCTATCTGATTATCCGATATAAACTTACGTAATGAATTTTTAGAAAATGAGTGGTATAAAGGAATAGCGATCAGTACGACGCCTGAATTGTCGATAAAGACTACTTTTTTCCAGGCAACAACTTAAAAGATGTTTGGATGACCTTGTTCTGGAGTGGTTGACTGCCTTAAAAATCCGACTTTAATTGATATCAAGTTATCGAGACGGTCGAAGGGTCTGTAAGAAGCCAACCCGGCATAGCAAGTGGGGCAATGCGACCCCTGAGATTTGATTTATTTTGCGTCATTTTGAAACTTTAATTGCTCGCCAGAGTCAAATTTATTGTCGAATTGTCGAATTGTCGAATTGTCGAATTGTCGAATTGTCGAATTGTCGAATTGTCGAATTGTTGAATTACTGCACCTTCTCAAAGTAATTCCACACCGCATCATTGGGTACCGGCGCCGTTAGTGCTATCTCTTCCTGCGTAACCGGATGCGTGAACCGGATCGTTCGGGCATGCAGGTGGATGCCTCCGTCCTTGTCGGATCGCGGGAATCCGTATTTTAAATCTCCCTTGATGTGAAGTCCGATGGCGGCCAGTTGAGCCCTGATCTGGTGGTGCCGGCCAGTGTGCAACTCAATTTCCAGTAGGTGGAATCGGTCGGAAGAGGCAATGTAACGGTAGGTGAGGGAGGCTTTTTTGGATTCCTTCTGTTCCTTCAGGTAGGCGAATGATTTGTTCTGTTTCTCGTTGCGGACGAGCCAATGTTCCAGGGTGGCAGTGGGAGGATCCGGTTTGGTGTCTACGACCGCCCAGTAAGTCTTGCGGATGGAACCGTCATTCCTGAAAAGTTCATTCATCCTGGTAAGCGACTTGGAGGTACGGGCAAAAAGCAGCACCCCGCTGGTTGGGCGATCCAGCCTGTGCGTCACCCCCAGGAAAACATTGCCGGGCTTGTTGTATTTTTCCTTCAGATATTCCTTGATGTCATCTCCGATCGTCCGATCTCCGGTCTTGTCACCCTGGACAATGTCCCCGCACCGCTTGTTGATGGCGATCAGGTGGTTGTCCTCAAAAAGTATCTCGATATCTTGCTTCACTTTTGTCATAATTGGAGAATTAGAGATAAGATATAAGAGATGAGACTTGAGATATAATCTGAAGCAAGATTCAATCCATTAAATCATCAAATTATTTTCAAAGTACCATAACCTAAAAATCATTGAACCTTTCCTATCTCATATTTCTTATCTCATATCTCATATCTCATGTCTCATGTCTCCTATCTCATATCTCCTATCTCATGTCTCATATCTCAATCGTACTGCTCCTTCTCGTTCGGGAAATCCCCTGATTTGACATCGTCAATATAGTTTCCTACCGCACCCTTGATTTCTGAGGCGAGATTGGCATATCGTCGAAGGAACCTCGGCGAAAATTCCTGGGTGAGACCCAGCATATCATGTATCACAAGTACCTGTCCGTCTACGCTGCCGCCGGCGCCAATTCCGATAATCGGGATTTTAAGTTCTTTGGCGACCCTGGCTCCCAGCGATGCCGGGATTTTCTCCAGCACAATGGCAAAACAGCCTGCCTCTTCCAGCAATTTGGCATCTTTCATCAGTTTGTCTGCTTCATCGGCCTCTTTGGCTCTTACCACATAAGTCCCGTAGCGGTTGATCGACTGCGGCATCAGTCCGAGGTGTCCCATCACGGGAATCCCGGCAGACAGAATACGCTGAACCGATTCGATCACTTCACTGCCACCTTCCAGTTTCACGGCATCGGCATGGGTGATCTTCATGATCTTGATGGCAGAATTCAACGCCTCCAGGGAGTTCCCCTGGTAAGTGCCAAACGGCATATCTACCACCACCAGGCAGCGGGTAACAGCCTTGACCACCGACTTGCCATGATAGATCATCTGATCGAGCGTGATGGGCAGGGTGGTTTCGTGGCCGGCCATAACATTGGCGGCAGAATCGCCTACCAGGATGACATCTATTCCTGCCTGGTCGACCAGTTTGGCCATGGAGTAGTCGTAGGAAGTAAGCATGGAGATTTTTTCTCCGCGCAGTTTCATCTCAGCGAGTACATGGGTAGTCACCCTTTTGATTTCTTTGTGCACGGACATAATGGTTCAGTATTGATGAATAGGAAGCAAAGTTACTTTTTTCAAATGTGATAATTCGATGATTCGACATGGAGAAAGTGAAAAGTGAAAAGTGAAAAATGAAAAGTGAAAAGTGAAAAGAAGAGAAAATGTGATAATTCGACAATTCGACGATTCGACAATGAGAAAATGAGAATAATTGAAAATGAAAAAAAGTGCTGACAACTTTATTATCATCACTTTTAGTTAATAGTACCAGTCATTTTTCATTTTTCATTTTTCATTTTTCACTTCCCTACACCTTCAGGAAGATATTTTTTTTGTACAGGAAGTACAGGAACAGCCATTCGAGTACGAGTGCCCCCAGAACGATGATCCAGCCACCTAGCGAAGTTTCAAGGAAACCTACAAAAAAAGTGGCCGCATCGCGGAAATCAAAAATTGCACAAGTGAGGTAAATAGTGATGGAGTTCATCCCGATTACCTTGAAAAAGAAGGCTTTTTTGGCTCCGATGCCCCAGTTGCGATCAGGAGAAGTCCAGTCTTTCACATCGATGGCAAAATAGAAAAGGGCCAGTAAAATGAAGCTGATACCTGATGTAAGCATATCGAATGGCACAGTCCAGCATGCTTTGATGATAGGATAGAATGTAGACAGCAAAAGGGCGATCGTCAATACACATGCTCCGGTAATGGCCAGTGTGGCGGCTTTTTTCCCAGAGGCGGGTTTACCGTCCCGGAGAATACCTCCTGCCAGGGCACCCATCAAAGTGACTGAAATGGCAGAAATGCAACACAACAAGCCTTCCGGATCAAAGGTCTTACCATGCAACCTGCCGGGAATAAGCAATCTGTCGAGATACGCGTTGATACCGTTGACCGGATCAAGCAAGCCTGCTCCCTGACCCGGCACGGGGACCCAAAGCTGAATAGCCATGATGGAAACAAGGATGCCGGCGAGCCAAAGAATCCTTGACTTCATGTTTTTGGTGTAAATCACGATGGTCGCAGCGAAGAAATAGGCGAAACCGATCTGACCAAGAACACTTGGAATGCGAATATTGGACAATGCAAGAGGCCTGTGAAGTGCTCCGTTGTAAATGACCCCGAAAAGGATAAGAATGACGCCCCGTTTCAGGGCTTTTTTGAACAAGGAAAATTTGTCGGCACCTTTCTCTAGTTTGGAAGAAATGGCATAAGGAATTGCCACACCCGAAATGAACATGAACAACGGGAAGATGAGGTCTTCAAAGTGAAATCCGTCCCACCTGACATGTTCCATCTGCTCTGCCACCACATTGAGCCATCCCCAGTCAAGAACCTTTGCCAGACCGACGATTAAGCTGCCACCGCCAATAATCCAAAGCATGTCGAAACCGCGCAGTACATCCAATGATGCAAGGCGACCGTTCTGCTTATCAGTTTGAATTTGATTTTGCATTTGGTTAAATTGTTAATGAGTGTTTTGTAGTAATTGCTACCAAAGATATTTATTTATGGAATAAAATGACTTGCCCGAATGGTTTTTTACAGGGATATTTCATGTAGATAATTCTGTTTTTTAACTCTGCATCAAACAAGGATGAAAGTTTGAAATGTGAATGGCGGCCTTTCCCTATAAAATTCACCACAATAGGCACATAGGACACAATAGCCCTATTGTGACCTATGTGCCTATTGTGGTGAGGAGTATGTCGCAAACCAGTAGAATAATCAATGCCAAAAATTCTTCCTTGTCTGAATTCTACTGTCGTTTTGTCACAAATTATGACAGTACAATCCTTCGTTCCAATAGAATGCCATAAAAATCGACCTAAAATTGCTGACAGAACGGATTGGCACAAAGATTGATTGAGAGGATGTATAAGTTAGAAAAGTACAACAAAACATAATACAAGTAAATACAGAAAAAATGGGAAAAATTATTGGAATTGACTTAGGGACAACCAATTCATGTGTTGCCGTCATGGAGGGCAACGAACCTGTTGTAATCCCCAATAGTGAAGGTAAACGTACAACGCCATCCATTGTCGCTTTTGTCGACAACGGTGAGCGCAAAGTTGGTGATCCGGCCAAAAGGCAGGCGATCACCAATCCAACCAAAACAATCTCCTCGATCAAAAGATTCATGGGTGAAACATTCAACCAGGTTTCCAAAGAGATTGGTAGAGTTCCTTTTGCAGTTATTCAGGGTGACAACAACACTCCCCGGGTTAAAATAGATGACAGGTTTTATTCTCCTCAGGAGATTTCTGCCATGATTCTTCAGAAAATGAAGAAAACGGCGGAGGATTATCTCGGACAGGAAGTAACCGAGGCTGTCATCACGGTACCTGCCTATTTCAACGACTCTCAACGTCAGGCAACCAAAGAAGCCGGCGAAATTGCCGGATTGAAGGTGCGCAGGATCATCAATGAACCAACGGCTGCATCTCTGGCCTATGGCCTCGACAAGATGCACAAGGATATGAAGATTGCCGTATTCGACCTCGGAGGCGGAACTTTTGATATTTCCATCCTTGAATTGGGAGAGGGAGTGTTCGAGGTGAAATCTACCGACGGTGACACCCACCTTGGCGGAGACGACTTTGACCAGGTGATCATCGACTGGCTGGCAGAACAGTTTAAAGCCGATGAAGGTATCGATCTCCGCAAGGATCCCATGGCGCTGCAACGTTTGAAAGAAGCCGCAGAAAAGGCCAAAGTGGAACTTTCAAGCTCAACAGAGACAGAGATTAATCTTCCATATATTATGCCGGTCAACGGTATTCCAAAACACCTTGTCAGGAAACTGACCCGGGCTCAGTTCGAAAAACTAGCCGATTCACTGATCAATGCCACGATGGAACCATGCCGCAAGGCACTTAAGAATGCAGGGTTGACCATCAGCGATATCGATGAGGTAATTCTGGTTGGTGGTTCTACACGTATTCCCGCCATTCAGGAGAAAGTGCAGCAACTCTTTGGGAAAACGCCTTCAAAAGGGGTTAATCCTGATGAGGTTGTCGCAGTAGGCGCTGCCATTCAAGGTGGTGTGTTAACGGGTGAAGTAAAGGATGTGCTCTTACTGGATGTAACACCGCTTTCATTGGGTATTGAAACCATGGGCGGGGTAATGACCAGGTTGATTGAATCCAATACAACCATTCCTACCAAGAAATCAGAGACATTTACAACGGCTTCGGATAACCAGCCTTCTGTCGAAATCCATGTGTTGCAGGGCGAACGTCCGATGGCAGCCGGCAATAAAACGATTGGCAAATTTCACCTCGACGGTCTGCCCCCGGCACAAAGGGGTATTCCACAGATCGAAGTTTCATTTGACATAGATGCCAACGGAATACTTCACGTCACTGCCAAGGACAAGGCAACCAGCAAGGAGCAATCAATCCGCATTGAAGCCTCTTCAGGTTTAAGTGATGATGAAATCAAACGGATGAAAGAGGAAGCAGCTGCCAATGCAGATTCTGACAAGCAGGCCAGGGAACAGGTGGAGAAACTCAACCATGCAGATTCACTGATCTTCCAGACTGAAAAATCAATGAAAGAGTTTGGCGATAAATTGCCTGCCGACAAGAAAGCCCCGATCGAAACAGCCCTGAACAAGTTGAAAGATGCTCACAAGAACAAGGACTTCAGTGCCATAGATACTGCCACCAGTGAGTTGAATGAAGTATTTCAGGCTGCCTCACAGGAGATGTACAATGCGTCAAATGCTCAGGCAGAACCACAAGGAGCTCATGAAGAAGGACAAGCGTCCCAACAAAAAGGCAACAAAGGTGATGGTGAAGTGACCGATGTGGATTTTGAAGAGGTTAAGTAATAACCTCTCCATATATAACATAGAAAACCCGCTTTATTCAGGCGGGTTTTTTATGTTATTATTTCAATATGAATTATTTTTCTCCCTTGCCATGTACGAACAGATGATAACCAAGGGTCCATTCAATATAGTCCGACACATGGTAATCATATGCTCGCAGGCAGATTCCGGCAAAGATTTTATTGTTGATCAGGTATTGTAATCCCAATCGTTGATAGGTAGCCGGAGTATGGTTGCCAGATGGTTTTCTGAAAAGGTAGAAACCCGGTTGGACTACTACCGATAGTCTGTTGATAACCAGTTCATAGGAAGGGAAAATGCTCAGACTGATTTTATCCCCGTAAGATCCGTCGATGGATTCCAGCTTGCCGTTTTCGACCAATATCGTTGAGTTGTATGAACCGTCATAGCCGAGCGACAGACCAATACCTATTTTTGATTTGTAAGTGATCTGATGGTTTAGAACTGTACTTAACCCATAAACGGCATAATAAATTCCTTTGTATTTCGTCAATGAATCCACATTGTTCCCCGAATACGATACGTTTTTCACTCCGCCAAAAAATGAAAAATCAATGGATGTATTTCGGTGATGGGCGGGAAGTCTCTCTTTTATAACAGGTGCAAGAAAGCGGTTAAGATTGTAATTCAGGCTGATTTTGGGAGCAAAGGTATTCAGGCCGTAATTGGGAGATTTCAATGCTCCATTTGAAAAGTGGGTGAAACTATAACCGATTCCAACATCAAAATGTGAACTCAGTGCGTAGCTAAGATTCATCCCCAGATCGATGAATACACTTTCATTGGCGCCCATCGAGATATTATAGCTGCCTTCAGCCGGATTATAGCCTTCCCAATTGAATGTGAGACCGAATCCTCCTTCATAATTAAGGCTGAAATTGTTCCATCGCCTGAAAGGTGCTTTGAAAATTGCATACACGGCAATCGGAGTACCAAACTTGGATGTATTGGCAAAGGAGGCAGAATAAACACCAAAACCATAAGATGGGAAACCATAATTTTTTTCCCATAGATTTTTACCGGTGGTCTGTTTCAGCAATTGAAATGAAAGCGCTACAAAATCATAATCCTGGTCAAAGACAGGGTCGGTTGGTTTGAGAAATGGATTGGTGGCAAGGACTTTGCCAAATTGTGAGTATCCGGCAATCATCATTTTTTTATTGACTTTTACTGAATCTGATTGCTGAATTTCAGCAAAACAAAAACCTGAAAAACCTAAAAGCATGAGGCAAATGACTAATTTTTGGATCACAAATGAAATATGAGAAGGTATATTTTCCCTGACAGGAGCAATCAAATCAGTTAAGTAAAGAGAAATCTCCTGTCAATGAATTTCATCTATAAAATTACTATAAAAGTTAGAGAAAACGGCTGTCACTAAAATGAAAAAAACCGCAAAGGTCGCTGAGATATTTCGCATAGTACACAAAGCTGGTCTTTATGAAGTTCAACTTTGCGTTCCTTTGCGCTTTCTTCGCGACCTTTGCGGTTAGTGTTAAATCTGTACCCCTTTCGCTGAAAGGTGTTTAGTCTAGGTTTTATTTCTTGGGAGCAGCCGGTTCATCTTTAAAGAAGATAGGCCAAATATTGGGTTTGGGGAAACTAACTCCCTTGTTGCTACCCCTGAAGGCGCCGGATGCATCCTGATCAGCACCAAAATAGTACATCGGCCAACCTCTATAGGTCAGTTGCTTTTTACCAACTGCGGTGATACTTCCAAACAATGATTTGTCGAGAATAGATGGCACCACAATTTTATCCGTTTCATAAATGGGCCAGGTACCATTGTTGGTCAGGTCAGCCTTGGTGTATTTATTAACATTGGCACTATCCTTGTAATAGGAATAGAGAGTGCGTCCAACCAAATCGGTAAAATAGACGGTTGCACCAACTCCTTCAGTATAGACATTGGTTGCAGATGCAACGTAGTTTTTGGCATCCGAACCAACCAGCTGTTGTTTTGCAATCATAATGGTATAATCTGGTTTTGCAACAAACCACAATCCGTTCACACCATCACCGGTGGTAGTGGAGGGTGCTTCACGCACACCGGCAGGTGCATAGTAATAAAGGGGCCATCCTTTGTAGGTGACCTGCATGCCATTTGCCGTGCTTACAGTGGAAAAATCTGCAAGGGCCAGTCCGGGCGCCAGTTTATCTGCCGTAAGTCCAGTAAGATTGAAGACCGGCCAGTTGGTGGTGCATCCACCCGTGCAATTGTTGGCACCGTTGGAATCCATGGCAAAGAAATAGAGTGAATTTCCGTCATGGTCAGTTAAATAGCTTCCAAGTGTAGTTGAAGTTGCAAGATTGACAAGATATGGACTTGATTTGTCCGCTTTTTGACATTGCGTCAAAATCAGACTTGCTGAAAATAGCAGTACTGAGACAGTAAAATTGTATAACCTTTTCATCATGTTGAATTTTAAGTTGTTTGGAATAATTGTAATCAGATATCTGTTACGGATAATAATATCATATGTTTGCAAAAACGATAATTTATTTTAAATAAGACTAAATAAAAATAAGCAAACTTAGAAAAGGGAAATTTTTTTTTAAGGGATCTTTTTCCGTCTTATTTCAACCTATTTGAGAATGGATCCAATGTTGAGCGATAATAATCCCAAATTTCTACCAACTTTTCAAATAAGTTTGAACTGAGATTCGCTTTTATCTATCAGATTACCTGTGTGCAATATTTGTCGGGGCTGGAATTCCTGCTTAAACCAATAGCAGGATTTGAAGTCAAAGGCTTGACTTGCATGAAGAATAATGAGCGTATCCTTCATGATTTTTGATTAATATTGTGTTTGACTTTTTATGATCTGAAATAGGCGAAGTCATCGTAAATCTGTTTGAAAAAAATGATTCCACGAAAAATTGAAAAATCGGTTCTGACCGCAATTCTTTTGTCTCTTTTCTTCCAGGTTGCAGTTGCACAGGAAAGGAACATCGATTACTTTGTGAATCTGGCTTTGCAGAATTCACCCTTGCTGAAAGATTACCACAACAGGCTGCAATCAAACAGGATCGATAGCCTGCGGTTACGGGCAGGACTGGGGCCACAGGTCAATGCTGTCAGCAATGACAGTTATGCACCTGTTATACATGGAGTAGGGCAGGATGAAGCCATTACCAACGGAGCAAATATTTATGCCGCTGTTTCAGTCTCGAGAGGAATAATCAGCAAAAAAAATCTGCAAAATCAGGTTCAGTCAGTAGAATTGCAAAAACAGTCCATTCTGAATCCTGCAAAAATCTCCGAGCAAGACATCCGAAAGAATGTCATTGATCAGTACATTTCAGTTTATGGACTACTGGAGCAGGTTAAATTCCTTGGCGATGAACTGGATCTGATGCATAAACAGGAGATCATCCTCAAAAGACTTACTTTCACAGGAGTTTATAAACAAACTGAGTACCTCTCTTTTATGGTACTCCTGCAACAGCAGGATATACAGTTGATTCAGATCCGGAGTCAGTACAAGAATGCGTACAGAACCCTTCATTATTTATGCGGAGTAATCGATACTACGACGTATCCGTTGGCATTTCCGGCCTTGAAACTTGAAAAATTGCCTGTTCTCCGGAACTCCATTTTTTACCAGCAATTTGTGACGGATAGTCTTAATCTGGCCATCAATGACAAGCAGATTGATTATGCCTATCAACCGAAACTGAATATTTTTGGCGAACTTGGTATAAACTCTTCCTTAGCCATTTCACCAGTAAAGAATTTTGGTCCTAATTTTGGAATGAACCTCTCCGTACCAATTTATGACGGTCATCAAAAAAGAATGCAGCATAACCAGATCGCGGTATCAGAGTTGACAAGGAAATATTACCGGGATTTTTTTACGAAGCAATATGGTCAGCAAATCAATCAGTTGATATTGCAATTAACGGATGTCCAAAATCTTACCGGAAGAATAAAAAAGCAGATCACTTACGCGCAGACATTGGTTGAAGCTGACAGGAAACTGCTTGAGACAGGAGAAGTGAGTGTGACAGATTACATCCTGGCAATGTCCAACCTGCTGACTACAAAAAACCAGCTGATACAAAATGAATTTGAAAAATATCAACTTATCAACCAGCTCAATTACTGGTGCAGGGAAAAATAGTAAAATTATGAGACCATTATTAATTCCATCACTCCTTGTTGTTTGCCTGTTTGCTTCTTGTCATACAGGGAAAGCTCCCTCCACGGAAACACAACAGGAAGGCAGGGTGCCTGTTACAGTCACAACCGTTAAAACAGGCATGCTGAATGACTATGTTGAGTTGAATGCCACCTCCCAGTTTCAGTTGAAGACCTCTGTAAAATCGATGACAAACGGCTACCTTCAGGAAGTTAAGGTCAAACTTGGCCAGCATATTTCCAAAGGAGACAAGCTTTTCACGGTTCAGTCGAAAGAAGCTCAGAACCTGGGAAATACAATAAACAAGGTAGACAGTTTGCTCCGTTTTGAAGGTAAAATTCAGGTAAAGGCACCTGGTGATGGTTATATTCTGCAACTTGCATACCGTGAAGGAGATTATGTTCAGGACGGAGAGGTCATTGCCACCATCGGAGACCTGAAAAGTCTTGTTTTTATGCTGGAACTTCCCTATGAGTTGAAACCTTATCTTGAAGGGAACAGGTCTGTCATATTGACTCTTCCGGACGGAGAACACCACAGGGGAACTGTTACCACGGCCATGCCCACTGTGGATGCAGCCTCCCAGACCATGAGCTATATCATCACCGTGGATAACTCAAAACTAATCCCGGAGAATCTGATGGCCAAAGTTCAGTATGTAAAAAAGATGAGCGCCAATGCCATGATACTCCCCAAAGAGGCCATATTGACCAATGAAGTTCAGAGCCAGTTCTGGATTATGCAGATGACTGACAGCTCAACGGCTGTAAAGACTATCATTATCAAGGGTATTGAGACCGGCGATAGTGTGGAGGTTCTTTCTCCGCACCTGTCGCCGGATATGAAAATCCTTTTGACAGGAAATTATGGTTTACCGGATACGGCAAAAGTAGTGATCGAAAAATAAAAAGATAGATGAAGAGTTTCTTTACCTCGCACAAGAATGCACTTTCTGTCGTCATCGCCGTGATCCTGATGGGTGGAGGGTTTACCTACAGCATCCTTCAGACATCATTGTTTCCTGAGATAACTTTCCCAAAGATCAAAATCATTGCGGATGCCGGTCAACAGCCTGTCGACCAGATGATGATGATGGTTACCCGTCCGCTTGAGCTGGCGATTAAAAAGGTCCCCGACCTGAAGGTAATCCGTAGCAGCACCTCACGGGGATCCTGCGAAATCTCAGCCTTTATGGACTGGAAGACCGACATTAACCTCAGTCAGCAGCGCATCGAGTCAAAAATCAGTGAGATCAGGAGCTCTCTTCCACCGGACCTTTCGGTGGTTGTAGAAAGGATGAACCCTTCGATCCTGCCTGTCATCGGCTATACACTGGAAGGCGTGGGACGCAGTCCCATTGATCTGAAATATCTGGCTAATTTTACCATTAAGCCCTTTCTTTCGCAGGTAGAGGGAGTCTCCGAAATCAGGATCATCGGTGGCAAGGAGAAGGAATACTGGGTGGAGCTCAATATCTCGAAGATCAGTTCACTCGGTTTAACCCCGGATATCATCAAGAACACCCTGAATGAAACGGGGTTTGTTCGGTCAAACGGATATCTTAACGATTACCGAAAAATGTACCTTACCATCACTGACGCGCTGGGCAGGAATAAAACCGAGCTGGAAAATCTGGTTGTTAGCAATACGGGGAAAAGGGTGATCCTGATCAAAGACATTGCTACGGTGAAAATCAGGGAGGCAAAAGAGTACATCAAAATTAACGCGAATGGGAAAGATAACATTCTGATTGCAGTTATCAAACAACCAAATGCCAACCTGATCGAACTCACGGAGCAGATGCGTAATAAGCTGATTGACCTCCAAAAAACCTTGCCTCCTGATATCGTGATTAAACCCTATTACGTCCAGGCTGATTTTGTGAATGAATCCATCCGGAGTGTGACAGACAGTTTGTGGATCGGACTGATCCTGGCAATTTTTGTCGCCATACTCTTCCTGCGTTCCCTGAAGGCAAGTACGACGATCCTGATAACGATCCCCGTTACAATATGTCTGACACTCATCGTACTCTATGCGATGGGTCAGACGCTCAATATCATGACCCTTGGCGCCATTGCCGCCTCCATCGGACTGATCATTGATGATGCCATCGTGGTGGTGGAACAGATTCAGCGAACGCACGAGGAACATCCGCTCGAAAAATCGACGACATTGGTACAGAAGGCAATACGGTTCCTATTCCCGGCTATGGTTGGTTCATCGCTCAGTACCATTGTGATTTTCCTGCCGTTTCTGCTTATGACCGGGGTTGCGGGTGCTTATTTCAAGGTGATGACCAATGCCATGGTCGTAACACTCGTTTGTTCATTCTTCGTGACCTGGATGGGACTTCCTGTCATTTACCTGCTTCTGACATCAAAATCGGCGAAACAGACCAGAAAAACGGTTAAAAAGGATGTTTCACATCATGTGAAAACGCAGAAATGGGTCTCCTGGTTTATCCATCGTCCGGCAATCAGCATGGCCTTCATGGTTCTGCTCGTTCTTTCGATTTTTCTCGTTTATCCCAAACTGGAAACCGGTTTTCTTCCGGAGATGGATGAAGGGAGTATTGTTCTGGATTACAGATCCCCGCCGGGGACTTCCCTGGAGGAGACAGACAGAATTTTGAGGCAGGTTGAAAAGATTATCGTAAAGATACCCGAGGTTGAAACCTATTCACGCCGCTCCGGTACAGAAATGGGCTTTTTCATCACGGAACCCAACAAGGGAGATTACCTGATTCAGTTGAAGAAGAACCGTTCCAGAACTACAGAGGAAGTGATTGATGATATTCGCGGTAGGGTAGAGGCATCTCAGCCTGCCTTGAAAATTGATTTTGGTCAGGTGATTGGCGACATGCTTGGTGACCTGATGGAGTCGGCTAAGCCTATCGAAGTCAAGATCTTTGGCAACGACCGAATCAAACTAGAAGATATGTCAAGAAAGATTGCCTCGATTGTCTCAAAGATTGACGGGGTCGAAGATGTTTCAGACGGAATCATTGCTGCGGGTCCTTACGTGAACGTGTTACCCGACAATTCCAAGCTATCGCAGTTCGGAATAAACCCTGCGAATCTGCAATACCAGCTTCAGACCGCGCTGGAGGGGAACATTGTCGGAAATATCCAGGATAGGGAGCAGTTCACAAATATCAGGTTACTTTATCCCGGAAATAAGACACTGGATGTTAATGATATCAAGAATCTCCAGATCTCCATGCCTAACGGGAAGCTGAAACCAATCGATCAGCTGGCTACGGTCAAACTGATCGCCGGAGATGCTGAGATCAATCGTGAAAATCTGCAGAACATGGGAGTCGTGTACGCCAGGCTGAACCAAAGAGACCTTGGCAGCGCCATAAGGGAGATACAACAGAGTATTTCTTCACAAATTGTATTACCGCAGGGATACAGCATTGTTTATGGAGGGGCTTACGCCGAACAGCAGAAATCCTTTGGGGAATTGCTTATCATTCTTGTCACGGCAAGCCTGCTGGTATTCTGTGTGATCCTGGCCTTGTTCAAGGAGTTTCGCATCGCCTTTACCATCCTGCTGATAGCCGTCCTGGGGATAGCCGGAAGTTATCTGGCCCTCTTCCTCACCAAAACCCCGTTGAATGTGGGCAGCTATACAGGTTTAATCATGATTGTCGGAATCATTGGAGAAAATGCCATTTTTACCTTCCTTCAATTCAAGGAGGCAAGAATCAAGATGGACGTAGATGAATCAATCGTTTACGCCATTTCTACGCGATTGCGGCCAAAACTGATGACGGCGCTTGGTGCCATCATCGCCCTGATGCCTATTGCCCTGGGAATCGGTGCCGGAGCACAGATGCACCAGCCTCTCGCCATTGCCATTATTGGTGGTTTTTTGGTTGCTTTGCCCTTGTTGCTGATTGTTTTACCTACCATCGTTCGGATACTTTATGCCAGAAGTCAGGGGCACGAAGCGATGTTTGACGAGGATTAGTTTATCTAAAAAATATTACTCTATGTAATGTTTTAACTGTCTGAGAATTTGCGGCGTCCCAAATTTCTACCAAATTCAAATATAAATTTGTGTAAAAAGATATTCCATTGAAAATCTTAGTCATTGAGGATGAATCGGCCTTACGCGAAACAATCATCTCCTACCTTGAAGGGGAGGGTTTCCTATGTGAGTACGCAGGATCTTTGGAATCAGGGAACGAAAAGGTCTGTCTGTACGAGTATGACTGTATTCTTGTTGACATTGGTTTACCGGATGGCAGTGGTCTTACTTTGATCAGCAAGTTGAAGGAGTTTCATCCCGAAACAGGGATCATCATTATTTCGGCCAAAAATTCGATCGATGATAAAATATCCGGACTGGACCTCGGTGCAGATGATTATCTTACCAAACCTTTTCATCTACCGGAGCTGAACTCACGCATTAAATCACTGCTGCGACGCCGTAAATTTGAAGGTAAACAGGCAGTGGTCATCGAAAATTTGACCATCCTTCCTGAAAACAGACAGGTATTTGTTGGCAATGAACTTTTGCAACTCACCAAGTCTGAATTTGATCTCTTACTATTTTTTACCTCCAACAGGGGTCGGGTGCTTTCCAAAGAATCCATAGCTGAACATCTTTGGGGTGATTTTGCGGACGCTGCCGACTCATTCGATTTTGTGTATTCACACTTGAAAAATCTCAGGCGTAAACTGACAGAGAAAGCTGCAAAAGATTATTTCCAGAATGTTTATGGCACAGGATATGTCTTTATGGCGGAGTGAAGGGTAAGTTGCAGGTTACAAGGTACAGGTTGCAAGTTAGGAGTTTTTGGAAATTCTAGTGGAATAAAAAAACTGAATTAATCAGATAATTTGAAACAGAATGTAATAAATCAATCCAAAATGAAAAAAATAATCTTATTGAGCCTGGTAGTTTCAACAGCAATTTTCAATGTTTTAGGACAAACAAAAGCCTCAGGTAAGGCCTTTACCGAGTCACTCCTGCAAGAAAATTGCATTTTTTCAACCACAGGGCGGAACACGTATTTCATTCTTGAAATTGGTTACCGGCAAACCTTTCAAGGGATTGAAGGCAAAGACACTACGACACTCATTATCACAGTTCTTAATGAGACAAAGAAAATCGGAAATGTAGAAACAAGAATTGTTGAAGAAAATGAAATGGTAAATGGAAAACCAATTGAAATTTCAAGAAATTATTTTGCTTTCTGCAAGCAAACAAGCAGCATTTATTATTTCGGTGAAGATGTTGATATGTATAAAAATGGAAAAGTTACAAGTCATGAAGGCGCGTGGACTGCCGAAGGTAAAAATAAGTCAGGTGTGCAGATGCCTGGTCTAGTCTTGTTAGGTTCAAGATACTATCAGGAGATTGCACCAAACATTGCTATGGACAGAGCCGAAATAATAAGTATGTCCGAAACAATGAAAACACCCGCTGGAAATTTTGCCAATGTTTTAAAGATTGAAGAATCTACTCCCATTGAACCTAAGGGAAAAGAATATAAATATTATGCTCCGGGAATTGGTTTGATAAAGGACGAAAATTTATTGTTGGTAAAGAATGGTTTCATCAATTAAAACCACCTATAAAAGAATCAATCGTTGTTCTGAATAAAATGAGATTACAGGCAAAAATAAATGTTCGTTTTCTGGTTCTGATGTTCCTGATATTCTCTGTCGCCGGAGTAGTATTCTATTATATGATCGGTGAGGTAGCGAACAGGAATGTAAGGGAAATGCTGGAGTCAAGAAGAGCTTATATTATTCTTAACCTTCAAAAAGGATCTTTGTTGACGGACTCCTTTTCATCACCGGATAATTCCATTTTTATCAGGCACATGGATCAATCCAGGCAATACCGGATCTATTCAGATACCCTGGCTTATGATCAGGCGGAAAAGGAGTTGATACCATTCAGAAAGTTGACATTCACAGCCAGTTCAGGCAATCATCATTACAAAGTAGTTCTTCTGCAATCGCTGCTCGAAATGGAAGATTTTCGAATGCTGATTTTTACATTTTTAGGTGGACTTTTTCTTTTTGTGATGACTTCACTGTTCTTAGTCAACAGTTGGCTTTTTTCAAAAGCATGGAATCCTTTTCTAAAGAGTTTATCCGTTTTGAATTCCTGGAATTTCAGTGAGGGAAAGAGTGCCCATTTTGACACAACAGGTATTGACGAGTTTGACCAACTCAATGATTTGCTTCAAAATATGATGCAAAAAATTAGAACAGACTTTGTAATCCTGAAAGAATTTACCGAAAATGCATCGCACGAATTACAAACACCACTGGCGATTATCAAGTCTAAACTTGAACTGATTCTGCAAGACCGATCCTTGAGTGACGAGCAACACAGACAAATCCAGGCAGCATTTGAATCAACCATCCGGCTTTCAAAATTGAACGAAGCCCTTTTGCTGCTTTCAAAGATTGAAAATCAGCAATTTGTTGGGCAAAAGGAGATTGATTTCTGTCAACTGGTTCAATCCAGGATTGAATATCTGAGTGACCTTTTTGATTTGAAGAAAATAGATGTGACGGTTCAAATTGACAGTTTGGTTTTATTTACCATGAACCCATTGCTTGCCGAAATTCTGATCAACAATTTACTGAGTAATGCGTTGAGGCACAACCATGAAAACGGCAGGATATTCGTACACGCAGGATATCAGGAAATTACCATATCTAATACCGGGAAAAATCAGGAACTTGACGCATCCGGATTGTTCAGGAGGTTCGCTAAACAGGTATCTACGGGAGAGTCCAACGGCCTGGGGCTATCCATTGCTTTCGAAATCTGCAAAGCCAACCATATTCTGTTGAGTTACCATTATACGGATGGAATGCATCATTTTGTATTGAAACAGGAATCCTAAATTTCTACCAACTTGATTTGTACATTTGATTTGTTCACCATAAAAAATTAGTGTCATGAAAAAATTATTGTTGATTTTTGTTTGTCTAGCTTTTGTCCTCGGCGTTTCAGCACAAAAGCCAAAGGAGGAAATTCCTGCATCTGCAAAATCCGGATTTGCAGCTAAATTTCCTGGCGCACAAAAAGTGAAATGGAGTATTGAAAAACCCGGAGAATTTGAAGTGGTTTTTACCCTTAACAAAATTGAGCAATCTGTACTTGTTGATCCAAAAGGAAACATTATTGAAACTGAAATTGAGATCAAGGAAAGCGAACTCCCACAAGCGGTGAAGGCAACCCTGACCAAAGATTTTGCAGGTTTCAAACTCGATGAGATTGAAAAATCAACGGATGCAAAGGGGGTCGTTTCCTTCGAAATGGAAGCAGCCAAAGGCAAGGACAAATGGGAACTGGCCTTTGATGCAAACGGCAAATTGCTTTCAAAAGAGCCCTTGAAAAAAGAAAAAGAAGATAAAAAATAGAGAATTCTATTTTGCTAAAGATTTAACCACAAAGGACGCAAAGGTTAAAACACGAAGGACACAAAGAGTAAATAGTCTGGTATTTATTTTTGTGTCCTTTGTGCATGCTTTGCGTCCTTTGTGGTGAAATCCATTTGGTAATTCCCAAAGTAGAAACTGGATGGTCATCTCCCCTTCACCGAATTGAAAACCCTGTAGCCAATAAGCCTGTCATACCTGGAAGAGAATCCACGGTAGTACACAAACAGGTGGTAATCGTTCTCCGTTTCCTGATGACTCCCCTCAAGAAAAGTGGCATCGGCGCTCTTTTTCTCCTTGTCAAATACGACATACTGGTAGTCATAAAATCCCTGCTTCAGAAGCATCGTCAGTTCGTACAATTTTGTTTCAGGATTGTAGTTCATCAGGTTAACAGGCGCACATTGCCAGTCCGAAAGTGACCCGAAAACATAGATCTGGTCGTTGGTCACCTGATCAGGCGGAGTTAGGAAAAAATGAACACAGATATAATCGGATTCCAGATCACTGTCTGTTGCACGGTCGTTTTTTACCAGATACTTTCCATTCAGATCATCCCTGAAACGATAGATTTCCTTCCGTTGGGATTGGTCCCGTTCAAGAAACAGATGGTAATATGGATCGCGGTATTCAATGGAATGAACCCCCATGCCATTGGTCTGCAGGTTTTTGGCATTAAAATTTCTGAATTCATTTCCTCCGCTGAATACATTGACATTGTCTTCATAAACCAACTGATTTTGCCGAATATAGGTAGGTCTGAGTTTCGTATGCATGTTGTCAATACGTGAATTTTGCATGACCGAGGCGCTAATTTCATTTAAGGGATCTGTAATCTCCAGTTTTATAAAATTTACAGTAAAGGCGATCTGCTGACTTGCGCCATTGTAACCTTCATAGGCTGCTTTCCCTGCTCCGCCCGCTATTTCAGCCAATTTTTCAGCTACATAAAATGGCCTGATCAGCACCGGTTTTTCCTTGTTGGTGTTATCCCAGACTTTCAGGAGATAATTGCCAGAAACCAGGATTTTTACCTGGTCATTGGGAAGTGCCAGCCTGTAATTGACATAAGGAATTGTAGTATTGACAGAAAAGGCATAGTCGTTCAGCGGATTCTCCTGGAATCCATCCATGTATTCGGAAGTCATGAGACGAGACTGGTTCCAGCCGTAGTCGCAATGCGTGAGGGTATAACTGTAGCTTTTTGTTTTACCCGATAGTTCGTCAAATTTCAGGATCAACCGCTGTGAACTGCCTGCTTCCAAAACCGGCAGTGAAAACTCCCATCCTTCATTATGGAATAGGACTGTATGGATAGCAGAATCTGTATAGTTTAGATTATCACCAGATTGATTTTTTTGAGCCCTGGATGAAAACACAAAAGCAAGGCAAATCAAACTAAATAAGATATTTTTTAAATTTAACATTGAGTTCATGAATTTTTCAGCCAATGTGGTACTTCAGTGACAGTATTGCAGAATTTTTCAGTTAAGAATCTAAGTAAATCTGACAATATTATATTTGGCCAAAGGTAACCGGATGAATGCTAAAATATTTAAATCTCATTAAAAAAATGCAATGTATATTTTGTGCTTCATCCCTCATGTCAGTGTCCTTTACGCCTTGATAACTTGCTACAATCCAAAAACCTGGTTTGGAATATAGCGTCTTGACATTTTTCATATCCTCCGGGTAGGTATCTGAAAAGTTGTTCTCAATTTGTACCTTTGCTGAAAGTCAATTTTTATGAAAAAGCTTTTGTTGCTGTCAGTCTTGTGTTTATTCTATTTTTTATCCTTTTCCCAGGAAAATATCAACAAAACAGATTCCAAAGGTCTGAAGCAGGGGAAATGGGTAAGCAGGTATCCCGGAGGTTCCCTGAAATATGAAGGTGCATTTGACCAGAACAAGCCTGTAGGAGTTTGGAAAAGATACCACGAAAACGGCGCAACCAAGGCTTTGATGTTCTATCGTCCCAATTCTGACAGGGTTTCGGCTTCCTTGTTTGATGATAAAGGGACCCTTTATGCCAAAGGCGTTTTCGAAGGCAATCTCCGCGACAGTACCTGGCAATTTTTTAAGGGAGAAAAGCTCATCCTGATCGAGAATTACAAACAGGGGAAAAGGGATGGCAAATCGACTGGTTATGATCGGAATGGGAAGGTGAATTCCGAGAAAGAATGGAAAAATGATAGTCCTGATGGCAGGTGTGTGGATTATTATCCGGGCGGAACAAAAAGGAGCTTGGTTGCCTATCAAGAGGGTAAAAGGAACGGCCCCGCAATGTTTTATGATGAAAGCGGCGTTGTTTCCATGGATGGAAAATACGCGGGTGATCTATCAGATGGCGATTGGAATGTTTACGACAAGGAAGGGAAACTTAAATATGTCATCAAATACAACAAAGGGGAAATCATCAACAAGGATACCCTTGATTCCATGCAACTGGAAGAGTTTACAAAGTACGAAAAGGCCAGAGGGCAGATTCCTGAGCCAAAAGTGAACGAAAACGGAATGCCGGAGAGGCAATGAAAGTAAGGATAAAGGACCCTTCGACAGGCTCAGGGCAAGTAAAGGATAAAGTAAGGAACGCTTTAATCTTTATTTCTACGTAACTTGTAACTTGTAACTTGTAACCTGCAACATTTACATCCTTATCAGCACTTTCCGTACCGGAATCAACCTAACTGGTCCGAGCAATCCGGCTGCAGGCAAGGGTGAAAAGCCAAACTCCCTGGGAAGTTCAGTCAATTTGTCCCTACTACCATAAATGGGAACCAGATTTGCAGGTATCGGTGCAGGCTCCTTCATGGCGGCAATCCTGTTGATCAGCGTGTTGGTGACTACTATCTCGAGATGATTCGTTCCTGTTTTCAGTGTAGCTGTAATTTCGGGAGTTTGTCCGCGCATCCAGATTACACCTGCCTTTTTGTCATTGATTTTCACCTCTGCAATGTTTCCTACCTTACCAAGGTCAAGTAAGATTTTCTGATCAGAAGTCAAATAACCTTCCGGAAGGCTGAAATCCAGGCTGTAGCTTCCTGAACCACTGAAACTGCATGTTGCCGGGTCAGAACTCCAGGAAGTAAGTTGATCCGTGATTTTTTGGATGGTTTGGAAGCCATTCCCTTTCAGCTCCATTTTCCAGTTGCCTGAAATGGTAAAAGGTGCCGGCAGACCCGTCACTTCAGATGCATAGGTATGTTCACCTGCAGAGGAGCGGACCGTTGTATGAAAAATTCCGTTAACTGAGCTTTCAGCTTCAATAGTCTTGGAAGTGATTCCAGTAATTTGTCTAAAATCAGATTTGGAGACATATCTTTCCGGCATACCGGGGGAGAACTCCAGGAAGAATGATTCATAAGGTGCGATGGTAAGTGGGAGACAGATTCCGTCTTTGGTCTCCTTGAAATTAACTATCCCGATAATTTTACCTGTGAAAGGATCCCATTTGCGGATAACCTTGTTTTGCACCCTGAAAGTAATGGGAATGTTGCTTGTTTTGTCCTGGATGTTGGCCACGAAATAGAAATCACTTTCCCCGACTTTCCTGTGAAGGTAGGTAAGTCCTTCGTTTTTTCGTAATCCTTCATAAGCAAAATCGATTCCGAAATCGGGCGCAATCCTGTTTCTGAGTATTTTCAGGAACGGATCGAGTGCACTGCTCTGCTTGTTCCACCAAATCTGCCTGTCAATCACATTGTTGACCCGATAGACCTTGCCCTTCCCGAAAGAGAACCCGATCGTCGGATCGTTTTTTGCTTCCTTGATCCCATAGAGAACCTTGCCTGAAGATTCAACGGCAACAGGCTCGTTGAAAAGACGGTCGACGATCTCTTTTACTTTTATATCCATCTCTGAAGCATTATTTAGCCCTGTCGATTTTTCGGGCAACCGTTCCAGGAAGAGTACATGACCGCCCAATTTGGCATATTTCTCAATAAATTCAAGTGTTTTGAGTGGTATTGTCTCTACATTGGGTATTATCAAAAGCTTGTATTTCATTTTTTGCACTGCGATGTTGCCTTCCTCGATAGTGGCATGATTCTGCAATACATCGTCATTGAGGAGGTCGTAATCATAGCCATTGGAAGCGATCAGACCTCCCAGTTCACCCCAGTCAAACTCACGCGTCCATTTCCTCGGATTGATGGCATTGATGGCCCATTGGTTGGCAAGGGGCGAGTAAAGGGCAATATCTGCCTTGAAATCTCCCAGCCGAAGCAAATAAGAGCATCGTGCAATATATTCAGCCAGATTTGGATAGTATTTCCACCAGACATTTTGCGGTTGAATATAGGCTGCAAAAGGTATCGATCGGGATGGTGAGACTTCCTGCTCAGGCAGGCAATTGAAGCCGTGGTTGTAAAACTTGGTTGCACCCGAGAGTAAATAACCGTCGCTGGCTATTTTCAGTTCTTCCAGCGTTTCGCGGTAGCGTTCCCAGTGGATAAAGGTGTATACTTCTGCTGAGACTACTTTCCTGTCATAGAGGTGTGCACCCGATGACACATATTTTTTCGGACCGATGCGGGTATCGAACCAGTCAGCCTGGTCTTTTTCGCCTGCCGTGATTTCCATTTCAGGAATATGGGCCATCCCTGCGGATTCTATGTTGTCGCTGTTGAAGCCGTATGTCTGTACGCGACCTTTGATGTTATGCCCTTCACACCAGCCAAGGAAACTTTTGTAGAATACATTCAACCCGGTACTGTGAAGAAATTCGTTCACATCGTGCCTGATTTTGGGCGATTTGTCACCAAAATCAAACCAAATTGCCGGCAGATATGGGATCAGATCATATCCGTAAATCTTTTGGAATTCTTCAAAAAGTCCTGTAGACCAGTTCAATCCGCTGGCCAGGTTGGGTAGTTCGAAACTGTCGACAAACAGCGACTCTACAGTTTTTCCAAACTCCTCACCGAAAGCATTGTAGAATTTATTGCCAAGGAAATTACAATAGCGATTCATGGCTCCCATGTTGAAATGATCCACAGCATTGGCTATGCCGTTTTTCTTCAGCCAGAAAGCCATCAGGCGCCAGTCGCCTTCCGGGATGTTCCACTCCAACTTGTTGTTATTTACCCTGGCCGTCAGGTTGACCATCGAGTTTTCGATCAGTTTGCCTGATTTGTCCAGTTTGCCGGCCAATGCTGCTACAAGCTGCTCATTGCCATCCAGGTTGGGCTTGTACACCTCCCAGGATCTCTTAGTTTTGATCAACCTGCCGGGAAGCGCGCCCTGGAAGGATTGTGGTCCGGTCAGGTCTGTATAGGTGGGCACAAGATCCTTCGACCGATCCTCTTCGGGAACAAATTCCCCGCCGATGATCCAACCGGGTCCACCGAAATTGAGAGAAACTTCCATGTCAAGCCTCTTGGCCTCTTTGACCGCATGCGTCAGCAAAGCCATAAATTCATCAGAAAGATAGGGCACATTCCCTTTTTCGAAGACCGGATCCATGGATATCTGCTCGACGCCCCGGATGCCATGACTGCGCATCTGTTCGAGTTCCCTCGTGATCTCATCTTTCGAGATGGCATTCCCGGGCCACCACCATCGGGTATGCGGCCAGCAATCTTTGGGAGGGGATTCGAAATTAGTTTCAAGGTTCACTTTTGACGATTGGGAATGCAGTATGGTCGCCGGCAATAATAGAATCAGTGCAGCAATGATCAGTAGTTGTTTGACTCGAAGCATAGTCGTTGAATTTCCGGAATAAAGATAAGCAACTGGTCGAAATTGAAATGGTATTGTTCTGGATATTTGTTCAGGTCTAAAAGATTGCTTCGCTTCGCTCGCAATGACGGTACTCATTTGTACAAGTGTTGTACATTGAGATCGTTTTTTCATCTAATACTCATTAATAGCACCGTCATTGCGAGCGCAGCGAAGCAATCTGATGCCTAGCTGTTATTTTCCCGGAATTGAATCAGCAGCCTGCGGATATTCATTGAGATACCACTCAATGGCCAGTCTGACGACGCTGTTGTAGTTCATCACCCCCTCATGGATCTTGTTGGTTTTGAGGTAGGCATTGTTGGCGGTTGTTTGGGCCTTGTCAAGAGTCTCATTCCTAAGTTCCATCCAGTGGTTACGCTGGGCCATGATGTCGGCCATGGCTCTTTTGTCGAAACGCTTGAGGTACTCCTTTATTGCCTCGTGATGGAACCTGTCGCCTAGGAAGTATTGAAGCAACTGGATGTTGGCAGAATATTTCAATCGCTTGTCGTTGCTCGAATTGCAGATGTACCATGCCATGAAATTGGCTTCGGCTTCGCCTGAAACGCCGAATTGGTGGGCTTTTTCATGGGCCAGTACAAATGGATATTCGGTGGGGAGTAATTCACCGTTTAGGTGCACTTCATTGAAGAAGGGTCCAAAATATCCGCTCACGCCGGATTTGGCGAAAAACCAGGTGTAAAGCATGGTTTTGGGCTTCCTGCTTCCGTTGGGATAACTGTAGCTAAAACCGGCTGCGTGATCCCGGTAGGAGGCTTCGATAAGACTGTCAATAGCGGGATAATCGGCATGTGTAATCTCCACCCTGCTGTTGTTTGCGTTGGAAATCAGCGAATCAAGGACTGCCGGGAACATGTCCTTCTTTTCGATGTGACGCGTCCATTTGAGCCGTACTTCGATGGGCTGCCTGAAATAATTGAATCCCCACGACCAATAGAAAAAGGAATACAGAATGGCCGCTGTTTGCAGTATGCGCAACAGGAGCTTGCCGACTTTCACTTTGCGGGAGATCATTAGTCCGATTCCCAACAGGACAATCACGATAACCAATGTCCAGAACACATCCCAGAGCGAAAAGGGGAAAAGGTTGCTTATTCCGGACAAGATCCCGGCTACGAAAGGATAGAGACCTGTTGAATAAATGCTTTCGATCCATCCCGGATGCCCCGAACCTTTTTCGACCATCAAAAAAGTGATGATCGCTATCAAAAACGGCCAGAGACTTTTCAGGACCAGGATTCCATTTTTAAGCTTCTGCGGCATGGTAATTTATTTGTTCAATTTCCGCCAAAAGTAGCCAAAAAGAAGTTTAATCCACAAAATTTCACCCTTGCGTGCGATATCTGTCCCTCATTGCTTAACTTTGGGATAAAGAACTTCGTATTAACCGGGTGTGTTATTTAAGGAGGAATATAATTCAATGAACGAAAGGCTTAGTCTGTCAGAACTTAACGGAGAAGTGAAGAAAGTGCTCTCGACCAACTTTATGGCACCGATATGGGTTGTTGGGGAGATATCCGAGATCACAGTTCATTCAAACGGACATTGCTATCTTACGCTGATCGAGAAGGATAATTCTGATGACCGCATCATAGCCCAGGCCCGAGCCACCATCTGGTCCTATACTTTCAGGATGCTTCGTCCCTATTTTGAGACGACAACGGGGCAGCAACTGACAGACGGCATCAAGGTTCTTTTGCAGGTATCCGTCGAGTTTCACGAATTGTATGGCTTTTCCCTGAATGTCAGGAATATTGATCCCACCTACACCTTGGGCGACCAGGCGAGGAAGAGGCTGGAGATTATCCGACGTTTGACCGACGAAGGGGTCATTACCATGAATAAGGAGCTGGAACTTCCTCTGGTGCCCCAAAAAATTGCCATTATCTCCTCGCCGTCCGCGGCAGGTTACCAGGATTTTATGGAGCAACTGACAAATAATGCCAGTGGTTTCCGGTTCTACACCTGCCTTTTCCCGGCAGTCATGCAGGGAAATCAGTCGGAGCAATCCATTGTGGATGCCCTCGACAGGATCTATCCCTATGAAGATTTCTTTGACGTGGTAGTGATCATTCGTGGCGGAGGTTCCCAGGTTGATCTGAGTTGTTTCGACAATTACAACGTGGCTTACCATGTCACGCAATTCCCATTGCCAGTGCTTACAGGGATTGGGCATGAGAAGGATGATTCCATCGTTGATCTGGTGGCACATACCAGACTGAAAACCCCTACTGCAGTTGCCGAATTCATCCTAGACGGGGTCTCTGCCTTTGAGGAACGAGTCAATCTGTTGGAGCAGGAAGCGATAGAAATGGTTGAAGCCAGGATGGAGGATGAGAAGAACAGACTGGATCAGCTCATCAGGGAGATGTCGTTGCTTGTCAGGAATAATCTGGGAAGCAGGAAAAATGAACTGATGCAGCTTACCTGGAAATTCAGGCAGGAAACCAGGCTGGCACTTCAGGAAGGTGATAATCATTTGGGTAAAAAGATACAAAAAGCGGGTTTCCTGGTGAACCATTATCTGTTTGTCAGGCAGCAAAAGATTGCCAGAGCGCAATATTTGCTCGATTTTGCCATTCCAAGGAGCATGGTTTTCAAAAGACAACGGTTGGATGAGTACCTTGAAAAAGTAAGGAGGCTTTCTCAAAAACAAATAGAGACTGAAAAGCACAGAATCGATTTTGCTGCCCAAAAAGGCGAATTGTCTGATCCGGGCACAATTCTAAAAAAAGGATATTCTATCACGAGTTATCGCGGCAAAATGATCAAAGACCTTTCTGTTTTGAAAAAGGATGAGATCATAGAAACGCAGTTTTATATAGGTTCAGTTTTGAGTAAAATAACCGAAATTAAAAGCGAAGATAAAAATGACAATTAAAAAAGGACTATCTTATAAGGAAGCTATCAGCGAGATTGAGGAAATTCTGCAGCAGATTGAAAATGAGGAACCAGACGTAGATCAATTGTCAGAGAAGGTTAAGAGGCTGTCGACACTAGTTTCGTGGTGCAGGGAAAAACTACATCATACGGAAGAAGAGATAGAAAAAATTCTTAAGGAGATAGAGAAAA
>CAIUUO010000246.1 GCA_903902325.1 uncultured Bacteroidia bacterium
AAATTGTTCATAACCAGCGAATTGAGGAATTCATACAACACAACCGGTTAACATCAACATAAAAACTGTTAACATCCCCTATATTTCAAAATTTCAAAGAACTTTTTATCGTATAATAAATGTTTTGAACACTCTTAATTTGTAATCTGTAATTTTTAATTTTTAATCTGTAATTTTTAATTTTTAATCTTTAATTTTTAATTCTCCCTAGCAAATGCATCATCCTTGCTTCAATGAAATTTGCTATGCTATCCGGCGCCATTTTGAACTTCACATAGGCGTGTTTTCCGTTCGGATCATCCTTCCAGCCGTTGCTGCCATCGGCGTTTACCTGCATGGCGCCTTTCACGGTAGTAAAGAATGGTTCAGTGCCATAGGTAGCTATGAGTACCGCTGTCTGGTCCCAGCTCATTCTGCCATAATGGTCTTCCGCTGAGTTGGCCAGGGCGATTCGGAAGGCTTCCCTAACCGGATTGTCTTTCCAGGGCTGGCCAACCAGTTTCAATCCTGTTTTTATCTTTTCCCCGATTTCGAATCCTGAAAAAATTACTTCTGTAGGCCAGTGTTGGAAGCAATAAATGGAAGCTGTGGAATCCATGTAGACATTGAATTCCTTGCCGGAAGGGAACATGCCTGCCATAGAGACCAGTTTTTTGACTTTCTGCGCAACCAGATCGGTCCCGTTCAAAGGACTGACCTGATCGGCGGGCGACTGCAGCAAATTGCTCAGATTGGTCAGGAAACCAATGGTAACAACCGTCACGGAATGATCGGGCTGGGCGGCAAGGATTTTGCGGTATTGGGCAACCGCATCTGGTGCTTTTGCCGTAGATATTGTTTGATGAGGGAACCTTGATACAACAGAATCAGGCCAATGTTGGGAGGCGGTCAGGCTGACTCCTTTCGTTTTCGGACCACCTACCGGGATAGCCGGTCTCCCGAAATAAGTGTTCATGACCTCGATGGTTGGGACCACCAGCGAATCCTTGTTGCTGGCGAATGTACCAATGATCTCGGCTTTACCGCTGTCGGCCATGGCATGCAGGACGGCCATGGCGCCCACATCATCATAATCGGGGCCGATGTCCGTGTCGAGAATAATCCTGACAGCACCGGACTGAGACGGTTTGGGCTGAGTAGTGCATGCCATGCAGAACCAGATGCAAAGCAAGGTGGTTAGTAATGAGATTCTTTTCATGAGTGTTCAGTATAACTCCGATATTATTGGAAGATGTCTAAAAGACTAATTTAACCACAAAGGACTCAAAGGGTGCTCAAAGGACACAAAAAACCTGATTGATGGCACTTTGAGACCTTCGTGTTTACCTTTGAGACCTTCGTGGTTAAATATTTCATGTAAAAAAATGTTGATTAAATTAAAATTCAACTTCACTTCTATAAGGTGCGGATGCCTGGGCGCCCATCCGGGTTACCGAAATGGAGGCGGCCTTGTTGGCAAAGCCGACGGCTTTTATCAGTCCGGCATCTTCAGAGATTGCGACGGCCAGCGCCCCGTTGAAGCAATCCCCTGCAGCAGTGGTGTCGATTGCTTCGACCTGATATCCGGGGATTAATTTGCAGATATCTGGTGTGACAAGCAAAGCTCCCTTGTTCCCGAGCGTTACCACGACTACCTGTACTCCTTTGCCAAGGAGCACTCTGGCTGCAGATTCTGCCGATATTTGATCCGTTACATGAATTCCGGTAAGCAGTTCGGCTTCCGTTTCGTTCGGGGTAATCATGTAAAGCTTCTCCAGAAGTTCTATAGGCAATGGTTGTGCCGGAGCTGGATTCAAAATGACCTTTTTGCCTGCTTTAAAGGCAATTTCAGTGGCATATATAACGGTATCCAGCGGGATCTCGAGCTGCATCAATACAATTTCCGCATTTTGAATAGCGGCAGCAGCCAGGTCAATATCCTGCCTGACAAGCCGGGCATTGGCCCCCGGTGCGACTACAATGCAATTCTCCGCATGACTGTCAACTGTGATCAGCGCTATTCCGGAAGGGGATTCACTGTCTGAAAAGAGAAATTCAGTATCCAGGTTTTCTGATTCAAAAAGTGATTTGGTCTGTCTGCCAAAAATATCTTCGCCTGTTTTGGCGACAAGGGTTACCTTCCCACCCAATCGGGCAGCAGCAACGGCCTGATTGGCTCCTTTTCCGCCCGGATTCATTAAAAATTCACCTCCCAGGATGGTCTCACCCGGGAGCGGGAGTTTAGATGTTTTGATCACCATATCGGTATTGGTGCTGCCCACCACGACGATTGCTTTATTTTTCATATTATTTGCAAGTGCCTAAAGTATTTAAAGTGCCTATAGTGCCTAAAGTACTTCGCAGCCAAGTTAATATGTTATAAGCCAGGAGTTCCCAACTTTAGGCATTTTAGACACTCTAGGCACTTTAGGCACTATTTATTCTATCAAATTTAAGATAAATTTCCAGAAAGCCGTTTCCCTGAACTTTTTAAAGGAAAATCTTGTTTATTTTGTATGCTCAATACAACAATCTATGAATATTTTAATCATCGGATCGGGAGGGCGTGAACATGCTTTTGCCTGGAAACTGAAACAAAGCGGCCGGATTGGTGAAATTTTCATTGCTCCTGGAAATGCTGGAACGGCCACACTGGGACATAACCTGCCCATTGATGTGACGGATTTTTCCGGGATCAGGCAGGCTGTCATCGAAAATTTCATTGAAATGGTTGTTGTAGGTCCTGAAGTTCCGCTGGTGGAAGGTATTCATGATTTCTTCCTGGCTGACCCGCAATTGAAACATGTTCCTGTGATCGGTCCGGAAAGCCATGGCGCCCGGTTGGAAGGAAGCAAGGAGTTTGCCAAGGATTTTATGTTGAGAAACAATATCCCTACAGCCAAACATTTCACCGTGCATCCCGGAAATCTTGCACAGGGAATTGAATTTTTGGAAAGTGTGGATGCTCCCTATGTTTTAAAGGCAGATGGTCTGGCTGCAGGCAAGGGAGTGCTGATCATTGACCATTTGGAGGAAGCGATACAATCCTTGAAGGAAATGCTCGGTGGAATGTTTGGAAGTGCCAGTTCTACGGTGGTGATTGAAGAATTTCTCTCCGGGGTCGAGTGTTCGGTTTTTGTTCTGACAGATGGCATTCATTATAAAATATGGCCCGAGGCAAAGGATTACAAGCGCATCGGGGAAGGTGATACAGGATTGAACACAGGAGGCATGGGCGCCATTTCGCCGGTACCCTTTGCCACAGCGGATTTCCTTCGGAAAGTCGAAGAGCGTATGGTCATTCCTACGATAGCAGGTTTGCGGCAGGAAGGTATTCCTTACAAGGGATTCATCTTCCTGGGTTTAATGAATTGCGACGGAGAACCTTACTTGATTGAATACAACGTGAGGATGGGAGATCCCGAAACAGAGGCTGTGCTGATGCGGATTGATTCAGATTTGCTGGATCTATTTGTAGGAGTTGCTGAATGTAACCTGGATAAAAGGGAGCTTGTAATCAATCCGAGAACTGCTGTGACAGTAGTTGTTGTGGCAGGAGGGTACCCCGGTTCGTATGAGAAGGGAGCCGTCATCCATCATCTGGATACCGTTGAGGGGAGCGTTGTATTTCATTCCGGTACAAAACCGGAAGGAGTGAAAGTTCTTACCAATGGCGGAAGGGTTCTGGCGGTCAGTTCGGTCGCGAATTCGATGGAGGAGGCCTTGGCCTTGTCCTACAAAAATATTGGAAGGATATCTTTCGAAAAGATGAATTACAGGAAAGATATTGGGAAAGACCTGAAGAAGGCAAAAGGATAAAGGAAAAAGGAAAAAGGATAAAGGAAAGAAAGCAACTGTCAATATTTTCACGAAAACAATAACACGCAACCCGTACCATGTTTCTAAGGCTATTTAACAGCAAAAGTGTTTACAGTGCAATTCTCATTCCGGTAGTTGCTTTCCTGTTTTGGATGGAACCACTGAAGGTTCCTGTGCAGTTATCATTAAATCCGGGGGAGGGCATGATGCCCCTGTATCTTCTTTTTGCCCGGTTTTATACTGGAACCACCATCTGGCCTGTCATGACCGGATTTATCCTGACCTTGTTCAATGCTTTGGTTCTCTCACTTCTCAGTTATGAATTCCAGTTTTTGCAGCACAGGACATTTCTTCCGGGCATTCTTTATATCAGTATAGTTTCTTCGTTTCCGTCCCTCCAAAATTTTCATCCTGCCTATCCGGCTACCTTGTTTGTTTTGTTGTCTGTCTACTATATTTTTCTGACTTACCGTAGGAAAAATGAGATATCTTCCACTTTCAATGCCTCCTTCTTCCTCTCTGTAGGCGCTCTTTTCTATCTTCCGGTTGTTACGCTTTTCCCCCTGATTTGGATCAGCATCTTTGTATTGCAAAAAAGTGACAACTGGCGATTACTGGTTATACCTCTGATCGGAATCACGCTTCCGTGGTTGTTATTATGGACATTTCTGTTTGTTTCGGGTTCTGATCAGACTTTTATTGCATCTATTATTCAGGGAATTGCATTCGTTAATAATAAATTTATTTTCAACATCGCTTTTCTTATTATCTCAGGTTTTATTTTTCTTCTTACGGCTTTCGGGAGCATCTCGTTGATCAATTCGGTCAGTATCCGTAGAATGAGTACCAGGAAATATTTTATCATTCTCTTTTGGATGCTGGGGCTAAGTATTCCTTCGGTATTTTTACTTCCATCAACGGGTTTGGGAATCATAGCAATTTCTTCCATACCGATCACCTTCATAATTTCCCATTTTTTTATGGCGGGCAAGAGAGGCTTCTGGCGTGAGTTTCTGTTTTTCCTCTTTTTGGCTACATTGGTGGCAAGTCACCTTTTACTCTTCGATTAGAAGAGGATCCTCCCCGTGAGATATGGCAGGTTTTTCATCTTCAATTAAATAATCGGGAAGCGCTTTTTGCGTTTTTATTCCCAGATCTTTTAGTTTTTCAGAGGTTCTTACCAGATTTCCTTTGCCAGTATGTAATTTATTCAGTGCATTTGAATAATTGGTTTGGGCGGTTTCAATACCCTTTCCAACTTTCTCAAGATCCTGGACAAAATTGACAAATTTGTCATAAAGGGAGGCTCCGAGCGAGGCGATTTCCAGGGCGTTTTTGGTCTGGTTCTCCTGTTTCCAGATGGAAGCGATGGTCCGGAGTGTGGCCAGAAGGGTAGATGGACTCACAATAACCACCTTGTTGTCCCAGGCATAATTGAAGAGTTCCTGGTCTTCCTGGATGGCGATGCTAAATGAAGATTCGATGGGAAGGAACAGCAAAACAAAATCAGGGCTGTTGAGGTTCTTTGCAGTTGGATAGTGCTTGTCGGAGAGCATTTTAATGTGGGAGCGCAGTGATTTGAGGTGATCTGCAAGATGTTGTATACGGAGTTCGTCGGAGGGTTCATTCACAAGACGCTCGTAAGCGACCAGTGAAACCTTTGAATCGACGATCAGGTGTTTTTTATCCGGCAGATGAATGATCACGTCGGGTCTGATCTGCTTGCCATCGCTATTTTCATCGACAACCTCCCGCTCAAATTCCCTGCCAGCTGTCAGCCCGGAACGCTCCAAAACCCTTTCCAGGATCACTTCTCCCCAGTTCCCCTGTTTCTTGACATCCCCTTTCAAAGCATTCGTTAAATTCTGCGCATCATTGCTTATTTTGTGGTTTAGATCCTGAAGTTTTTTCAATTCCGTCTTTAAATCAATCTGATCCCGCAAAGATTTTTCATAGGACTCTTCCACCTTTTTTTCGAAGGTGGCGATTTTATCCCTGAGCGGAGTGAGGATCTCTCCGATATTTTTCTGGTTTAATGATGTGAACTCAGTGGAATGTTCTTTTAGAATCCGATGGGCCACGTTCTCAAATTCGACTGTCAGCCGTTTCTGTATCTGCTCCAGTTCCAGTGCTTTTTCAGCCATCTGTTTTTTTGCATAGTCGAGTTCAGCCACATAGGTGGTAAGTTGTCTGATGGCATCTTCATTTTTTTTGCGCTCTGAGGCCAGTTCGGACTTGATCTCAGAAAATTCCCCCGTCAGGGAGGTGAATTGCTGTTCAGCCAAATAACGGTTTTTGTCTGTTTCGGCAAGTTGTGCCAGACCTGTTTTTTCAGATTCATTGAGCTTCGCCAGATGATCCGCCCTCTCGCTGACCAGACGTCGTTGCTGCCAGAAATAAATCAGGATGCCTCCTAAAACGAAGGCCAGCATTGGATAAAGGAATTCCATATGTTATTTTATCTGAGTAATAGGGTTAAAAAACGAGGCCACTAAGTCACAAAGGCACTAAGATACACTAAGTTTTACAAAAATAAATGATATAAAAAAGCGCAAACGTTTTTGACGATTGCGCTTTTTTTGAATCAGTTTTTCAGTTCGCTATCAAATAGCCGGATTTTCGGGGAAGCGATAAACGATCGAGTTGATCACCATACCTGCACCTACTGAAGTCAGGATGATGTGGTCGCCGGGTTCGATGGCATGGTCTTCCATTTTATTCTTAAGGATCAGATCGAGCAAGGTAGGAACCGTGGCTGTTGATGAGTTGCCTAATGTGCGGATAGTCATTGGCATGACATCCAGATTCAGTTCCTTGATGCCATATAGTTTAAACACCCTTGCCAGGATGGCTTCATCCATTTTTTCATTGGCCTGATGGATCAAAACCTTTTTGATGTCGAGCAGATGCAGGCCTGCCTTGTCAAGACTCTCCTTAACCACTCCCGGTACTGCACTCAGGGCATAGGCGTATACTTTATGGCCGGCCATACGGATGTTAAGTTCAGTTCCGTGGTAATCAGGATTTAAAGATACTCCCATTTTCAACATGACCGGGTCATTGTCAGAACGGCTTGCCTGAGAAAGGATGCCGACAGGTGTCTCACTTTCAATGGCTTCCACGATGACTGCTCCGGCGCCGTCCGAAAAAATCATACGGTCACGGTCATACGGGTCAGATACGCGTGAGTTAAGGTCAGAACCCACCACCAGGCCACATTTGAAAATACCACTTTTTATATAGGCATTGGCGACAATCATGGCCGTGGTCCATCCGGGGCATCCTGCACTGACGTCATGTGTCATCACATTTGTATTTTTGATTCCAAGTCCCAGTTTAACCCGGTTAGCAATGGCCGGAACCATTTCGGTACGATATGTTCCCGGATATATGTCGCCGAAATTATGGGCACAGATGATAAATTCCAGTTTTTCACGATCGAAACCGGATGATGTGATGGCATCTTCCGCCGCGAAAGTTGCTAAATGGCTGGTGGCCTGATTGGGCTCTGCATAGCGACGCTCCTCTATATTGGTGATTTCGTTGAATTTACGAATGATTTCGGCATTTTCGGTTTCAAATCTCTTTCCTGTGGAGGGGTCATAAAATTCCACATCCAGGAAATAACTGTTGGGAATGATGGTTGGTGGCACATACGATCCCGTACCGGTAATGATGGTATAAATCTGTTTGCTCATAATTAGACTGTTAAACTGTACTCTTTAAGTTTTTTTTCTTCAATTTTTTGTATAGTGAATGTGTTTCCATCAAAAACTCCATAGGAAAAGTGTTTGATCCAGTCGCCCAAAATGATCAGCCTGCAATCGTCAGAAAGCGGTTCATCCAGAATGATATGGCGGTGGCCGAAAACAAAATAATCATAATGTTCTTTTTCGAGGACGCTTTTGGCAAATTCATACTGCTCTTCAAATTCCACTCCTTTAAAACCGTGATCTTTGTCCTTGTAAGCGAGTCGGCTCTTTTTTGACCAGTGATGGGCAAATCGGAAGGAAAGATCGGGATGTATTTTCGCGAAAGCCCATTGCGCCAATCTGTTGTGGAAAAAGGTTTTGATGAGTTGATAACCAAAATCTTTTTTCCCGAGATCGTCACCGTGAGAAAGAAAAAATTTCCTGCCAAGAATCTCCATGACAGTTGTTTCTGTATGCACAATCATGCCGATCTCTTTCGGAAGGTAATCAAACGCCCAGATGTCGTGGTTGCCTGTAAAGAAATGGACAGGAATGCCGCTGTCGCAGATTTCAGCAAGAAGTCCTAGTGATCTTACAAATCCTTTCGGAACAACTTTCCTATATTCGAACCAGAAATCGAAATAGTCTCCCATTAGAAAAATCATGCAGGCATCTTTTCTGATTGATTGAAGCCAATCGACAAAAAGAAGTTCGCGCTCTCTGTTGTTCCTCAGCGCCGGAGCCCCGAGGTGCAGGTCAGATACAAAATAGATTTTATTTCCGATAACCACAGACTATTAAAGTGACAGGTGCTTGCCTGAAATTCGCGACAAATATAAAACAACTTTGGAAAAGTCCCTTAATGAACCCAAAGAAATGATCAGTCGAGACAATATCCACTAGGTTCACCGACGGACTTTTCCAAAGTCATAAAACCTTCGCCAGTGCGTTATTCAGTTCTGGCCCCTGCAGATTTTTTCCAATAATTTTTCCTTCCTTATCGAGCAGATAATTGGATGGGACAGTATGTATATTGTAGTTCATCAGGGCTGAAACACTGCCTTTCATGTCTCCGACATTGATCCAGGTAAGCTGATCTTCTGCGATGGCAACTTTCCATGCATTTGAATCATCATCGATGCTCACCATATAAATTTCAAAGCCTTTGTGTTTGTATTTTGCATACAATTCAACGAGTACCTGGTTTTGAATCCTGGAAGTGCGGTCTTTGGCCGACCAAAAATGCAGCAATACATACTTTCCGTGCAATGACCAGAGTTCACGGTCAATTCCTGATATGTCAGGCAGTTTGATGTTTGGAGAATTAACTGCCGATTGTGACATCAGATTGTTCAGTTTGGCATTCTTTTGTTCTTTGATAATGTTCAATGCATTGTTGTAGAGCGCTTTAACTTGGTCGTTTTTTGGATATACCGCAAAAAGCGCTGAGGCTGCAGTCTTCATGTTCTGAAAATCATTTGAGACATAGTTGTTTTCATCCCACTTCTGGTAAAGCGCATAAACACTGGCCATCGAGAATGGATTTCTTTTGACGAAATCATTCACATAGCCCGTATAATCGGAAACTTGTTTGGTATATTCGGTGTTCCAGCGTTCAATGTCAGAGGTATAACTGGCATCGTTCTGATGCTTCTGATAGAGCAGGCGAAGCGAATCTACTTTCGACTTTGCGGCTGAGAATTTGAATGTCAGTTCGCGTACTTTCGAGGAGTTGTCAGAGCCAACCACATCATAATCTGTGGAAAATTTTTTGTAAGATCCTTTGATTGTTATATTCTCAGCAGAATCGAGTATCAAGGTCGCAAAATTGGTGTCTGATATTTTTAGCAGGAAAAAATTCGGACCACTCACCTTGCCTTTCATCTTAAACCCACCCTCCTTATCGAGTTTGGCGGAATCGGCAGGAATCTGCGATGTTGTCGTGAGATGATTCAAATAGATTGTTTTCCCGGATCCGCCTTCTATTTTTCCGGTGATGACGAAGTTGGTCTTTTTTCCGCAGGCAGCGGCAAGGAGGACAATGGCCAGCAAGACAAGGATACGGTTCATTTTTTCCTGTTTTTAAGTTTATTCCCGGATGGGAACTGATGAAACAGCAAAAATAAAAATTCGCAGCCAATAACTTGCTAAGAAATCGTGTTATGTGGGGCAAACTTAAAATTTTCGATTTTCGATTTTCGATTTTGGATTTTGGGGAGAGGTTGCAATTTTGACTACTTTTGCATTTTAAATTTTTTACGTGCAGGTATATTACGGATTGGATAGTTTTGATGCAAGGAAACCGGTTGTCACTATTGGCACTTTTGACGGTGTCCATCGTGGTCACCGGGAGGTCATTGCTGAACTCAGGAGAATTAGCATGGAAACTGGCGGCGAATCCGTCGTATTCACTTTTTTCCCGCATCCGCGGATGGTTGTGTCGCCTGATGAAGATAGCATCAGGTTGCTTTCAACCATAGAAGAAAAATTGGAATTGTTGGAGGAACTTAACCTGGATCACCTTGTGATCTATCCATTTACAAAGGATTTTGCCTTGCTTTCCTACACTGAGTTTGTGAAGGAAATCCTCGTCGACCAGATGCATATTCACAAACTGGTGACAGGGTACGACCATAAAATTGGTCGCGGACGAGAAGGAGATTTCAGAGCGCTTGACCGGCTGGGAGGAATTTATGGTTTCGAGGTTGAGCAATTGAGCACTTTACTTGTTGAGAATGTGGCTGTCAGTTCTACAAAAATAAGGCTTGCACTTGATGCAGGGGATATGAACAAAGCAAACCATTTTCTTGGTTATCCGTATCTTTTGAAAGGAAAAGTTGTAGAAGGGAGAAGACTAGGCAGGGAACTGGGTTTCCCGACCGCCAATATCCTTCCCGATGACAGTCATAAGATGGTTCCAACCGATGGTGTTTATGCCGTTTTAGTTACTATTGGCAATGAGCAATTCAAAGGTATGTTGAACATAGGCACCCGTCCTACCGTAAATACCAATGTGGATCATAGAAGTATCGAGGTCAATATTTTTGATTTTTCGAGGGATATATATAATCAAAATATCTCCGTCAATTTTGTGGAAAGGATCCGCAGTGAAGTGAAATTTGAAAGTCTGCAGAAGCTTAAAGCACAACTTGAAATTGATAAAATCAGCGCATTGCGTATATTTGCAAACAATTTAACATCAAAATAATGAACGATTTTAAGGTAAAAGATATTTCCCTGGCAGACTTTGGGCGCAAGGAGATAGAGATAGCAGAAAAGGAAATGCCGGGATTGATGTCGCTGCGGGCAAAATATTGTACACAAAAGCCGTTAAATGGCGTTCGGATTATGGGTTCACTGCATATGACCATACAAACTGCAGTACTTATTGAAACGTTGGTTCAACTTGGGGCAAACGTACGGTGGGCATCCTGTAACATTTTCTCTACCCAGGACCATGCCGCTGCGGCGATTGCAAAAACAGGAATTCCTGTTTTTGCCTGGAAGGGGGAGAACCTTGAAGAATACTGGTGGTGCACAGAGCGCGCCCTCGATTTTGGAAATGGTCTGGGGCCGCAAATGATTGTAGATGACGGAGGTGATGCGACGATGATGGTACATATCGGGTATTCTGCCGAAAAAGACCCTTCGCAACTGGACAAGAAAGTTGACGGTGAGGACGAAAGGCAATTGTTTCTTGCATTGAAGCGGATACTGAAAGAGACACCCAATCGCTGGAGCAGTGCGATCATGGAGATCAAAGGGGTATCGGAAGAAACCACCACAGGAGTACACAGGTTGTATCAGATGCTGGAACGGGGAGAACTCCTTTTCCCTGCCATCAATGTCAACGACTCTGTGACCAAATCGAAATTTGACAATCTGTACGGATGCCGTGAATCGCTTGCTGATGGGATCAAAAGGGCAACTGACGTGATGATTGCAGGAAAAGTAGTCTTGGTTTGCGGATATGGAGATGTTGGTAAAGGATGTGCCCACTCAATGAGAACATATGGTGCCCGTGTCATAGTAACCGAGATCGACCCGATTTGTGCACTTCAGGCGGCCATGGAAGGATTTCAGGTTGCTACGATTGATGATGTAGTAAAGGAATGCAATATTTTCGTGACAACTACCGGGAACAAGGATGTAATCACAGCCGAACATCTTTCATCCATGCCAGATCAGGCCATTGTCTGCAACATTGGACATTTTGACAACGAAATTCAGGTTAGCAGATTGGAAAAGTGGCCGGGAATCAAAAAAGTTAACATTAAGCCGCAGGTTGATAAATATTTATATCCCGATGGTCATGCCATTTTCCTACTTGCAGAAGGACGCCTGGTTAATCTTGGATGTGCAACAGGTCACCCATCCTTCGTGATGAGCAATTCTTTCACCAACCAGACGCTTGCCCAACTTGATTTGTGGAATAATAATTATGAAGTAGGTGTTTACCGTCTTCCCAAATACCTGGATGAAGAGGTGGCAAGGTTGCATCTGGCCCAATTGGGAGTGAGGCTGACCATTCTGACCACCGAACAGTCTGAATATCTCGGAATAGCCAAGGGAGGGCCGTATAAGCCTGAGCATTACAGGTACTAAGAAAGAGATAAGATATGAGAGATAAGACTTGAGACTTGAGCTTATCTCATGTCTCATGTCTCATCTCTCATGTCTTATGTCTTATATCTCTCAGTTATGAATCCACAACCTGTTATCAATCACAGTGACCTGGTACTGTTTCAAATTCCTGGTAGAAGGTCCCTTCACGGGATATCCACCATTGAAAAGAATGTACTGGGAACCACAGACCTTGCAGGTTGCAACCGGGTTACTGCTCGAAACAATTCCGGATTGTCCGGGATTTGTTTCAATGATGCTGTTTTTGAGTCCTTCGTGCGGACAGCAGGCATCATAAGCAAGATATTGATTATCACTGATGCAGACTACAATCAGTCCGGAATAACCGTCAGAAGGAAAGGTCATGGAGTTTCCAGGGATCACCAGATTGTTGTAATTGACAAGTGAAATATATTTGTCGACCTTTGCATAAGGAACAAAATTGTTCTGGTTATCTGAGCAGGCCATAAAAACGGGCAAAAACAACCATAGCATGAGGTGCAATACAGGTCTGTAAACTAAACTCTTTGTATGTTTTCCAGCTATTTTCATGGTACAAAAGTAAGAAAAAGTGGGCATGATGTTTCATTTTGAGTCATATTGCCTGTTGCATTTTCAGGTTATGTCTGAATGGATAATAAATTATTGATTTTGCCGAAAAAAAATTGCATTCCGTTTTGTAATTTAAAAAAGAATATTTTCTACATTTGTCAGAGATCGAATTGTAGAAGAGCTCCGAGGTTTGGAGTTCTTCTGTTTTTTTATGTATAATATCTGTTAACAGAAAAATAGGATGGCCAAAGTTACTTATATCTCCGCAGAAGGATTGAAAAAGTTAAAAGCAGACCTTGACAGGATGCTTAATATTGAAAGACCCGCTATATCAAAACTGATAGGAGAGGCCATCGAAAAAGGAGATATCTCTGAGAATGCAGAGTATGATGCAGCCAAAGATGCGCAAGGAATGCTCGAGGCCAAAATTGCCGTTCTTCAGGATCAGATAGCAGGTGCAAGAATCATTGACCAGTCGAAGATTGATACAGATGTTGTTCAGATCATGAATAAGGTTACCATCAAGAATGTAAAAAACAATACGGTGATGGTTTATACCATTGTTTCTGAGCATGAGTCTGATCTGAAAATGGCCAAAATCAGTGTAAGCACTCCTATTGCCAAAGGACTTCTGGGGAAAAAAATAGGTGATATTGTTGATATACAGGTTCCTTCCGGCATTATTCCTTTCGAAATCATCAACATTGAATTGGGACAATAAATAATTGACAATTAGTGCTGATGCGTTAAAATTGAGTATTAAATAAATCATACTGTTCTTTGAAATTTTGATTGACTTGTATTTCTGTAAGTAATTCTCTTATTGAAGTTTTATCCAGTGTG
>CAIUUO010000247.1 GCA_903902325.1 uncultured Bacteroidia bacterium
ACTTCTGTTTTGTGGGGATTATGCGGAGAGACCACCAGCCAGACTTCATCATACCCTTGTTCCAAAGCAGCTTCCGCTATCGCGATATGGCCTTTGTGAACAGGATTGAAGGATCCGGAATAGATGGCAATTTTCATTGATATTTATTAGTTGATTCGACAATTCGACGATTCGACAATTTAAAGATAGGTTGATTTGTTGAAGTTAAGTTGGAATGATACATATAATAATTGATAATTGGCAGAGTTTTTTACATCGTCGAATTGCCGAATTGCCGAATTGTCGAATTTTTTAATTCCTGACTTCTAACTCAAAAACTCTCTGACCCGGTCTTCGGCTTCCTGCAGAGCATGTTCCAGCGTATCATTGACAATGATGACATCAAAGAGGGGAGCATATTCCAATTCGTGGGCGGCTTTCTCAACCCTTTTCCGGATGATCTCCTTATCGTCGGTGGATCGTGCAAGCAGTCGCTTTTCAAGTTCAGTGATGGAGGGTGGCTGGATAAAGAAAGCCAAAGCCCTTTCGCCGTATATTTTTTTGATGTTGCTGCCTCCAACCACATCCACATCGAAGAGAATGTTTTTACCGTTACCAAGGATTTTCTCCACTTCGCTTTTCAGGGAGCCGTAAAAATTATCGGGATAGACCTCCTGCCACTCCAAAAACTCTTCTGCGGCAATTTTATTTTTGAACTCTTCCGCAGTCAGGAAATAATAATCCACTCCGTCTTTTTCGCATCCCCTTGGTTTTCTGCTTGTAGCCGAGACAGAGAATCCAAAGTTATAATCCTTTGTCAACAAGTGCCTGACGATGGTCGTTTTACCGGCACCCGAAGGGGCGGAGAAAATAATTATTTTGCCTTCCTTCATTTTTAATTTTTAAAGCACATTCAACAGTTGCTCCTTGATTCTCTCGAGCGAATCTTTCATCCTGATCACCAATTTTTGCATTTCGGTATGATTGGCTTTCGAGCCAAGCGTATTTACTTCGCGGCCAATCTCCTGCGCAATAAAACCAAGTTTTTTGCCTACCGACTCTTCCAATTCCAGTGTCTCCAGGAAATAGTTGCAGTGGTTCAGTAACCTCACTTTTTCTTCGTTGACATCCATCTTCTCGAGGTAGAAAATCATCTCCTGTTCAAGCCTGTTCTCGTTTACCTGTTCGATGGAAATATCCTTGAGTCCTTCGTAGATTTTCTCTTTGATCCGTGAAACCCTTTCCTCTTCGTATTGATCGACCTCCGCAAGTAAGGATGTAATTGACTGAACGTTTGAAACCAGGTCCTGTTTCAGGATGGAACCTTCCTGAATGCGAAACTGATCGACAGCGGCAATGGCTTCTGCTATTTTTTCAAGAATGGATTTCCATTCTTCGTCATCCAATTCTTCCCGCTCATTTTTAACTACTTCGGGAAGTGTGAGAATTGTCTGTAAAATACTGTTATTTAAGGGAATGTTCAGATCTGCCGAGATCTGTTCCATTTGCCTGTAATAGCTCTTGACGATTCCGGCATTGATTTTTGTGGCGGATTCGTCACCCAGCGATTCGGTATAAAGAATGAAATCCACTTTGCCACGGATCAGTTTATCCGATAGTTCCCTCCGGATCTCAAGATCCTTCTCCCTGAATAGCATGGAGATGCGGGTATTGAGATCCATCTGTTTGCTGTTGAGGGATTTAATCTCAATTGTCACTTTCTTGTGAGAGAATTCACATTCTGCCTTTCCGTAACCGGTCATCGATTTTACCATACCATCTTACTTTTGTGCAAAGGTAACTAAATTCGACAATTAGACGATTCGACAATTCGACAATGTGGAAATTCGACGATTCGACGATGTGATAATTTGAGGATTTGACAATGTAGAAATGAAAACGGAGCAATACCCAAAATGGCTATTCAAATTTGTGGTATTGCTCCATTTTTGGACGTTTAGTATTGCCGATAGAATGTTTTGAGAAATGGAGTTACCTGGTTAAAGATAGGTTTTGTGAAATCAATAAACAGATCCTGAGGACCAGGAGCAGGGATGGACTTGTGACGGCAGATGGCACGCTGGTTGTCGTTGAGTGCTCTCTCATCCCCATTAAATGATCCCCATTCGGCAAACCAGATAAACTGTCCCGGGAATTTCTTTTGGGAAACTACCTTATCACCCGGGAGATCTATGATGGTCACATCCAGAATTCCATTCGAGATCAGCTCGCGGCGATTGACTGTCAGTTTGGCTTTCACGGTATTGTATGCTTTTACTTTTTCTCCCGACTTCAGGGAGACAGTTCCCACTTCGACGCTGTCGCGTGACAGCTCCTTTACGGATTCCTTATCATAAACCTGGCCGACCACGAAATCATCGAAGTTCATCCTGAGCACTTGATCAGGATTCTTGATTCCCTCCTTCTTTGCCGATTCCGGGGAATAGTAGGCTACAAATTCATTGGGTCTGTTGTGGGCAAGATATTCGATGATCTGATTCAGGAAGAAGTCGGAGGAGAGCTGGTATTTGACAGGTACCTTTATCTGTTCGACGATCACCCTGAAAGTGGCATTGTACAGGGCTTCATCCATCCGGTTTTTAACATCCTTGTACCCCGCGACTAACTTGTCGGTCTTCTGGTAATTGAAATAGGCCTCTTTCCAGGAGAGACGGGTGTTTAATTTCTCATTTGCAAGTCCGGAGGTGTACTGCTCATCCGCTGCTAATTTCCGCGTTTGATCGAGTTCAGCTGTATAATAATTGAGGTGTGGAAAGAGTTTTAGCGCAGCAGGACAACGGTTTATCTCATCTGCCATATGGTTCAACATTTCATAATATCCCTCTACCTCAGAATATTTAAAGGGTGTATTTGTGCTTAAAGTGTTGTCGATCTTGCCCTGGAAATAGGTCAGCGACATGGGATAACTGTCTTTTAAGGCCTGGATGGCCTTGTCTGAATTCGGATTGCTTCTCAACCGATTCACAGCTTGAAGGGTAGCGTTGTAGTAGTCGCCGTGTTCGAAGGCTTTCTTTCCGGAGGTGCATGACATCAGGAACAGGCAAGAAATAAGAATGGAAGTGGTAAGGTTTGTGCGCATGAATTAATTTTTTTTCAGTAAAAGAAAAGTGCGCAATGAAAAAGTTCAATACGCACTAAATTGCCCTAAAAGTAAACTTTATTGTTGAATGCGAATCGCAGACATTGAATTTTTGAACAATTTGGATTTATAGTTTGATTTTTTATTGGATTGATCGTTTTCCGGGTTGTGAAAGTAGAAACTTATTCGTTCGGTGTGGCAGGTTTATTGTTTTTGACGGCTGCTCCAAGGTATGCGCCTGCGAAGCCGAAAAGGGTCACAAGCAACATTTTATAGTCACCTTTCAAAACGATCGCATGCATTGGAATCCAAAGACCGACGGACAAACCCCAAATCCAGGGCCATTTTGGGAAAAGATAGCCAAAAAGGGCGGCCGTGAGAACGATGAGTCCGGCAGTTATGCCTGTATCATCCCAGGTTGGACGCGAATCATTCCACGAAATCAGGAATCCTGCCAGGAGTGACAAGAACAGAAAGGTCGTAAATTTGTAGTCTATTTTCATGAAAATCAGATTTTTTCAACCACTACTGCGGTACCATAGGCAAGGACCTCCGTCAGTCCAGTCATGACATCGTTGGCATCGTAGCGCATGCAGATGATGGCATTGGCACCTGCTTTCTTTGCATGCTCAATCATCAGTTGAAGCGCTTCTTCCCTTGCATTTTCGCACAACTCCGTATAAATGACGTTCCTTCCGCCGAATACTGTCATGAAACTGCCCGCAAATGAGCCGAAGATATTCCTTGACCGTACGGTAATGCCTCTCACAAGTCCGAGTTGTTTGATGATCCTGTAACCTTCCAGATTGGTGCTGGTGGTTATTAACGTGTTGTCAGTCATTGTTTTGTTTTATTATTATTGATTTTTGAATAATTTTTCATCAAAAACAACAGGTATTACATAATCCGTGGTAACATTCCTGCCATTTATTACTCCCGGAATCCATTCTTCAGGAAGTAACCTGACCACTCTAAGCGCTTCTTCGTTGCTCCGGGTTCCAACCCCTCTGAGAACATGGTGACCTGAAGTTTTGCCCACACTGTCGATGGTAAATTCAACGAAGACCGTTCCCATAATTTTTTCATTGGCCTTGTGCAAAGGTGCAGTTATTTCGCTTGTAATAAAATCATTGATTCTGCTGATACCTCCCAGATAAAGGGGGGGCCTGTCCAGAAACGAATAAATTATATTGATGCCTGAATAGACTCGGAAGGTATAACCCGTTAATTGAGACCGGTACATGATGATCTGGTTGTTGGAAAAATCAATTTTTTGTTCCGGTTCTCCCTTTTCGTCATTAAACTGCCAGATACCTATCCTTTTATTTTCTGAATAGAAACCCCTGAATCGTAATTTGCCGATTTCGTTGTATTGTGTCCAGAGACTGTCTTTCATCCCCATCTTGTAAGTACCATCACAAAGGATTTTGCCGTTCAAAACCAATCTGTAGGATCCTTGCCGGACGGTCGAGTCCGATTTTAGAACATAAAAAATCTCTTTGTAAGGAGGATAGAGATATTCAATTGTAACTTTTTTTGTCTCCTTTCCGAATAGGATTAATGGAATTATACAAACCAGAAACAGTAAATATTTTCTCATTCCAAATTGCAATCAAAAAATCAGTCTTTCGTTTTCTTCTGGGCACTTACCATCTCTGTAAAACTCCTTGCTGCATTGGTAAATTCCGATGGCATCAGGATCACGGTAGTGGTGTTGTTATCGATTCCTATTTCTGAAAGCATTTGCATCCGTCTCAATTCGAGGGAAAAAGGACTGCTCTCCATCTGTTTGGCTCCTTGCGTCAGTTTGATGGAAGATTCCAGTTCTGCTTCGGCCTTGATGATGCGGGCCCTTTTTTCGCGGATGGCCTCGGCTTCGCGGGCCATGGCCCGTTGCATGGATTCAGGGATCTCCACATCTTTCATCTCTACCATTTCGATTTTTACACCCCAGGGCTCGGTGGTTTCATCCACAATTTTCTGCAGGGTGGCATTGATCGCTTCACGCTCCCGAAGTACTTCGTCGAGGAGGTGCTGACCGATGATGTTCCTGAGGGCCGTTACTGAAAACTGGTAAACAGCCTGGTTGTAATTGGCTATTTTGATCACGGCATTTTCAGGATTGGTTACCCTGAACCACAGTACCGCATTGACCTTGATGGTGACACTGTCCTTGGTGATGGTCTCCTGCTGCTCGAGATCCACTGTTTTTGTCCGGATATCGATCGTCTGCTGGCGGTCGATTAGCGGAATGATCCAGTAGAGTCCGGGCCCCTTTGTGGAGGAATATCTGCCCAGACGGAAAACGATGGCACGTTCATATTCCTGGGCAATACGCAGACCGGCGATAAGGATAACAGCAATAACTGCAAGGATGGGGAATAGGATTTCCATGATAATTGGTTTAAGAGGTTATATTAATTTTCGATTTTGGATTTTCGATTTTGGATTGGCGCATTTTCAATCATTGATCACTTTTAAGAAAACAGATTTGGGTTTAACCCATATCAAAGATAAATAAAGGATTGCTTCTTTCATCAAAATGGAGAAAGATATTCGGTGGTTTACATGATTATATGGTCAAACTCTTTGGTTGGTTTGCTATAAAACTTATCTTCCACTTTGCCTTCCGAAGAATCCAAAATCCAAAATCGCAAATCGAAATTTCTTCTTTCAGGTACTTCCCCAGGATGTTTGAAATTAAACGGGTATTCCCCGCCCGGTTTTTAGGTTAATGAGTGGTGTTAATCCATTCATAATTAGAACGGCCAGAAATATTTCCTCAGGGTAAGCACCGAAGTTTCGTATTATGATAGCTATCAGTCCTATTCCAAAGCCAACCAGAAGTTTTCCTTTTGGTGAATCCGGCGTGGTAACAGGATCTGTTGCCATGAAGAATGCCATGAATGTCATGCCCCCTGTTATCAGATGAAATGCAGGGTCCATGAATCTTCCGGGAGCCACCAGCCAGAGAATGCCTTCAATCAGAAAAAATGTACCCAGAAATGCAACCGGTATATGCCAGGTTATGAGTTTTTTTGAGAGAAGATAAAAAGCCCCAATCAATAGCGCGATCACTGATATTTCCCCCAATGAGCCGTTTACATTTCCCCAGAACATATCGAAATAGTGAGGGAAATTAGTCGCTGAGGTGATCTGTGGAATGTTTTTTCCGTTCCCGAGACCTTCTTTCAGGATGCCGAGCGGGGTTAAACCCGTTAAGGAATCTGTTTCCGTGATGACGGCTGGCCAGGTAGTCATTTGTACCGGGAATAGTACGCGAAGCAGCAGTCGGCTGGTGAGTACAGCGTTGAATGGGTTCCGGATAAGTTTGCCAGTAGGATTTTGCGAAATCCCGACAACCACCAGAGAGCCTGCAATGACCAGCACGACAGGCAATCCGGCCGGCAGGTTGAATGCAAGCAATATGCCTGTTATCATGGCTGATCCGTTGCCGAATGCAGCAGGCATTTTCCTGATGTATTTTTGGATGATGTACTCAAGAATCATGCAGGTAAGTACAGAAACCGTCATGACCTTCAAGCTGCCGAACCCGAAAAAAATCACTGCCATAACCATGGCAGGCAGCAGTGCGACGAACATGATCCTGTTGATTTCAGGAGCAGGTAAATCTGCCGTGTCGTGCGGATGGGAATGGGTGCTGTGTCTTGAATTCATTGGTAAAACCAAAAGTAGTTACTTTTTTGAAAAATGAAAAATGATGAATACGCGAAATTGGCACATGAGCACATTGTCGAATTGTCAAATTATCGAATTAACTAATTGCCCCCCAGTTCAAAATGTTTTTGCGCAGTGCCATTAACTGCCTGATCAGGATGTTGTTTTCGGGGTGGTGCAAAAGCGGGTCGGACAGGAGTATTTCCTCCGCCTTGTCCCTCGCATATTGCAGGATTTGTCCGTCTTTAGCCAGGTTGGAGATTCTCAGGTCGAAAGCCAGTCCGCTTTGCTGGGTGCCCTCCAGGTCGCCGGGACCGCGGAGGCGCATGTCAGCCTCTGCGATTTCGAAGCCATCGTTTGTGGCGACCATGGTTTGGATGCGCTGCCTGCTTTCGTGGCTCAGTTTGAAACTGCTCATCAGGATGCAATAGGATTGATCGGCTCCCCTGCCGACTCTGCCCCGAAGTTGGTGGAGCTGGGATAATCCAAACCTCTCTGCACTTTCAATGACCATCACGGAGGCATTAGGTACATCGACACCTACTTCAATCACGGTAGTTGCAACGAGAATCTGTGTTTCGCCTCTTTTGAACCGTTGCATCTCCTCCTCTTTTTCTTTCGGTTTCATCTTACCATGCACCATGCTGATGCGGTATTCGGGAAGCGGGAAGGAGATCCTCAGGTTCTCAAAACCTTCCTCCAGATTTTTAAAATCCAGTTTTTCAGACTCTTTGATCAGGGGAAAGACAATGTAGATCTGTCGGCCTAAGGCAATTTCCTTACGAATGAACTGGTTCAGTTCGGCCCTGTGTTTATCGTAGTAATGGAAAGTACTGATCGGCTTTCTGCCCGGTGGCAGCTCGTCGATGACGGATATATCCAGGTCACCGTAAACAGTCATGGCCAATGTACGCGGGATCGGTGTTGCGGTCATCACCAGCACGTGGGGCGGAATGAAATTCTTTCGCCACATCTTGGCTCTTTGCATCACGCCGAAACGGTGCTGTTCATCAATGACCACCATACCAAGATTTTTGAACTCAACAATATCCTCAAGCAATGCATGGGTACCGATTAGCAGGTTGAGTGAACCTTCCAGCAGTTGCTGATGGATGGTCAGCCTTTCCGATTTTTTTGTAGAACCCGTCAGCAACCTGACATTCACTGGAAGGTCGCCGATTAATTTCATCACCGAGTGATAATGTTGCTGGGCAAGAATCTCGGTAGGGGCCATCATGCACGACTGGAATCCGTTGTCCATGGCGATCAGCGAGATCATCAGGGCTACCATGGTCTTGCCGCTGCCTACATCACCCTGCAACAGCCTGTTCATCTGCTTTCCGGCCAGTGTATCTTTTCTGATTTCCTTGATCACCCTTTTCTGCGCTCCCGTCAGTTCGAAAGGGAGGTGATGGTGGAAAAAATCATTGAAATGATCGCCCACCTCCTTGAATATCTGACCCTTGAACTTATTTTGACGTTCGTGTTTCAGGTGCAGAAGCTTCAGTTGTATGTAAAAGAGTTCTTCGAATTTCAGCCTGTATTCTGCTTTTCTCAGGGTTTGTGGGTCGAGGGGAAAGTGTATGTTGAGTAAGGCTGTTTCGAGGGGCATCAGCTTGAGCTGGTCGATCAGCCAGGCAGGAATGGTTTCTGTGATCTTCCCCTTGCAGAGTTGCAGGGCCGTGTGCTGGAACTTGAGAATGGATTTGGAGACGAGAAAACTGCTTTTCATTTTCTCCGTGGTGTTGTAAAAAGGCTGGATGTAGCCATCCTTTTTCTCGGTTTCCGCTCCAACTTCTTCGAGTTCGGGATGAACCAGCTTCCATTTGCCGTTGAATTCGGTTGGTTTGCCGAAAACGATGTAAGGAAATTTTAATTTCAGGGTGCTTTTTACAAATTTGATTCCCCTGAACCACACCAGTTCCATGTGATTCTCCCCATCGTAAAAATTGGCGACCATTCGTTGTGCTCTTCCTTCACCCAGCAACTCAAGGGAGGTTATCATTCCCTGAATCTGTATAAAAGGCAGTGTTTCGTTGATCTCCCTGATTTTGTAAAATTTGGTCCGGTCGATGTATTTGTAGGGGAAATAATAGAGAAGTTCAGCCACCGTAGTGATCTTCAGCTCCTGTGTAAGGATGGCTGCTCGTTTGGGACCGACTCCCGGTAGGAATTTGATCTCTTGCTCCAGCATAAGAAGTGCCTAAAGTGCCTAAAGTGCCTAAAGTGCCTAGAGTGCCTAAAGTATTTAAAGTGCCTCGAGTGCCTAAAGTTAAAAAGAAAGCATTTAGGGTACTCCTATTTGGATTATTTACTTTCAAATAATTGTTACTTTCGATGGTGCGAAGTATTTTAGGCACTTTAAATACTTTAGGCACTCTAGGCACTTTTTCAATGAGTTACAAGTTCAGAAAAACTATCAATTACCTCCTCAAAGCCCGGCATCGCAACGGGCATGGGATCCATTCGCCTTTTCTTTTCAGGCTGATCACGGAAGTCATGGAGAACAGGGGTAATTATTCTGCCTGGCCATTGCTCAGGGGAGCTGATGAGAATGTCAGGAATATGCTGAAGATTCTGGATATGAAGTCATACCATCAGGGAGGAACTTCTGAAGCAGGACTAGGTTGCAGAGATATAAAGAATCTGCATCAGTTGCCGGAGCGTTTCGACAGGTTGCTTTTCAGGTTGGTCAATGAATTCCGTCCGGGAAGGATCGCTTATTATGGATCAACCTTTGGAGTTACTCTTTTGGCTCTTGCCCTTGCCGACCGAAGGATCAGCGTCGTTGCACAGGTTGAAAACGACCATTACCGTTCTTTTTGCCGGAGACTGGCTGAGGTATATGAGGTTGGAAATTTGAATATTACGGGCTCCGGGAATGTGGCTCCTGCTGATTTCGTGGTCATTCAGCATCCGCTGGACCCTTCGTATTGCGACAATTTAATGGCAAAGATTTTGGCGGAATCCGGATACGGCGGTGTGATCGTCCTTTGCGGAATACATCATTCAGAAGAAATGGAAGCCATCTGGAACAGGCACAAGGTCAGCCAGACGGTTCGTATTTCGCTGGATCTTTTTGAAATGGGTATCCTGATTTGCAGGCAGGGTTTGCAGAAGGAGGATTTTGTACTGAGATTCTGATTTTTTTCAAAATGCCGTTTTAAAGTTGAATTTTACCACAAAGGCCTCAAAGGGAAACTCAAAGGGCACAAAGTAAATAGATAATTGACAACGAAGAATTGTGCTGGAATCCTAAACTGAAAAGACTTTGAGTCCTTTGAGCATCCTTTGAGACCTTTGTGGTAAATATTTGAAGTCATTTGTGTTCAATTTTCATGATAAGTTACAAAGAAGTTTATAGACACCTACCAAACCCAAATAATTTCAATTAAGTTTGTAATTCAAAATAGTTTCCAATGGAAGATGTGATCAAATTACGGGATATCGTTAAGAATTATCAGGTTGGCACTCAAATTGTCAGGGCGCTCAGGAAGGTTTCGCTCGACATCAAACGCGGTGAATATGTAGCCATCATGGGAGCTTCAGGATCGGGAAAATCTACGCTGATGAACATCATCGGCTGTCTGGATACACCAACTTCCGGCAATTATCAGTTGAACGACAAGGATGTCAGTTTGATGGACGACGACAGGCTGGCTGAGATCCGAAACACAGAAATCGGATTTGTATTTCAGACTTTTAATCTTTTGCCCAGATATTCTGCCCTTGAAAATGTAATGCTTCCGCTGATATATGCCGGTGTTGGCAAAACCAAACGGGAAGAGATAGCCACCAGTCATCTGGTGAATGTAGGTCTGGAAGACCGGATGGAGCACAAACCCAACGAACTTTCAGGCGGACAACGCCAGCGTGTGGCGGTAGCCAGAGCGCTCGTCAACACCCCTTCGATCCTTTTGGCTGATGAGCCTACAGGAAACCTGGACTCCAAAACCTCCGAGGAAATCATGAAACTCTTTGCAGAAATCCATTCTCATGGGAACACGATCATCCTGGTTACACACGAAGAAGACATTGCCCGACATGCCTACAGGATCATTAAATTAAAAGATGGCGTAGTTGAACACGATTATGTGAATCCAAATCCTATTTATTAGCGTAGAAGGAAGAAAGAGGGGGAGAGTGGACGAGTGGGAGAGGGGGTGACCGCCTATTTCCGCCTTTGAACTTAATCCTTAATGCTAACTGCTAATAGCCAATTGCCAACAGCTTTTGGTTTAAAATATAAGATATTCATGAGGATATACACCAAAACCGGCGATGACGGAACCTCCGGTCTGATTGGCGGAACTCGGGTTGAAAAATTTGATCTTAGGCTGGAAACCTACGGAACCGTTGACGAGCTGAACAGCTGGATTGGATTATTAAGATCGCAGCCAATTGATATTCAGACCAAAGAGCTTTTAATTTCTGTTCAAAACAATCTGTTTGTAATTGGTTCACAATTGGCAACCGATCACAACAGGGTTCAAATATCCAATGGATTGAAGCTCAACCCGCGAGATATTATTGCATTGGAAAATGAAATGGACAGGATATTGGATCAATTACCTCCAATGGAACATTTCGTACTTCCGGGTGGATCAAATACTATTTCTTACTGTCACCTGGCCAGAACAGTTTGCAGAAGAGCCGAACGCAGGGTTTGTCTGCTTGCCAAAGAGGTAAATGTGCCATCCGAGGTAATCAGGTATCTGAACAGACTCTCCGATTATTTGTTTGTTCTTTCACGCAAAGTGGCTGTTGATGAGGGAGTTGACGAAGTTCAATGGTTGCCTTAAAATTTAATTGCAACTATTTTTATTCTCATAAAAAAACAGTAACATCGCACAACTGTTTAGCCCCAATCTAAATTATTATATTATGTACTGGACACTCGAATTGGCTTCAAAACTGGAAGATGCACCCTGGCCTGCAACCAAAGATGAATTGATTGATTTTGCAATTCGTTCAGGCGCCCCGTTGGAGGTAATTGAAAATTTACAGGAAATGGAAGATGAAGGAGAAATCTATGAATCCATTGAGGATATCTGGCCTGATTATCCCAGCAAGGATGATTTCTTTTTCAATGAAGACGAATATTGACAATCAGGGTACTGTTTATTCTTTTGAAGCAGGTTTCTTATCGGGACCTGCTATTTTTTTGCGTTTCTGATCAATCGGATAGAGGTCAAAACGATTCCTGGGTTTTTCACTCTCCCTCCATTCGAATCCTTTCAGCGTGACATCATCCGGTGTCAAATCACTAAGCGGGATCGTTTTCCCTTCCGGTTTCGGGAAGAAGGAGATGCTGTCTATCTTCCCCTTCAGCAGAAAAACGCTTATTTTGCTACTTTCCAGTTTATTCATTCCCGAATAGTGGTTTTTGTTTTTGAGGTAATAGAGGGTAATGGCGTTCCCATTTACTTCGATGTTCCTCAGGGCATTTTCGTAAATGTATCCCATCATCATTTTCCCCGAAATCTGATTGAATTTAATTGAATCTTCCTTCGAGATGATAAACCCATTGTTTTCCAGTTTTGCAATGGAAGGATCAGGCTTGTGCGGATGGTATTCGATTTTTTCAGCCGTCAGTTGATGGACATCCGACCACAATACCGGATTTTTGAACAACCTCATTAGCGAATCCTTCATGACATAGGAAAGAGAGTCGCACAGACCTTGCAGGTCTTTTTTATAAAAACGGACCCTGTGGTAGGCCATGAACAGTTTCGGTTCGTCCTTCTCTTTTTTGTGGAGTGTATCGGAAACCGCAGGCAGCGAATCTTTTGCAGCTGGTTTGAGATTGAGCGTCAACTGCTGTTTGGATGCAACTTTGCCGGTATCAGCCTTCATGGTAATTGAATCTGCTGGATTCCTGGCCTTAACATGGTCCATTTTTTGCGAGATGACAGCTACTTTTGCGGTATCTGTTTTCACGGTAGAGATGGCAACTTTGGCCGTATCCGTTTTTACTGTATGGATGAAAATTTTTGTGGTATCATTTTTCACATGAACCGTGTCATTGCCAGCGATGATTTTTTGTGCTGCCTTATCCGCCTTATCCGAAACAGATTTCTTAGGATCGGCTTGATTCGGATTCGTTTTTTTTGCGACAAGTTGCTCCTGTTTGACCACTTTTACAGCGATCTCTTTCTTTGACAGATCAGGAATTGATTTCAGGGTGTCGGCGTGCAGGAAAAGAGTGTCTTTGGGCGAGAATTGCATGAAAATGGCAGAATCCGTTACGAATGCAATTTTTGTTTTTTCGTTGTAAACACCTGTCCGGCCTGTGATGGCAACATGGTTGGTGGTGTCTTTGAGTATTACCTTGCTGCGTGCCCTGCCGGTCCCCTCTTTTTTGGAATAGAAGATCGTATCCCCCTGCAAGGTCTGTTCCTTGCCCATAATCTTCGATGATTTGTACAATTCGGCAATGTTTTTCCGGGTATCGTACCAACCTCTTTCGGAATAGAGCGTGCCTTGTTTGGTGGTTCCTACGATGTAGGTTGGCCCCACAAGGAAAACCCTTTCGGTATGGGTGTTGTATTTCAGGGTGTCGGCCTTCAAAACGAAATCCTTGTTAGTCACCTTGACGGAGTCTTTGAAGAAGCAGAGATCCTCGTCGGAATAATAGCGGCCAATCTTGCTTACCAGGACATTGGACGTATCGATAATTTTACCCCAGTTGTTGTAATACCCAACGTTTTGCCGCATGTCAAACTCCATTTCATCGGTGGTCAGGACAATGGATTTATTGATGAGTTTGACTTTGCCATTTACCTTGGCGATCCGGGTTGTGCCGTAGTATCTGATCTTGTCGCCGTACAAATGAAGGGTATCCGCCTGAATGATATGGACATGGCCGAACATATCCACCCTGTTGCTGTCGCTGTATGAGTAAGCGCTGTCGCAAAACAAGCGAACATTGTTCTGGCTGAATTCGCAATGACCCTGGTATCGAATGGCATTCGCAATGCGATCGTTGTGCGTGGTAGAATCTGCATACACCAGATCAATGCGTCTTTTTTTTCCTTCAGTTTGGGGCAAAGAACCCGATACCACATGGAATGCGATAATCATCAGCAGTGAAATCAAAAGACTGTAGAGCGATTCTCGGATTCTCATAATGCCTTATATAATTGACGATTAACGGAAATAAATTGACAATTGTCCATTGTCAATTAAATACTACAATCCCCTAATCCATCAATCCAAATCATTTCTTCCAGGATTTTAGCTTGAAATTGCAATTGACGTAAATTTCATCGATGTGGATATAGGTCTTTGACTGCTGTTTGGCAAGCCAGGCGCGATACGTGTCTTCTTTTTTCTTGTCAAGGAATATTTCGCTCATTCGCTGGTAGTCTTCCTGTAGATTGGCAGGATGGGCGCTGGTTCTTGAAACAAGTTTGATGATCTTGTAAACCTGCCTTTGCTTGTCGTCGAGGCCCAGGAATGGTTCAGCAATTTCTCCTACTTTCAGGTTCGTAATAATTTTACTTACATCGGGATCGAGTTCGTCCATCTGGAATTTTGAGGATCCCGTCTTTTGCGATGTGACAAGTCCGCCATTGTTTCGGGTGCTTTTGTCGGAAGAGTAAAGATAGGCAGCCTGTTCCCAGCTGATAGATTTATTCTTGATGAAAGTGGTGAGGCTGTCAATGCGGATTTTGGCTTTCCCAAGTTCAATCGGATCGATTTTAGGACGGATGAGGATGTGGCGGCACTTGATTTTTTCTCCTTTTTTGTCAATCAACTGAATGATATGGTATCCGAACTCACTTTTGACAACCTTGGATACCTGTCCTACTTTCAGGTTAAATGCCTCAGTGGCAAATGCAGGATCAAGCATTGCACGACCGACATAATCCATCTCCCCTCCGTTTCGGGCGGATCCGGGGTCTTCGGAATACAACACGGCCAGGGTGGCAAAATTTTCACCGGCTTCAACCCTTCGCTTAAACTCCCTTAATTTGGCTTTGACCTCCATGTCCTGCTCTTCGGTTATAAGAGGAAGAACCGTGATCTGTTCATATTCCATCTGGGATCCGATCGTAGGGATTTTATCCTTGGGCAATTGCTTGAAATAGGTTCGGACTTCCGATGGGGTTGTCGTCACGTTCTTGACGATTTTCTGCTGCATTTGCTCTGTCTTCAGCTGTTCCTTGATCATCTCGCCCATCTCGGATTTCAGCTGATTGATCGATTTCTTGAAATACTTCTCAACCTCTTTCTCTGAACCGATGTTTTCGATGAAATACTTCATCCTGCGGTCCATATTCTGGTTGATCTGGTTGTCTGTTATCACGATGTTTGTATCGAGTTCTGCCTCAGCCAGCAACAGCTTTTGTTCAAGCAGTTTTTCAAGGATTTCGCATTTCAAGTCTCCCTCTGTGGTCTGCCCCTGTGCCTGGGCATCAATGGCCTGCTGTTCAATGTCAGATTTCAGGATTGGATTACTTCCAACAATAGCCACAATCTGATCTACGACTTTGTCCTGGGCTTTTGCAACAAACAGAGAACTCAGGATGATTCCTGACAATAAAAAACTTCTTATCAAGTGTTTAAACATATGCTTCTTTACTTATTTGTATTCCTTTATGGTAAAACGGTTTTCCCTTTTTCCTTTCTCGTACACATTTTTCTCGAGATCCTGAAGAAAATCCATTTTCCGACTGTTCAAAATTAAACTTTCTATCCGATCCTTCATGAAGTCGTACGGAGCTTTTTCACCAGCCAGGACATAATCATTGATCTGGAGAAAATAATAATTATTTAAATCGCTGAATTGCTGAAATTTAGAGCCTTTCAGTATCTCATCGGCACTCTCTTTTACACCGGGAATGCGTGCCAGGATCGTATTTAAATTGACCCAGTCGTTGTTGAAATGGTCATACTTTGAGGCATACTGGAAACTGTAGGTCTCCAGTTCATTCATGGAGTGGGTGCTATTTTCCGACATCCAGCGTTTGATCTGATCAGTTTTGGCCACGCTTTTCGGAATTTCAACATAAACGGCCTTGACGATGCTGTAATCAAGTGTAAACTTCTCCGGATGCAGGTCGAAATAGTTTCTGATATCCGTTTCGGTAAGCGTCGTGTCCATTTTTTGAGTGAGCAGCTGCTGCTGGTACCTGTGTATCAGCAAGGCATTCCTGTACTCCTCTATTTCCCTGGAGAGATCCCTCTGGCTTTCATCCAGGTTTTCTTCGGCCATCTTCAGCAACAGTTCCTTTTTCACCCAACGGGTCAGGATATCATTCACACGTGCAAGGCTGTCGGCTTTGGTCATACCAAAGGGCAGTTGAGACCTGAGATCCTTCAGCAAAAAAATTTTATCGTCCACCTTGGCCACATATTCATCTGTCTTTGAGTATTTAAAATAGCGGCAGCCACCGGGAACAACCACGGCGCTCAGCAAAATTGCCCAAAGAATCAGTTTGTGAAGAGGAAAACGATTTTGTTTTTGCATATCAGTTGCTACTCGCGGCTGTAATTGGGTGATTCCCTGGTGATGGTCACGTCGTGCGGATGGCTCTCTACCACACCTGCATTGGTGATCCTGCAGAATTTTGTTTCGTGCAGTTTCTCGATGGTGCCAGCGCCGCAGTAACCCATTCCGGCACGCAGTCCGCCAACAAGCTGATAAAGCACTTCGGCGAGCGAACCCTTGTAGGCAACCCTTGCAACGATTCCCTCAGGAACCAGTTTTTTGATGTCGTCTTCCACATCCTGGAAATAACGGTCTTTTGAACCCTGCTCCATCGCTTCAATGGATCCCATTCCCCGGTAGGATTTATATTTTCTCCCTTGAAAAATGATGGTTTCACCGGGAGATTCTTCTACACCGGCAAAAAGTGAACCGGCCATCACGCTTTGGGCGCCGGCGGCCAGAGCCTTGACGATATCGCCCGAATAGCGCAGTCCTCCATCGGCAATCACAGGTACGCCGCTGTTCTTGATGGCCTTGGCCACATTGTAAATGGCCGAAAGCTGCGGAATTCCCACGCCAGCAACGATGCGTGTGGTACAAATGGAACCGGGTCCGATTCCGACCTTCACGGCATCTGCCCCGGCGAATACCAGTTCTGAGGCAGCTTCTGCGGTAGCGATGTTTCCAACGATAAAGTCTTTATCGGGATATTTGGATTTGGCTCTTTTCAATATCTCCAATACTGGACGAGAGTGACCGTGAGCAGTATCGATTACGATCGCATCCACATTGGCTTTTACAAGCTCATCGATGCGCTCCATTGTATTCGCTGTCACACCAACGGCGGCAGCGACCCTTAGCCTTCCTTTGTCATCCTTGCACGAGTAAGGCTTGTCTTTGGCTTGTGTAATATCCTTGTAGGTAACCAGACCGACCAGTTTGTTGTTCTTGTCGACTACCGGAAGCTTCTCGATCTTGTAATTCTGGAGAATGCCTGCGGCTTTTTCGAGGTCGGTCGTGAGGTCCGTGGTGATCAGATTCTGGGAAGTCATGATTTCAGAGATGGGACGCATGAGGTTGCGCTCGAAGCGAAGATCCCGGTTGGTGACAATCCCTACCAGGTGGCGTTCATCATCAATGACAGGTATTCCGCCAATCTTGTAAAGATCCATCAGTTTGAGCACATCGCCTACCAGCTTGTCTTTCGAAATGGTGATCGGGTCGAAGATCATTCCGTTTTCCGCCCTTTTGACAGCGCTGACCTGTTTGGCTTGCTGCTCGATGGTCATATTCTTGTGTATGACCCCGATGCCTCCCTCCCTGGCAATGGCAATCGCCAGTTTGAATTCTGTGACAGTGTCCATGGCTGCCGAGACGATGGGCGTATTGAGTTTAATGTTCCGCGAAAATTGCGATGAGATGTTTACTTCCCTGGGTAGTACCTCCGAATAATCGGGTATTAAGAGCACATCATCGAAGGTTAAACCTTCGAGTACCACTTTATCTGAAAGAAATGACATGGGTGTGAAATTTGGTGAGACTTTTGTTGCGCAAAATTAAGAAAAATGAGTGAAAAAATTGATATGTTTGGTTAACGATGGATACCTACAGTGAAATATTGTTAAAACATTGGGGATTTGACCAGTTCAGACCCCTGCAGGAGGATATTATCCACGCTGTTGCCGCCGGAAACGACACTCTCGGACTGATGCCGACGGGCGGAGGCAAATCCATCACGTTCCAGGTCTTCTCGCTCTCAACGGAAGGCATGTGCCTTGTGATCACTCCCCTGATCGCACTGATCAACGACCAGGTGGAAAATCTCCGCTCCAAAGGCATCAAAGCCCTGGCCATTTATTCGGGAATGACCGCGAGGGAAATTGAGATTGCAAGCAACAATGCCGTGTATGGCGACTATAAATTTCTTTACGTTTCGCCCGAAAGACTCTCCTCACCCAATTTTTTGGAGTTCCTGATCCGTTTTAAACTGAATCTGATCACTGTCGATGAGGCGCATTGCATCTCGCAGTGGGGCTACGATTTCAGGCCATCCTACCTGAAGATTGCCGAAATCCGAAAATTTTTCCCCAAAGTACCCGTACTGGCGCTGACGGCTACCGCGACACCCGAGGTCGTTGATGACATCCAGGACAAGCTGCTTTTCCCGCGGAAAAACCTACTTAAAAAGAGCTTCGTGCGAGATAACCTCACTTACCTGGTTCGCCGCAAGGAGGATAAATTGGGCTATTTGCTCGACACGGTCTCCAAATCAAAGGGTTGTGGCATCATCTATGTCAGGAGCAGGAAGCGATGCCGCGAAATCTCCGATCTGCTGCGGCAGCAGGATGTTGCCGCCGATTTCTACCATGCCGGACTGGATCCTGTTTTGCGAAAGGAGAAGCAAAACAAGTGGATGAAAGGAGAATCGCGGGTGATGGTGGCTACCAATGCCTTCGGGATGGGCATCGACAAGCCGGACGTCCGTTTTGTGCTTCACCCCGATCTGCCCGATTCGCTGGAAGCCTATTTTCAGGAGGCGGGCAGGGCAGGACGCGACGGCGAACGTTCCGTCGCCCTGATGATCTGCAACGACTCCGACCAAAGAAGGCTCCACAAAATGGTGACGGATGCCTTCCCCGAGATCGACCGCATCCGTGATGTGTACCAGGCCTTGTGCGACTACCTGCAGGTTGCTGTTGGCACCGGTAAATTTGGATTTTATACCTTCCAGCCTGAAGATTTTGCCCGGAAGTTCAGTTTTCCCTTCACTACAGTCCACCACAGCCTGAAACTGATGGAAAGGGAGGGATACCTCGAATATACGGAGGAACCCGACAGTTCTTCCCGGCTCTATTTCCTGGCTCACAGGGATGAACTGTACCGGACCGATACCGGAAGCAAGAATCTGGAACAATTGATTGGGATGCTTTTGAGATCCTATACCGGATTGTTCAACGATTATGTCCGGATCGACGAGGTGCTGCTTGCCAGGCGACTGAGCATGACCGCCGATGAACTCTACCAGAACCTTAAATTCCTGTCGCAGCAAAAGATCATCCATTACATTCCGCGGCGCGAAGCGCCTGCCATCCAGTTCCTAACCGAAAGGGTGGACAAAAGCAGGATCAGGATCTCCCATGCCAATTACCGCGACAGGAAAGTGAACTACCAGACCCGGGTGGATGCCGTAATCCGGTATGCCAGTTCGGAGTATCCATGCAGGAGTGAGCAGTTACTTGCCTACTTCGGCGAACGGGGATCCGGCTCCTGCGGGCAGTGCGACGTATGCAAAGGCGAGCACAAATCCGGCATTTCAAACAGCGAATTTGAGGACATATCTTTTAAGATCAGTGAATTGCTGAGCATACAGCCACTTGAGATCAAGGATTTGATCCGGCAGTGTGAAGGCAACGAGAAAAACGTACTGAAAGTGGCCAGATGGTTGCTGGATCAGGGAAACCTCGAAATGGACTCATTCAACCTGCTCGTCCTGAAAAGATAAGTTCAGTCAGGAGACTCTGACTCACGGAACTTTGATTACCTTTGCGGCAGAAAAGTCGTCGTAGTAAACATGGTACAAAAATCAACAGATGAATCCCTTTTCTCGGATGTCGTTTATTCCAGAAATGTAATCGAATTTGCCACGGTAGCCAATGAATTTTGCACATTCACCGAATCAATGGGTGGAGTCGGGAGAAAGGATTTCCTAGGGAAGCTGCAAAAGCTTTTTCCCCTGCTTTATCTGAAAGCATCCTTGCTCCCCGAAATAAATGAGGAGGATGTGGAAGAGGCTCCCGAAAAATTTGTGACGGAGAGTGACTATCTTTTTATCCTGAAGAAATTAAGTTCGAAATTGGGTGAATTTGACAGTTACCGCGAGGTTTTTGAACCTGGAACCCCTTTGGGCGAAGCGGACGTCGAAGCCAATATCTCCGAAAATGTGGCAGATGTGTACCAGGACCTGAAGGATTTCATCCTGGCTTACCGCATCGGAACCGTAGATGTCATGCGGGCTGCGCTTTGGGAATGCCGCAACAATTTTGAGCAATACTGGGGACAAAAGCTGGTAAACGGGCTACGGGCGGTGCATCAGTTGGTTTATGGGAATAATAATATAGAATAGTGCCTAAAGTACTTAGAGTGCCTAAAGTGCCTGGAGTATTTAGAGATAGATCATAATGAGTGAGAATACCAAAGAGTTTAGAAAAAGCATTACGGATGAAGAGGTAGCAGAATTACCGCTCTCATTTTTTGAGGGTAAGATTCATCTTATCGAGAAGGTAGAGCAGATGACTGATGCCGTGAATTACCTGAAAAAGCAGACCATCCTGGGTTTTGACACGGAGACGCGTCCGACCTTCAAAAAAGGGCAGAACCACCAGGTTGCCTTGTTGCAACTTTCCACAGCCGATGAGGCCTTCCTGATCAGGACCAACCTGATAGGACTCTCGCCCGGACTCATCAAGGTTCTTGCCTCCCCATCGATCCTGAAAATCGGCGTGGCTATCCGCGACGACATCAAAATTTTACAGCGAATCGCACCATTCAAACCCGGAGGTTTCATCGAACTCCAGGATCTGGTGAAGGATTTCGGCATCGAAAACTTCAGCCTGAAGAAGCTTGCCGCGATCGTAACGGGTGTGCGCATCTCCAAAACACAACGCCTATCCAACTGGGAAGCCCATGTCCTGACGGAACAACAGCAAAGTTATGCCGCCACCGACGCATGGATTGCCTACCACATCTACATCGGACTTACCCAAAAATAAATCTATGCAGCCGCAGGCCAGAGTCATTTTGAAAAAAGGCAAGGAAGAGTCGCTAGAGCGGTTCCATCCCTGGGTCTTTTCGGGCGCCATCGACAGGATCGACGGCACACTCGAGGAGGGCGACCTGGTTTCGGTACAGAAGAGCGATGGCAAAATCATCGCCTTCGGCCACTGCGCCATCGGATCCATCGCGGTCAGGGTTTTCTCCTTCGGGGAGGAAGTTCCGGCCGATTCGTTCTGGAAGCACAGGATTGAACAGGCGTATGAACTTCGCCAAAAAACCGGACTGGCCGATGCTACCGACACCAACGTGTTTCGTTTGATCCATGGCGAAGGCGACGGCATGCCCGGACTCATCGCGGATTACTACAACGGTACCGTCGTTCTACAGTTCCATACGGTCGGCATGTGGCTGGTTCGTGAGGCCATTGTGCAGGCTCTCCGGGACGTCCTGGGCAAGAAACTGGTGGCCGTGTACGACAAGAGCGCCAAAACTTTGCCCTTCAAGGCCGACATCCAGGCCAAAGACGGCTATCTTTTCGGAAAATCATCCGCCGGAGAGGTGATCGAATACGGCAACAAGTTCAAAGTCGACTGGGAGGAAGGCCAGAAAACGGGCTTCTTCATCGATCAGCGCGACAACCGCCGGCTCCTTTCTGAATATGCCAAGGGGAAAGACGTACTCAACATGTTTTGCTACACGGGAGGTTTCTCCTTTTCTGCCATGCGGGGAGGCGCGAACCTGGTCCATTCCGTCGATTCATCCGCGAAAGCGATAGAACTGACGAACAGGAACGTGGAGCTCAATTTTCCCGGAGACACGCGCCACGAGGCTTTTGTGGCAGATTGCTTCGACTACCTGCAGGATATCAAGGACAAGTACGACCTCATTATCCTCGATCCTCCTGCGTTTGCCAAGCACCGCGGCGCCCTTTCACAAGCGCTCCAGGGCTACAAGCGGCTAAACGCCAATGCTTTCCGGCAGATCAAACCCGGAGGCATCCTTTTTACCTTTTCCTGCTCACAGGTTGTGACCAGGAACAACTTCCGCGAAGCAGTCTTTTCGGCTGCCGCGATTGCCGGACGGGAGGTGCGTATCCTGCACCAGTTGTCCCAACCGGTCGACCATCCTATCAACATCTATCATCCCGAAGGTGAATACCTGAAAGGCCTGGTTTTATTCGTTACATAATATCGTTCATTTTAAGATTACAAGCATTGAATTTCACAGATTTTGATTTTACCAACGAAGTACTGGACGGATTGTCCTCCATGGGCTTCGAAAAATGTACACCGGTTCAGGAATTTGCCATTCCGGTGATCATGGAGGGAAAAGACCTCATCGCCTGCGCCCAGACCGGCACCGGCAAGACCGCAGCCTACCTGCTTCCCATTCTCAACAACATCTCCAGGGAGGGCCACACGGGCATGCATACCCTGATCATAGCCCCCACGCGGGAGCTGGTATTGCAGATCGATCAGCAGATCGAAGGATTCTCCTATTTTACCGGCGCATCGTCGCTGGCAGTTTACGGAGGCGGTGTTGGAGCTGCCTTCGACCAGCAGAAATCCGCCCTGGTGCAGGGTGCCGACATCATCGTCGCGACCCCCGGCAGGCTGCTTTCGCACATCAACATGAAATACTCGGATTTCAGCACGATCCAGACGCTGATCCTTGACGAGGCCGACCGCATGCTCGACATGGGATTCTTCGACGACATCATGCGGATCATCGGCGAACTGCCCGTCGAAAGGCAGACGCTCCTGTTCTCCGCCACCATGCCACCCAAGATCCGCCAGATGGCAGGCATGATCCTCCGGAATCCGGAACAGATCAACATCGCCATTTCCAAGCCGGCTGAAAACATCATCCAGGCTGCCTACATGGTCTACGAAGGCCAGAAGGTGCAGCTTCTCAAGGAATTGCTCAAGGGCAAGACCGATTACAAGAGCGTCCTGATTTTCACCTCCCGCAAGGCCAACGTCAACGGACTGGTACGCGAACTCAGGCGGATGGGCTTCTCCGCCGACGGCATGCTCTCCGACCTCGAACAGAAGGAGCGCGAGGAGGTGATGCTCCGCTTCAAGAACAGGGAGACCCAGATCCTGGTTGCCACAGATATCGTATCCCGCGGGATCGACATCGACAACATCGACCTGGTGATGAACTACGATGTGCCCCGCGATCCGGAGGATTATGTCCACCGCATCGGCCGTACGGCCCGCGCCTCGGCGTCGGGAGTGGCTATCACACTGATCTCCGACAACGACATGCACGATTTCCGGAAGATTGAAGAGCTGATCGAAAGGGATATCATGAAGATCCCGTTGCCGGCAGGAATGGGCGACGGTCCCACCTACAACCCTGCAGCGCGCAGGAAAATGGCGCCACGATCCACTTCAGGCGGCGGAAGGGGCGGAGAGCGCCGTGCTCCTGCCAAGAAGGATTTTCGCCACAGGGACAGGGGGAATCATCAGGGACACAGGAAGCAGGGAGAATAAGGACGTAAGGACGGAGAGACGGAGGGAGAGCGACTCACGAGATCCTGAGCGAAGCCGAAGGGCGTGACTAGGACGAGCGGACGACTAGGACGACTTCGACTCCCGAGATCTGGCTGAAAAGTGCTCCCTGAGCCTGTCGAAGGGTTTTCTCTTAAATTGATATACAAACGCCGGTCCCTGAGCCTGTCGAAGGGGGACGACTTTCCGAAAGGAGGGGGAGAAGGGGCGACCTCGGCTCCCGAGATCGTGCGCAAATGATCCCGCCTAGCCTTCGTGTTCCTTTGAGTTTTCCTTTGTGACCTTTGTGGTGAAAAAACTTAACCACAAAGGTCACAAAGGATATCACGAAGGACTCTAAGTAACTCAATTACAGATTAAAAATTACAAATTACAAATTAGGGGAGCGCTCCACCAATTTTTAATTTGTAATCTTTAATTTTTAATTTTATCGATGTCCACCACAATGTGCTTGATCGCTTCGCTTCCGCGGCCGGCATTTGATTTCAGAGAAAATCAATTAAAAAAAATCAATTTAATTTCTTCCCTACTTTTTTATGAGAGTGAACGCCTGTAACTTTATGAATGTAACGTTACGCGCGCCAAAACCTGTAGCACGAAAAATAAAACAGGGTAATTAATTCTCCTTAATATTTAATAAATTTAAGCTATGAAAGAGTTGAATGAAATTGAATTGAAAGATCTGAATGGAGGGGTCGTTGGTGTTGATGATGTAGTAATGGCCATTGGAATTCTCGTAATCGGTGGTATTATTAACGATTGGGAAAATTTTAAAAAAGGATTTATGAGTGCATTTCATTAACATTCAATTAAAAAAAAATATCATGAAAAATTTAAATCAAAAAGAATTAATGGATTTAAACGGTGGTAGTTTTGGATTGGATGTTGGATGGCTAATCGGACATCTTATCACTGGAGCATTTACAACACCTCAAGGAACAGCCCAAGCAATTGCTGATTATTATTTTCTATATCATCCTGTGTAAAAAATTACTGGCATAATTTGTAAAAAGGACTAAATTATGCCAGTTTTTTTTTATTTTTATTAATCTAACGGAGAATAGACGATTTTAGAAATGGAAATATCAAATAAATTCAAACACAAGATCAATATCCTGGCAAGAGTCTTGCTTATTATAATTTCAGTTTATTTATTTAACAAATATGTTGTTAATAATTGGGATTATCTTAAACAAGTTATTGCCAACTTATTTCGGTAATTCAACCAAAAATATGGTTGAACAGTGCCTTGGTACAAATCTTGGTTGAATTGGTGCAAATCCGTTCAATCGCCTATTATTTCATTTTGCCGAAAACAAACCATCCTTTCAGATCTTCTGTCCACAAAGAATAAACTGTTTTTGAACCTTTTGCAGGCTTCACGCAGGGTCCTCGTAGTTGTGGTCGCCCCTTCTGCCACTCGCCCACTCTCCCTCTCGTTTTAGGAAGATCGTCCTAGTCATCCAAGTCGTCCCCTTCGATTTTACCCTGATACCCAAATTCAAAATCGAAAATCCTTTCCCTATTTGATCTTCTCAATGTCCACCACAATGTGCTTGATGGCTTCGCTGCCGCGGCCGGCATTGTAGGAATAGGAGATATGCACCAGGCCATCCACCGTCTGGATCACGCAGGGATAGGAGAAACCCTGTTTCCTGTCTGGCGAGAGTTCAATCACCTCCTTCTTGTACCAGCTTTTTCCTTCGTCATCAGAGAGGTATAGCGAAAGCTGGTAGCGACCGTCGTTGACATCATTCCCGAAGTACATCCATTTCCCGTTTTTCAGGGCATAGATCTCGACACTTGCCTCGTTGGGGATATCCGTCTTTTTGGCCAGGGACCATGATTCGCCATTGTCCGTTGAGGTGCTCATCCAGACCCTGCCGGGAGCATCGCCGCTGTCGCGCATGATGGCCACCACCTCGCCGCTCTTTCTCACTGCCAATGCGGGCTGTATTGGTCCTCGACCCACGATGGGCAGACTGGGACGCCAGGTTGTGCCGTTGTCGTCCGAAATCGCCACCATCGACATGTTGAGTCCGTCGGAATAGAGCGGGAGCAAGATTCTGCCACTTGCCAGCGTGATCGGCTGGATCCTCGTCATCCATCCGAAACTCCGCTTCATCTTGTCCTTGCTGGCCTCGATAACCTGGTCGTCGTATTTTTTTGCATATCCGGCCCATCCGGCATGCGAGTCGCCCATCTCCTTGAATTTATTGGCCACCTCTGTAGCGAAACTGTCGTCGGGTTTCAGGAGGATATCATCCTGCCATGCCCATTTGGGTGCGCCTGCTCCCAGGTAATCTGTGGAAGTGCGGAACCTGAGGATGGAATATTCCCACTGGTTGGCCTGCACGGCGATCCAGAAGATGAAGAGTTTGCCCTCTTTCGTAATGTACAGCACAGGGTTGCAGTCGGGAATACCTTTGGTGTCGGCCATCAGGAAGGGGGTTTTCCAGGTATTGGATCCCTTTTTCTGGCGGGAGCCCATCACGCGGACATCATCGGCGCCGCGTTCGCCGTTGCCCTGGAACCAGGCCGACAGGATATCGCCGTTGGATAGCTGGACGATGGAACTGCCGTGGGTGTGTTCGGGCTGGTAGGGGAACATGGTCTCCTGGCGGATGACGGCCTTCGAGACAATGGTGTTTTGTGACCACCCGCTGCAAAACAGCAGCAGCAGGGTAGCGCTGAGCAAAAATTTCCTGATCATTTGAAGTATTATTAGTAGTAGTTGAAATCGGGGTGAAGTTAAGGATAGATTTTCAAATCAGGAATTGGCGCCCATTGTTTTTTACCACACCGCGTCCCGATTTTTCGGGAAAGGACACGAAGGAAAACACAAAGGACACAAAGTCGCACTAAATGCCCCTTTGTGTCCTTTGAGCATCCTTTGTGCCCTTCGTGGTTAGATTTCTGACCGGTTACTTCACCACCTCTTTTTTCTCGAGTCCAAATAAATCGAACGGTTTCTTGCTGAAGGTTTCCTTGAAGGTGACGATGACCAGGTAGATATAGGCGATGAATACAAGCACGATGAATACCTGTGCCCAGGATGTCTTCTGGATTGGTTGCCTGTCCTTCAGTTCGCAAACCTCACCGGGACAATATTGCGCCTTCTTGCCGTAGATCCATGCATAGGTTACGCAGCCGAGGCAGATGCCGAAAGCCGATTCGAAGAAGAGGAAGATCAGACAGATCAGGCAGATGATGCCCGTGATTGGACTGTAGGAGTTGACCACTACCAGCAGGATGAACATGGTCAATGCCAGGATGATCCCGATGATCCACGCGAACAGTTTCTGTTTGGCGCCAACATATTCGGGCGTTTGCCTGCGAACAATCAGCCTGCCAATGATGAGGGAAGGTGAGAACCTGGGACCTACCAGCACCCTTATCAGGATATCGGTCAAAAAGATGACCACCGCGAATTTAAGCGGCACGAAATTACCCTTGTACAGTACCTCCAGAATGGTGGTAAACATCATCAGGAACAGGATGCCTGCCCCGGCACGAATCTCGCGTTCATTCAATACGGGAATGTCGTATCCCTCTACTTTTTCGCCGAACTGGAATATTTTGCTCATAAAATTATTTTTTGGTTGTTGATTAGTACGTTATATGAGGGTTGAAGTTACAAAATACCAAAATTGTCTGAATCAGGATGCTCAGAATTTGCAGGATTAACAGAATTGACAGGATCTAGGTGCATCATTCCATGTAAAATTGATCCTCCTGCCATTTGTCCGGATTATTTTGGATGTATTCCGCAATTCGCTGGTAGGCGCCATCGTTCCGGATGATGTGGTCATGGAAACGGGGTTGCCAATCGAAATTTAATCCCAACCGGTTGGCATGTTTCGATACCGCCGATTTGTAGGAACCCACAATAGATGAAATGGTCTGTTTTCCCTGATTCCGGAAACGGCGCTGCCCGGGTTTCACTGCATTTTGCCGAGGAGGCTGTAGAGACAAGGCATGCCTTGTCTCATTATCACAGTCATGTATATCCTTATCCGCCTTCATGTTTAATAGAGACAAGGCATGCCTTGTCTCTTGTTCATCATCAACCATATCCCTATCATGATTAGCATTTGTGTTGAAAGGAGACAAGGCATGCCTTGTCTCTACAGCGTCACCATCATCATAGTGACAACCTAATTCATCGATTCCGGTTTTTTCATTACCTGTCAAAATAATTATACCATGAACATGGTTGGGCATTACCACGAATGCATCTAATTCTACTGTGTTGCAATGTTTGGTTATTTCGTACCAGAAATTATTGGCCAGGATCCCTAAATCCGACATCGCCATTTTTTCGTTCACGATTTTTCCGAAAACACATTCCCGATGGGCCGTGCAAATGGTAATAAAATAGGCGCCATTCCAGCTGTAATCCCAGTTCTGCCAACGGGCCGAAGGGATGCGGTATTTGTCTTGAAATCTATCCGCCACGGATCAGAATTTACAGAATTTACAGAATTTACAGAATGAACAGAATAATGGAATACCATGCCTGGTCCCTGCAACAACGGTTATTCAAGTACGCTTGCGCGAAAGAGATATTGAAATTACTAAAAAACAGATCAGAATTTACAGAATTGATCAGAATTTTCGGAATTTACAGAATGGACAGAATTGTAAACATGTTCTTAAATCAGCCACACTGAATCGATGGTCATTCGGTTTTCCAATTGACAGAGACAATAACTTCGTTACGCCTGTTAAATAATTGGAATGGTGGATTATATCCCAGAAATCTGGCATGTCCGTATGAGGTTATCCCATTTTTCTCTAGAATATCGTGAAGCTTTTTAGAATAGAATGCCAAATCCTTGTCGGATGCAAATCCGCCAAATTGAACAACGGCAACATATTCATCCGTGGTTTTTCGTATAAGGACGTTGGGATCATTGGGTTTTGGCAGGTTTTTTTCGTTGTAGGAGGAGGGCATCACAAAACTCATGCTTGAAACAGAATCATTGATGTCCATGTGGACGGGCGCAGTCATTGAGATGGATGCGCCGGTTTCATTGCCTCCAAAAATGTAACCCGCCAGTTTGCGAAATCCCGGTCCCGACAATTCCTTGTAAGTCTTTGCACCCGAATGAATGGTTGCGATCATTGCAGACGGGTAAAACCGAATCTCGAATTCCTTGTCTTTAAGGATCACATTGTATTTTTGTTCTTCGGTTTTATTGGCAGACATGACAGTATAAGATTGAAAGATGACTATTATAAAAACGGCAATAGCGCAGATTATATAAAATGTTCTCATAAATTAATTTGCTTTTATATGATTACGACTGCAACCCGGTAATGTTTCGCAATAATATTTAATTGATAATCAATCTGTAGGATTGTATGGGCATTCATCTTTCCATATCCGGTTTCAGGCAAAGTTGGATTCGGTATCGACAGGAAAATGCGCATGGACGCCAAAGCAAGGACCATCTGCTGTGACGCAATGCCAGTG
>CAIUUO010000248.1 GCA_903902325.1 uncultured Bacteroidia bacterium
ACCGAGAAAATGAATGCCCAAGCGGAGAAGTTAAACCGTTACGGTTTCATGGTCGATAAGCAGGCAAATAAGTTCCAGATCAGGAAGGCCGTGGAGGAAATCTATGGCGTTAAAGTAGTTTCTGTTAACACAATGGTATATGCCGGTAAGTTAAAATCACGCTTTACAAAAAGCGGGGTCATTACCGGGCGTACAAATGCTTATAAAAAAGCAGTTGTCACGTTGAACAAAGGAGAGAATATTGATTTTTACAGCAATATCTAAGTAAAAGATGGCAGTTAGAAAGTTAAAACCTGTAACTCCGGGTCAAAGGCACAAAGTCATTGGTACTTTTGACTCAATTACAACTGGCAATACACCTGAAAAATCATTGTTAAGGCCCATGAAGAGTACCGGCGGTAGAAATACCAGCGGTGTGATGACAATGAGGTATATAGGTGGCGGGCACAAGAGAAAATACCGTGTAATCGATTTTGTTCGTGAGAAGGACAATATTCCAGCACGTGTTGATTCAATCCAGTATGATCCAAATCGTACTGCAAGGATTGCTCTCTTGGTATATGCCGATGGAGAGAAGCGCTACATGCTTGCACCGAATGGCCTCACTGTAGGACAGACAGTAGTAAGCGGAAATGAAGTTGCTCCTGAGATCGGTAATTCGCTACCTCTTGGAAAAATACCTCTTGGTACAATCGTTCACAATATTGAGTTGCATCCTGGTCAGGGCGGTATTATGGCTCGCTCGGCCGGAACCTATGCACAACTCACTTCACGTGAAGGACGATACGCCATCATAAAACTCCCCTCAGGCGAGTCACGTATGGTACTGGTTGCATGTCGTGCAACCATCGGTACCGTAGGAAACGCCGATCATGCCCTTGAAAGATCAGGTAAAGCCGGTCGAAGCCGCTGGTTGGGGCGTCGTCCCCGTGTTCGTGGTGTAGCCATGAACCCTGTGGATCACCCTATGGGTGGTGGTGAAGGACGTGCATCCGGTGGACATCCGCGTTCACGTAAAGGGTTGCTTGCGAAGGGTTACAAGACCCGCTCGAAGAAAAAATCTTCGACCAAGTACATTATTGAACGTAGGAAAAAATAATCGCTAAAAAAACTGAGTAGATTATGAGTCGTTCGTTAAAAAAAGGCCCTTTCATCGACTTTAAGTTGGAGAAAAAAGTGCTGGTTCTGAATGAAGCAGCAAAGAAGTCGATCGTTAAAACGTGGGCAAGACATTCAATGATTTCTCCCGATTTTGTCGGACATACCATTGCAGTTCATAACGGGAATAAGTTTATTCCGGTTTATGTGACCGAAAACATGGTTGGACACAAATTGGGTGAGTTTTCTCCTACCCGCACCTTCAGGGGTCATGGTGGCAATAAGAAGAAATAAGCCATGAGCGCGGATATGTATAATAGAAGTAAAAAGTACCAAGATGGGTTCTAGAAAAAAGCAAAGCGCTGAATTGCTCAACGAAGCAAATAAGCAGAGATGTCAGGCTGTTTTGCGTGATTGTCCCACTTCGCCGCGTAAGATGCGCCTTGTTACCGATATGATTCGTGGAATGGCGGTAAATCGTGCACTCGACGTACTGAAGTTCTCTTCAAAAGAGGCATCACGCAGAGTAGAAAAACTCCTTTTGTCGGCCGTTGCAAACTGGCAGGCAAAAAATGAAGGGGTCAGACTTGAAGAAAGCAACCTATACGTGCAGGAAGTTTTTGTTGATTCGGCTCGCATGCTGAAACGTTTACGTCCGGCTCCGCAAGGAAGAGGACATCGTATCAGAAAGCGTTCCAATCACGTGACTGTCCGTTTGGCAAGTAAAAATGTTGTAGAAGAAAATACGAAATAATAATATGGGACAAAAAGTAAATCCGATTTCTAATAGGCTTGGAATCATCAGAGGATGGGATTCCAACTGGTTCGGAGGCAACAATTATGGTGATAAACTGATCGAGGATCATAAAATCAGGGCTTATCTGAATGCACGTCTTGCAAAAGCGAGCATCTCAAAGATAATCATTGAGCGGACCCTCAAACTGATCACGATAACTGTTCAGACTTCCAGGCCCGGTATTATTATAGGTAAAGGTGGTCAGGAAGTAGACAAACTCAAAGAGGAGTTGAAAAAGATCACCAAGAAGGAAGTTCAGATCAATATCTTTGAAATCAAACGTCCTGAATTGGATGCCCAGATCGTTGCCAACAACATTGCCCGCCAGGTAGAAGGTAAAATTGCCTACCGTCGTGCAACGAAGATGGCCATCGCGGCAACCATGCGTATGGGCGCAGAAGGTATCAAGGTATTGTGTTCAGGTCGTCTTAACGGGGCAGAAATGGCCCGCTCTGAGATGTACAAAGAGGGCAGAACTCCTTTGCATACGTTAAGAGCCGATATAGACTACGCACTGGCTGAAGCCTTAACCAAGACCGGTTTGATCGGTATCAAGGTTTGGATCTGCAGAGGTGAGATATACGGCAAACGTGATCTTTCACCAAACGTTGGTCAGGCACAGCAATCTCGCAGCACCAATCCACGTCCGGCACCGCCGGCAGGTGGCAAAGGCGGCTTTAGAAAGCGTAAAAAGTAATTAGTCTGATAACCATCGACAAAGCGAAACAAGATGTTACAGCCAAAGAAAGTAAAATTTAGAAGAGTTCAGAAGGGCAAACTAAAAGGTAACGCACAACGCGGCAACCAATTATCGTTTGGATCTTTTGCCATAAAAAGCCTCGAAACTGCATGGATCACAGGTCGCCAGATTGAGGCAGCCCGTGTTGCAGTAACGCGTCACATGCAGCGTCAGGGACAAATTTGGATCAGAATATTTCCGGATAAGCCAATTACCAAGAAACCAGCCGAGGTTCGTATGGGAAAAGGTAAAGGTGCACCGGAGGGTTTTGTTGCCACAGTAACCCCCGGCCGCATTCTAATCGAGATCGAAGGAGTTCCCTTTGATCTGGCTAAGGAAGCCTTACGCCTGGGAGCCCAAAAATTTCCGGTGAGTACTAAGTTTGTTGTACGACGCGATTTTGTAGAAACTTCAACCATTGAGTAATGAAAACGTCTGAAATCAAAGAGCTTACAACAGCTGAAATCAAGGAAAAATTAGAGAACGGGAAAGAAGAGTTGGTACGCATGTGTTTAAATCACAGCGTAAACCCTCTCGACAACCCGATGATAATACGGTATGCCCGCAAAAACATCGCTCGTCTGAGTACCGAAATACGCAAACGTCAAATTGAAAACAAATGATGACTATGGAAACAAGAAATCTTCGTAAAGAGCGTATCGGAGTGGTGGTCAGCAACAAAATGGAAAAGACCATCGTTGTGGCTGAAAAAGGAAAAGAGAAACACCCGATCTACGGAAAATTTGTGAACAGAACTACCAAGTTCCATGCACATGACGAAAAGAACGAGTGCAACATCGGCGATACCGTCTTAATTATGGAAACCCGCCCGCTTTCTAAAATGAAAGGGTGGAGATTAGTTAAAATCTTAGAAAGAGCGAAGTAATATGTTACAGCAAGAATCACGTTGTACAGTCGCAGATAATAGCGGTGCCAAAACAGCCCTTGTCATCCGGGTTTTAGGTGGAACAAAAAAGCGTTACGCCTCAGTAGGAGATAAAGTTGTTGTTACTGTCAAAACCGCACTGCCAGGCAGCGATACCAAAAAAGGATCGGTTTCTAAAGCAGTCGTTGTACGTACCTCCAAAGAAGTACGCCGCAGCGACGGTTCTTATATCCGTTTTGATGATAACGCCATCGTACTGCTAAATGCTGCAGGTGAAATGAGAGGAACACGTATTTTTGGACCTGTGGCCCGTGAATTGCGTGAAAACTTCATGAAGATTGTCTCGCTAGCACCTGAAGTACTTTAATATTAATCAGACCATGCAGAAAAAATCACATGTAAAGAAAGGAGACACGGTCGTCGTAATCTCCGGCAATTCAAGAGGCTCCGAAGGGAAAGTACTTGAAGTGGTCAGAGAAAAGGATCGTGCCATCGTCGAAGGCGTTAACATGGTATCCAAACATACCAAGCCAAATGCCAAGCACCCTCAGGGAGGCATCATCAAGCAGGAAGCGTCTATTCACGTATCCAACCTGATGCTGAAGGATCCTAAAACGGGGAAACCCACCCGTATTGGGCGAAAACTCGATAAAAACGGGAAATTAGTCAGGTATTCAAAAAAATCAGGAGAGGAGATTAAGTAATGGGATACACACCTACATTTAAGCGAAAATATCAAGAGGAAATAGTTCCTGCCTTGCAGAAGGAGTTTAGTTACAAATCTGTCATGCAGGTTCCGGTTCTCGAGAAAATTATCATTAATCAAGGTCTTGGTTCTGCAATCGCTGACAAAAAGATCATGGAGGTAGCCATTGAAGAGCTTACTTCCATCAGCGGACAAAAACCAGTACAAACCATCTCCAAGAAGGACATTGCCAACTTCAAACTTCGTAAGAAAATGCCAATCGGCTTAAGGGTTACCCTTCGTGCCGATCGTATGTATGAATTCTTAGATCGTTTGGTTTCCATTGCACTGCCCCGTATCCGCGACTTCAAAGGCATAGCCGACAAATTCGACGGTAGTGGCAACTACACACTCGGTGTAACCGAGCAGATCATTTTTCCCGAAATCGTTATGGATAAAGTAACCAAAATGAATGGTTACAACATCACTTTCGTTACGACTGCAAAAAACGACGAAGAGGGATATGCACTACTGAAGAATTTTGGTTTACCGTTTAAGAACGCAAAAAAGAACTAAAAGATATGGCTAAAGAATCAATGAAAGCCCGCGAAGTGAAGCGTGCAAAACTCGTTGAAAGATTTGCGGCAAAGCGCGCCAAATTAAAAGCTGAAGGTGATTACATCGGTATGAGCCTTCTGCCAAAGAATTCGGCAAAGATTCGTCTGCACAATCGTTGCAAACTGACAGGTCGTCCAAAAGGATATATGCGTCAGTTTGGTATTTCCAGAATTCAGTTCCGGGAAATGGCCTCAAGCGGCCTAATACCCGGAGTTAAAAAAGCAAGTTGGTAATCGTTTAAATTATCGCAAAGATGACAGATCCTATTGCAGATTACTTGACCCGACTCAGAAATGCCATCAAGGCAAAACATAAAGTCGTGGAAATCCCTGCGTCAAACATTAAAAAAGAGATTACCAGAATTCTGAAAGAAAAAGGGTACATACTCAATTACAAGTTCGACGAAGAAGTCAACTACCAGGGAAGTATTAAAATTGCCCTGAAGTACCATCCTGCAGATGGTACTCCGGCGATCAAAAATCTAAAACGTGTCTCTAAACCAGGACTTCGCCGCTACTGCGGAATTGAAGATGTCCCAAGGGTATTGAACGGTTTGGGCATCGCAATCATCTCTACTTCCAAGGGTGTAATTACCGACAAGGAAGCTAAAGACCTGAATGTTGGCGGTGAAATATTATGTTACGTTTATTAATTTAGGAGGAATATTATGTCAAGGATAGGAAAACTTCCCATTGATTTACCCGCCGGAGTTACATTGAACGTCGACAGTGAAAATGTTGTCACCGTTAAAGGAGCCCTGGGCACACTTACTCAGAAAGTAGACAAGGACATCGAAGTTGTGGTTGAAAACGGCCAGATTTTGGTAAAACGTCCTACTGACCAAAAACGTCACCGTGCCTTGCACGGCTTGTACCGCTCACTTCTGAACAACATGGTTCAGGGTGTATCAAAAGGCTATGAAGTGAAACTCGAGCTGGTTGGAGTGGGTTACCGTGCAGATTCTCAGGAACAGATATTGGATCTGGTTTTGGGACATTCTCACCATACCTACCTTCAATTGCCAAAAGAGGTTAGCGTTACAGCTGTTACTGACAAGCGCACCAATCCGATCATCACACTTAAGTGTGCTGACAAACAGTTGATCGGACATGTTGCTGCAAAAATCAGGTCATTCAGAATGCCGGAACCTTACAAAGGCAAGGGTGTTAAATTCGTTGGCGAAGTTCTGCGTCGTAAAGCTGGTAAATCAGCTTCTAAAAAATAAATGATTTTTAGTTATGGCTCTCACAAAAATTCAAAGAAGAGATAGAATTCGCATGAGAATCCGGAAAGTAGTTTCCGGTTCCTCAGAGGTTCCCCGCATGAGTATTTTTCGTAGCAATAAACAGATTTCTGTACAGTTTGTAGACGATGTAGCGGGAAAAACCTTGTTGGCAGTTTCTTCATTAAACAAAGAAATCGCTTCTCAAGCCGGAACCAAAACTGAAAAAGCTACGCTCGTTGGAAAATTGGCAGCAGAAAAGGCACTCGCTGCCGGAATCACTGTAGCCAGCTTCGATCGCGGTGGCAACTTATATCATGGTAGAGTAAAAGCAGTGGCTGAAGCTGCACGTGAAGGAGGTTTAAAAATTTAACCGTTATGGCGAAAAATATTAAAAAAGTAAAAACCAGCGATCTCGAGCTTAAGGACAGGCTAGTTGCAATCAACCGGGTCACCAAGGTTACCAAGGGTGGTAGAACTTTCAGCTTTTCTGCAATTGTGGTCGTAGGAAACGAAGACGGAATTGTGGGCTGGGGTCTTGGAAAGGCCAGTGAGGTCACTGCAGCGATCGCCAAAGGCGTTGATGCAGCCAAGAAAAACCTTGTGAAGATTCCAATCATTCACGGTACTGTTCCTCACGAACAAACCGCGAAATTCGGAGGAGCTAACGTATTGTTGAAACCTGCTTCTTCAGGTACCGGTGTAAAAGCCGGGGGTGCTATGCGCGCCGTTCTGGAGAGCGTAGGCGTTCACGATATTCTGGCTAAATCCAAGGGATCATCTAACCCCCATAACCTTGTTAAGGCAACATTCGAAGCATTGGTCGAACTGAGAGATGCATACACTGTTGCAGAACACCGCGGTGTGGCTCTGGATAAAGTGTTTAACGGATAAATCTATTACATTATGAAAATTCGTATTACACAGTTTAAGAGCAAAATTGGCGCATCAAAAGCTCAGAAAAAAATCATCGATGCGCTCGGACTGCACAAATTGAATCAACCAAAGATTCATGAGTCAACACCCGAGATAATGGGAATGGTTAGAAAGCTTCAACATTTGGTGAAGGTTGAAGAAGTTAACGAATAATATTTCTTAAGAAATGGAATTAAATAACTTAAAACCTGCTGCAGGTTCTGTCAAAAAAGAAAAACGGATTGGTCGCGGACAAGGTTCCGGTCACGGAGGTACATCCACACGTGGTCATAAAGGTGCTAAGTCTCGCTCAGGATACTCTTCGAAGAGAAGTTTCCAGGGCGGTCAGATGCCTTTACAAAGGCTTGTTCCCAAATTCGGTTTCAAGAATATCAATCGCGTTGAATACAAGGCAATCAACCTCAGTGTGCTGCAACAACTGGCAGAGGATCTAAACCTGACAACCCTTGATTTTCAAACATTTTTGGAGGCTGGATTTGTCAGTAAAAATGACAAAGTCAAAATCCTTGCCAAAGGTGAATTGAAAAGCAAACTGGATGTGAAGGCCCACGCATTCTCCAAGACAGCCAAAGAAGCCATTGAAAAGTTGGAAGGTACTACTGAACTAATCTGATTCTGATGAAAAAGTTGATCGAGACGCTTAAGAACATATATAAAATTGAGGATTTAAGATCCCGGTTAACGGTGACCCTGTTATTCCTGATGGTATATCGCTTCGGGTCATTTGTTATTTTGCCGGGTATTGATCCGAATCCTGCTCTTTTTCAAGCCTTGAGAAGTCAGACATCGGATGGTATTCTTGGACTGCTGAACATGTTCTCCGGAGGTGCTTTTTCGAATGCATCCATCTTCGCGTTGGGTATCATGCCATACATCAGTGCTTCGATCGTAATTCAACTCCTTGGTTTTGCTGTTCCCTACATTCAGAGGCTGCAGAAAGAAGGTGAGTCCGGCAGAAGAAAAATCAACCAGATGACCCGTTACCTGACCGTTGTGATTTTGGTTTTCCAGGGATGGGCGTATCTGGCCAACCTGAGATTCCAGCTTCCTGAGCAGGCCTTCCTGATATCTCCGTTTGCATTCAACCTGAGTTCAACCATTGTTCTGGCAGCCGGCTCCATGTTTATCATGTGGCTTGGTGAAAGGATCACGGACAAAGGCATTGGAAACGGTATTTCACTGATCATCATGATTGGTATTATCGCACGTCTGCCCCAGGCAATGGCGCAGGAGTTTGCCAGTCGTTTGGCTGAGCAGGGTCGTGGTTTTATCATGATGATTGTTGAACTGGTCGTCTTCCTGTTGGTTATCGGTAGCACCATCCTGTTGGTTCAGGGTACCCGCAAAGTACCTGTTCAATATGCCAAGAGAATCGTCGGAAACCGTCAATACGGTGGTGTTCGTCAGTACATTCCCCTGAAAGTCAATGCAGCAGGCGTTATGCCGATCATTTTTGCGCAGGCAATCATGTTCATCCCTGCTACCATGGCCGGTCTCTTTTCATCTGAAACCCTTGGCCGGATGTTTGCCTCCTTTTCCAATTATACGGGATGGGCATACAACCTGGTGATGTTCCTGATGGTCATCGTATTTACCTATTTCTATACCGCTATCACCATCAATCCCAACCAAATGGCTGAGGATATGAAGAAGAATGGCGGGTTCATACCCGGAATCAAACCCGGAAAGAGGACTGCAGAATACATCGATACGATCATGTCGAGAATTACCCTGCCAGGTTCAATCTTCCTTGGATTGATTACCATATTACCTGCATTTGCTATGATTTTAGGCATCAATTCTCAGTTTGCGCACTTCTTTGGTGGCACCTCATTGCTGATCCTTGTCGGAGTTATTCTCGACACGTTACAGCAAATTGAGAGTCACCTTCTGATGCGCCACTACGATGGTTTGCTGAAATCAGGACGGATCAAGGGGCGTACGGCCGGTGCGAGCATTTAATAAGCGGCTGGATGATCCGTCATCCTGTCCTTTGTGAGGAAATTAATTTTATCCTGGCAAGTTAGCTGTGTAACAGCATCATTATAAATCAGTCCGGAACCCAATAAGTTGCCGGCTGGTGCATTCGGGACATTTTACAGAAGTTTACCTGTTTTCTAAAAAGAGTGTTGCATCTATTTTTTCTTTTCAGTATCTTTGCCGACCTGAAATTTTAGATCACCTCCGTTTTTTCTAGATTATTTGATGGATTTAACAACCAGAGAATAAGCGCGGCAATGAAAGAACCATTCTTTTTGGGTGTTTGAAGGAAACAGCGGAGTCAAGCACTTCAAGAACACTGGCACTTGAAAGAATGTTAAGGTTTGCTCTCAGGAGCAGTTTGAGGAAATAGTCGGAGTTTTCAACATTAATGCAGAAGTATTAGTTTCTATGTCAAAACAATCATTTATTGAACAAGACGGAACAATTATCGAAGCATTGTCAAATGCGATGTTCCGGGTAGAATTGCAAAACGGTCATGTGATAACGGCCCACATTTCGGGCAAGATGCGCATGCACTACATCAAAATTCTGCCTGGTGACAAAGTGAAGGTTGAAATGTCACCATATGACCTTAGCAAAGGAAGAATCTCTTTCAGATACAAAAATTAAAAAGTAATAGTATGAAAGTAAGGGCATCCATTAAGAAACGTAGTGCGGAATGCAAAATTGTGAGCCGCAAAGGACGTCTCTACGTGATAAACAAAAAGAACCCGAAGTTCAAACAACGTCAGGGTTAATCTGTTAAATTTATAACGATTTTTTAATCAATATAAGATTATGGCTCGAATAGTTGGTGTAGACATACCAAATAACAAAAGAGGCGAAATCGCCCTGACTTATATCTTTGGAATTGGCCGCAGCCGCTCGCTCGAAATTCTCGAAAAAGCGGGTGTAGACAAAAATATCAAAGTAAGTGAATGGAATGATGAACAATTTACTTCAATTCGTAAGGTAATTACGGACGGTTTCAAGGTCGAGGGAGAACTTCGTTCTGAAAATCAGATGAGTATCAAGCGGTTGATGGATATTGGTTGTTATCGTGGCATTCGTCATCGTTTAGGCCTGCCGGTTCGCGGACAAAGTACTAAAAACAATGCCCGTACCCGTAAAGGTAAAAAGAAGACAGTTGCAAATAAGAAGAAAGCTACTAAATAAGCATAAGTAGAGATGGCAAAAAAGACTGGAGTTTCTAAAAAAAGGGTGGTTAATGTTGAGGCTGTTGGACAGGCTCACGTTTCTTCCTCTTTTAATAATATTATCATTTCGATGACCAACAACAATGGAGAGGTAATCTCCTGGTCATCAGCTGGAAAGAAAGGCTTCCGCGGCTCAAAGAAGAATACTCCCTATGCAGCCCAAACGGCTTCAGAAGAGTGTGCAAAAACTGCGTTTGACCTTGGCTTACGCAAGGTGAAAGTTTATGTGAAGGGACCGGGGAACGGCCGCGAATCTGCGATTCGTGCTATCGCTAATGTTGGTATCCAGGTGACTGAGATCGTCGATGTTACCCCAATGCCTCATAACGGTTGTCGTCCTCCCAAACGTCGTCGTGTCTAATCCCCAGTAAATTAAATTAAAAAACATGGCAAGATACATAGGTCCTAAATCAAAGATTGCTAGAAAATTTGGAGAGCCAATTTATGGCCCCGATAAAGCATTTGAGCACAAAAATTTCCCTCCCGGAATGCACGGTAACAGCAAACGCCGTAAAAAAGTATCAGAATATGGTACTCAACTGAAAGAGAAACAAAAGGCAAAATACATGTACGGTGTTTTAGAGCGCCAGTTCCGTAATTTGTTTGAGAAAGCTCATTCGCACAAAGGCATTACAGGTACGGTTCTATTGCAGCTTCTTGAAAGCCGCCTGGATAACGTGGTTTTCCGCTTGGGAATTTCTCCCACACGTGCTGGTGCCCGCCAACTGGTATCTCATAAACACATTACCGTTAATGGTGAAGTGGTCAATATCCCTTCCTATACCGTACGTCCCGGTGAAGTAGTTGCCGTTCGTGAAAAATCTAAATCTTTGGTAGCAATCACTGATTCACTTTCTTCACGTCGTCACAGCAGTTTCTCCTGGCTGGAATGGAACAGCGAAGCGAAATCAGGTAAATTCCTGAATGTACCTGAAAGAGAAGAAATTCCTGAAAACATCAAGGAACAGTTAATCGTCGAATTGTATTCGAAATAATTAATATAAGGTTTATGGCAATTTTAGCTTTCCAGAAGCCGGATAAGGTGATCATGATTGAGTCGGATGACAAAATCGGTAAATTCGAATTTCGTCCGCTTGAGCCCGGTTATGGTATTACCATCGGGAATGCATTACGCAGAATTTTATTGTCATCCCTTGAGGGGTACGCAATCACAACCATCAAAATTGAAGGTGTTGAGCATGAATTCTCAACCATTCCCGGTGTGATTGAAGACGTCACGGAGATGATCCTTAACCTGAAACAGATTCGTTTCAAGAAGGTAGTGGAAGATTTTGACAGTGAGAAAGTTACTGTTACAATCTTTGGACAGAACAAATTCAAGGCGGGTGACATCAACAACTTTATCACCGGATTCCGTGTTTTGAATACCGATTTACTGATCTGCAACATGGAAACAGACGTGAAACTTCAAATCGAGATGACCATCGAGAAGGGACGCGGATATGTACCGGGTGTAGAAAACAAACCGGCTGACGAAGAATTCGGCGTAATTCCTATCGATTCAATTTTCACACCCATTAAAAATGTGAAATATTCGGTAGAAAACTATCGCGTTGAACAAAAAACAGACTATGAAAAACTGGTCATCGATATTCATACTGATGGCTCTATTCACCCGAAGGATGCACTGAAGGAAGCAGCTAAAATTCTGATTTACCATTTCATGCTCTTCTCTGACGAGAAAATCACACTTGACTCTGACGAGAAATTTGCCAATGAAGAATTTGATGAGGAAATTCTGCACATGCGCCAACTGTTGAAAAATAAACTGGTCGATCTTGATCTCTCCGTACGTGCACTCAATTGCCTGAAGGCCGCTGATGTGGAAACACTCGGAGAACTGGTTACTTACAACCGGAATGACCTGTTGAAATTCAGAAACTTTGGCAAGAAATCCCTCACAGAATTGGATGATTTATTGGTCAATCTCAATTTGAGTTTCGGGATGGATATCAGTAAGTATAAATTAGACAAGGAATAATTGAAATACCCACGAGGAAATATTCACAACAACAGAAAATGGATATGTGGGTATTCCATCTGACCTTTGAGAAACAATATAAACAGATGAAATGAGACATAGAAAAGGGTTTAATCACTTAGGTAGAACCAGCTCACACCGGAAAGCGATGCTTTCCAATATGGCAAATTCTCTTTTGCTTCACAAACGCATCATTACCACACTTGCGAAAGCAAAGGAATTGAGAAAGTTTGTTGAGCCATTGATCACAAGAGCCAAGGAAGACAGCACCCACAACAGGCGCGAAGTTTTTAGTGATCTGAAAAGCAAACAGGTCGTTACTGAACTGTTCCGCGATATCATCGTTAAAATCGGCGACCGTCCGGGAGGATATACCAGGATTCTGAAAACAGGTAACCGGATGGGCGATAACGCGGAGATGTGCATGATCGAACTGGTCGACTACAACGAAAATATGTTGTCAACACCTAAAGCCGATACGACGAAGAAACGCCGAGCTCGCAAACCAAAAGCAACAGCAGAGACTCCGTCTAAAGTGAAAGAGGCTAAAAAAGAGGTAGTTTCTGCCGAAGTTCCGGCTGAAACACCTGCGGATGAAACCGCTGAATAAGCTATTTCCCGATACTCGGAACTGAAATATATTCAAAAGCCACCCTTTTCGGGATGGCTTTTGTTTTTTAGGAGTTATCGGCAAACCTTTCAGGGTATCTTTACGTAAATAATCTTTGAGTTTTTAAAATATTTACCTTTCCTGGTAGATAAATATATAAATGGATTCATTTTTTATGTATTTTTCACCTGATAATGGAAAAGATTTGCAGAAATGAATTTTCAAGGGATAGGTATGTACGAATTCATGAAATTATATAACTAACATAATAAACTCTTTATGGATTACATTAAACAGAAATTGTTGAGGAAGGGTGAAGAAGAGCGCCTTGTCGTGAAACGTTTGATCAGTGAATTTGGGACTACTGTTCTTGAATCAGTAAATATCGATCAGGTACTTACCGGCATGAAGGGAATCACCGGTTTGCTTACGGTTACATCAAAACTGAATCCCAATACTGGGATAACCTATCGGGGATATACTATACCTGAAATTCAACAGAAACTTCCAAAGGTCAGACCTGAAGGGGAACCTCTTTCAGAAGGACTTTTCTATCTTTTTCTGCTCAACGAAATTCCTACCAAAGAGGAAGTAGACGCACTGAGCAAGGAATGGGTCAGGCGCAGCACGCTGCCTGATCACGTATTCCAGATTCTCGATTCGATGCCGCTGACGAGTAAGCCCATGACGCAGTTCAGTACTGCGATCCTGGCTATGGCAACAGAATCAAAATTCCAGAAGGCACACCGGGAAGGTTTGCACAAAAATGACTACTGGGATACTACTTTTGAAGATGTTATGAACCTGATTGCAGCATTGCCTGTGATCGCAGCCTATATTTACCGTAGGAACTACAAGGATGGGAAATTTATCCCACCTGATCCCAATCTGGACTGGGCTGCCAATTTTGCCCACATGATGGGATACGACAGCGACGAAGTGTACAGGCTTTTCAGAATGTACATGATGGTACACGCAGATCACGAAGGTGGCAATGTATCGGCCCATGCGACACATTTGGTAGGTTCCGCGCTCAGTAACCCCTATTATTCCTATGCGGCGGGAATGCTCGGCTTGGCCGGTCCCTTACACGGATATGCCAACCAGGAGGTCATTAACTGGATTTTTGAGATGCAGGAAGAGATTGGAACCAGCGAAACAGAGGCGGAAGAAAGAACCAAGATTGAGGCCTATGTGCGTAAAACGATTTCATCCGGACAGGTTGTTCCAGGATACGGACACGCTGTTTTAAGGGTAACTGACCCTCGTTTCGTTGCGCAACAGATATTTGCACAGAAATATGTAGAGAATGACAGTCTCGTCAATACCGTAAACCTGCTTTACGATATCGTTCCGCCGATCCTTCAGTCACTTGGTAAGATCAAGAACCCATGGCCCAATGTGGATGCTTTCTCCGGATCTTTGCTGATGCATTACGGAATTTCCGAACATTTCTTTTATACCGTCATGTTTGGTGTAAGCCGTTCTTTGGGTGTCCTTGCTCAACTGGTTTGGGACAGGATGTACAATTTGCCGTTGGAAAGGCCATCCTCTGAAACATTGGAGTTTTTCAAACAAAAAGCCGGCATTTAGAGCGAAAAAGATATTACACAACTTGTCCCGATATTTCGGGAGAGTTTCACAGAGAAGCACAGAGTTGCACAGAGGTAATAATTTTAGACTCTGTGGAACTCCGTGCTTTTCGTTTTTCATTTGTGTATTAATTATATTTGCAACCTAAGACTATACTATGTCATACAGTGGGTTAAACGATTTTGTCAGGGAACTGGAGCGCAGGGATGAACTGGTTAGAATTGGGCACAAGGTTGATCCAGTCCTTGAAATAACCGAAATCGTTGACCGTATTTCCAAAAGCCCCGGTGGTGGAAAGGCATTGTTGTTTGAGAACAATGGAACAGAATTCCCCATTTTGATCAATGCCTATGGTTCTGCCTCGAGAATTTGCCTGGCTTTGGGTCACGACTCACTTGATCAGATTGGGACGGAAATTGAAGAGCTGTTTAAGCAACTGGCAGGACCATCTGAGAATTTTCTGGATAAATTAAAACTGCTTCCCTTGTTATCCAGAATTGCTTCCTGGATGCCAAAGAAAAAGAAGGGGAGAGGCAGATGCCAGGAAGTCGTCATGGATCAGCCTGACCTGGCCAGATTGCCTGTGCTCACCTGCTGGCCTGCCGATGGAGGCCCATTTATTACACTGCCTTGTGTTGTGACGCGGGATCCGGAAACCGGAGCCAGGAATGTCGGAATGTACCGCATGCAGGTATTTGGTCCTGACCTGACAGGCATGCACTGGCACAAGCACAAAACCGGAGCCCGTCATTATCTGGGCTACCAAAAACTAGGGAAAAGGATGCCGGTAACTGTCGTCCTCGGTGGCGATCCGGCTTATACCTATGCCGCCACGGCGCCTCTGCCTGACCAGATTGACGAATATATGCTGGCAGGATTTCTGAGGAAGAAAAAAGTCGAACTTGTCAGGTGCCTGACCAACGATCTGGAAGTACCTGATGATGCAGATTTTATACTCGAAGGATATATCGATCCGTCAGAAGAGATGATTTGGGAAGGGCCCTTCGGTGATCATACCGGCTTTTACTCGCTTGCAGACTGGTATCCGAAATTTCACGTCACCTGCATTACCCACAGGAAAGAGGCAGTTTATCCGGCCACCATTGTTGGGATTCCACCCCAGGAGGATGCATACATCGGCCTTGCGACGGAGAAAATCTTCCTGGCACCGATGAAAATGACCCTTGTTCCGGAATTGAAGGATCTTTACCTGCCTCCTGAAGGTGTGGCGCATAACCTGACCCTGGCAAGGATTGATAAAAGTTACGCCGGCCAGGCTCTTAAGACCATGAATGCCATGTGGGGAGCCGGGCAGATGATGTTCAACAAGATCATGTTGGTGACGGACCAGGCTAATCCGTGGAGCGACATGTTGTTATTTGCAAGAAACATCAGCAGGCAGATAGATCCGGCAAACGATATCATTTTTTCCTCCGGACCAATGGATGTGCTCGACCACTCTTCCTCGAAATTTGCCTATGGTTCTAAAATGGGTATCGATGCAACCACTAAATATCCGGAAGAACTTTCAGATTATGAATACAATAACAGTCTTCCCCGCACGGATGAAATCAATATAATCTTAAGCGGAATTTCCGATATCAAATCTTTCAACGTGTCATTGCTTGCAAAGGGAATTTCAATGTTGATTTTAGGAATCGACAAGGAGTTAGGATTCAGCCTGCAGGGTTTGACAAATCAGTTGATGCATACAGAAGCACTGTGCGGAATTAAATTCCTGGTATTGGTTGATTCCGGTCTGCCTGTCGACAACCTCTATTCTGTTGTCTGGTATGTTACAGGAAATATTGATCCGAAGCGTGACTGTAAAGTATATGATGCTTTCGGTGCTGGCGAAGGCTCCCGCATGGTGATGGATGGTACCCGCAAAACAGCAGTGGCGGATGGTTTCAGGCGTGACTGGCCCAACCCTGTAGTCTCTTCTCCCGAAACCATAGAAAAAGTGGACAAGATGTGGAAGGATCTTGGTCTTGGGCAACATTTGGCTTCTCCTTCCCTGATTTATTACCCTTTGAAACGCGGAGAAGGTGCAATTTCGGATTAGCTACCTTATCTTTTTTTGAGGAATCCGATTTTTTAATCTAACTTTAGCATAATTCAGTCGAAAAACTGGTGTAAAAATATTGTATAACCAAAATTGATTTCCATCATGAGTTCAATAAAAGGTTCAAAGACAGAGCAAAATCTGTTGAAAGCATTTGCAGGAGAATCACAGGCCAGGATGCGCTATGATTATTTTGCCAAACAGGCCAGGAAAGAGGGTCTGGAACAAATTGCCGATTTATTTGATGAGACTTCCTTCAATGAGCGTTCTCATGCCAAGCAATTCTTTAAATTTCTCGAAGGAGGGATGGTTGAAATTACAGCATCCTATCCGGCTGGTGTGGTTGGTACTACCCTCGAAAATTTAAAGGCTGCAGCTGATGGTGAGTATGAAGAATGGTCAGATCTGTATCCTGAGTTTGCCCGCATCGCGGAAGAGGAGGGGTTCAAGTCAGTGGCTGCTATTTTCAAAATGATTGCGAAGGTTGAAAAAGCGCATGAAGAACGGTACAGAACCCTATACAACAACCTGGAATCCGGTTTAGTATTCAAACGGGGTGACAAAGTTATCTGGAAATGTGCAGTTTGCGGGTATTTGCATGAGGCGCAAAGCGCTCCTCAGGCATGTCCGATCTGCGGACATCCGCAGGCATACTTCGAACTACAGGCAAAAAATTATTAAAATACATGACTGAATTGCACAAGTTTATTCGTTCCCTTCCAAAAGCCGAGCTTCATTTGCATATAGAAGGAACCCTTGAGCCGGAACTGATGTTTCAGCTTGCCATACGCAATGGAATTGAGTTAAATTATTCCTCTGAATTGGCTGTGGAGGAGGCATACCAGTTTGACAAGCTTCAGGATTTTCTGGATATCTATTATGCCGGGGCAACAGTTTTGCTGCAGGAGCAGGATTTTTATGACCTTACCTGGGCATATTTGCTGAAGGCTGCAGAGAACAACATCGTGCACACCGAAATAATGTTCGATCCGCAAGCCCATACTGAACGTGGTGTTCCGTTCAGCGCTGTGATAGGTGGTATTTACCGGGCACTGACGGATGGTTACGAAAAACTTGGCATCTCTTTCCGGTTGATACTTTCTTTCCTTCGGCACATGAGCGTGGAAAGTGCGTTCAAGACCCTGAAGGAAGCAGTTCCTTTCCAGGGATGGATCACTGCTGTTGGGTTGGATTCTTCTGAAAAAAACTTCCCGCCGGATATTTTTTCCGACGTTTTTGAGAAGGCCAGGGACATGGGCTTCCTGACTGTCGTACATGCAGGGGAAGAGGGTCCTCCTGAATACATCTGGGCTGCTCTTGATCTGTTGCAAGCCTCCAGGATTGATCACGGAAACAGCGCCATTGAAGATCCGGATCTGATTGATGTACTTGGCATTTATGAGATTCCGCTCACTTCATGCCCATTGTCCAATCTTAAACTGAAGGTGATCAAAAGGATGGAGGATCATCCTTTGAAGGAGATGATGGAACGTGGCGTCAAGGTGACTGTCAATTCAGACGATCCGGCTTATTTCGGTGGCTATCTCAACGACAACCTTATCGCGGTAGCGGATGCGTTGCAACTTTCTAAAGAGGAGATTGTACAGCTCGTGAAAAACTCTTTTGAGGCATCGTTTATCACGGACGCCGAGAAACGGGATTTTCTGAAGCGCGTGGAAGAAGTTGAAGGAGAATAAATCGGATTCTACGCAAAGAACAATATTACACAACTTGTCCCGATATTTCGGGAGAGTTACACAGAGAAGCCACAGAGTTTCACAGAGCAAAAGAAATACATTTCTCTGTGAAACCATGTGGCTTTTTCATTTACATCTTTGTGACCTTTGTGCTTTGCCTTCGGGTCCTTTGTGGTTAAAAAGATGGAGCATTCAAATAGTAAGGGGCACCTCAACCGATGCCCCTAACTTTTTCCTTTATCCTTTATCCTTTCTCCTTTTTCCTTTGGTCTCCTTACGGTTTCGGATATCCGTCCATCTGATGCAGGTTATCACTGATTTCCTTTTCGGACATTTCGTAGTCGGATAATTGGCCTCGCATGTATTTGTCGTAACCGAGAAGGTCCATCATCCCGTGACCGGAAAGGTTGAAGATGATGACTTTTTCTTTTCCTTCCTCTTTGGCTTTTTTCGCTTCACGGATAGTGGCGGCGATGGCATGGGTTGTTTCCGGCGCCGGAACGATTCCTTCTGTTTTTGCAAAAAGCATCCCCGCCTCAAAACATTCAGACTGGTTGATGGCAATAGGCCTAACATAACCTGCTCTCACGGCGGCACTTACCAAAGGCGACATTCCATGGTAGCGCAAACCTCCTGCATGGATCGGAGCAGGAATGAAATTGTGCCCCAGGCTGTACATGGGCAACAGAGGAGTCATTCTGGCAATGTCGCCATGGTCGTACATGAAGGTTCCTTTTGTCAGGGTAGGACAGGAGGAAGGCTCCGCACCGATGATTTCAATTTCGTCGCCGTTGATTTTATCCTGGATGAAAGGGAAGGCGAGCCCTGCAAAATTACTTCCGCCGCCGCAGCAACCGATTACGATATCCGGTTTCTTGATGCCGACTTTTGCCAGTTGCTTTTTGGCTTCCAGTCCAATAATCGTCTGGTGGAGCATGACATGGTTAAGCACGGAGCCCAGTCCATACCTTGTTTGGCCTGTCGGATCTGTGACTGCGGCCTCAATCGCCTCCGAAATGGCGATGCCAAGGCTTCCGGGAGTATCCGGAAACTCAGCCAGAACGGCGCGCCCTGCGGCTGTTTCCATGCTTGGGCTGGCCACACAGGTACCGCCCCAGGTATTCATCAGGATCTGACGAAATGGTTTTTGCTCATAGCTGATCCGAACCATGTAAACCTTGCACTCAATGCCGCCAATCAGCGCGCAGGCAAAGGAGAGGGCGCTTCCCCACTGGCCGGCTCCCGTTTCGGTGGTGATCCGCTTGATACCGAATTGTTTGTTGTACCAGGCTTGGGGAACAGCCGTATTCGGTTTGTGGCTTCCCGCAGGGGAGACACTCTCATTTTTGTAAAAGATCTTGGCGGGCGTACCCAATGCTTTCTCCAGTTCAAAGGCACGGATAAGCGGACTAGGCCTCCAGATTTTCAGCATATCCTGAACCTCGTCAGGAATGCTGATCCATCGATCGGTGCTGACTTCCTGTTCGATCAGGTTCATGGGGAAGACCGGCGCCAGCATTTCAGGAGAAATGGGTTTGCCGTCAGGCCCTAGCGGTGGCAGCATTGGAAGATCGGCAGCCAGGTTATACCATTGTTTGGGCATTTCCGATTCATCGAGATAAATTTTCTTTTGCATTGATTCTGGTTTTAAAGGGTTGAAAATATTTTTAAAAAGGAAAGGGGAGATGCTGCGTAAACAGACATATCCCCTTTTATGGTTTAATTACAGGCATACCGCTTACGCATCTTCGTTGAAGTCGCGCCAAAGCCAATTGCTTCCCCTGTAATTTGTAAGTGTGATCATTGTTTAGAATTTAAACTGTGAGCAAAAGTAAAGAAGTATTTTAAATTTCAAAATAAATAGATAGAAATAATTTCAATTAGTGAAATAGTGTAATAATTGTAGAATAAAAAGCCATAGATTTATACCTATGGCCAATTTGTCATTATAAAATTCAGAAACGATAACTAAATTCTAAACCTCATGCACCACGATCGAGTGAGTGACAGGAAGTCCTTGCTTGAAGGTAGCGGCCACACCGCAATATTTTTCGTCCGACAGTGAAACAACCTTTTCGAGCTTGTCCATTGGCAACTCTTTTCCCCAAAATTCATAGGTAATGTGCATAGAGGTGAAATGCTTCGGGTGTTCTTCCGTAACTTCGCCATCCACTTTTATTTTCAGGTCGGCGATCTCGACCCTCATTTTTGCAAGGAGAGAAACAACATCCATTCCGGTGCAACCGGCGAGGGCTACCAGCATCAGTGCCTTGGGTCTCGGACCTGAATCCATGCCACCCGAAGTTTCGTCGGTGTCTATCGTTAGCTTATGTCCATTGAGTTCTGTCTCAAAGGCCATTCCTTTTTTCCAGTCTAAACTTATTCCCTGCTTCATGACTATGATTGATGTGATTAACGAGGATTGTTTTAATGAAAGAAATGGAAACAAATTGAAATAAATAGAAATGTTTGATTTAAAAGGATAAAAAATTTCAATCTATTTCCATCTATTTCCATCTATTTCACTTCAGTTTGCCGTAACTTTCAAAACATCTTCAATCGCAGTGATGAAGGTGGCTTTTGGTAAAGCGCCCTGTGCCATCTGCGGCTGACCTTCCATCGGGATGAAAAGGAGGGAGGGTATGCTCTGAATGCCGAACATTCCGGCCAATTCCTGTTGCTCCTCTGTGTTTACCTTGTAGATATTCAGTTTGGAGCCGTAGGTTTCCTGCAACTCCTCCAGAATCGGAGCAACCATTTTGCATGGAGAGCACCAGTCAGCGTAAAAATCGACGATAGCAGGCGCGGTTCCTTCAAATTTCCACTCCTTGTTTGCCTCAAAATTGAATACTTTCTCCTTGAAGGTATCCAGTGTTAAATGTTCAAGTGCCATTATATTTATTTTTTATCGTTGTAAATTAATTTGCTATTAGCAATTATTTCTCTACAAAAGTATATTAGATTTTCAAATAAAAAAACTTTTTAGTAAAAATATTTGCTATTAGCACAAAATGCTTTTGTAAATAGTTGACTTATTTGTAGTTTTGCAGTGGGAGAAAGCTGTTGGCAGTTAGCTATTAGCTCTTAGCCTAGAGACAGTGAAGGAATTGGTTTTATTTCAGTTGATTATTATCCATAATCAACTGATTAATTGAGGAATAACAGTGGCAAAAAACTAATAGCTAATGGCTAAAAGCTAATAGCCAGATATATTATAAGAACGCGAATGAAGGGCAAAAGTGAAATTTTAGGTTTGGTGTATGAGATGAAAAATAAATGCGCGGCCATCGATTACAAGTTGATGGAGCATTTGAATCTTTCGCAGTCGGAATTGCTCTTTTTCAGTTCCCTCGACCACTGCACGGGTATCAGTAGTCCGGAGCTTGCCAGGAACATGGGTTTATCGCCATCGCGCATCAGCAGGGTGATAGAGAAACTGGTGGTGGATGGCTACCTCGACAGGAACACGGACAAAGCTGACAGGCGTGCTATCACCCTTTGCCTTACTGATAGCGGGAAAAAAATCAGGAACGAGATAGACAGGAGCAGGCAGGAGTGCGAGGCAAAGTTATTGAATGTATTGCCGGAATCCGATATTGATAAATTCAGGGAGATTATAGGAAAGATGATTCGGGAGATGTAATTTTAACCACAAAGGACTCGAAGGGATGCACAAAGGGCACAAAGTAAAGAACCTACAAAATTACGCGCCGGATACCTTCTTTGAGATGAAGTACATTAAAATTTACCAGCAGACCCAATTTACATCCTGATAGTTTTAGATAAGTAAGTATTTGAGCAAGATGGATGTCCGCTAATTGATCGATGGATTTGATTTCGACAATTACCACATTTTCCACCAATAAATCAATTCGATAACCAATTTCGAGATTGACCTTTTTGTAAATAAGGGGCAAGGGTATTTGTTTTTCAACGAACAGTCCGGATTTTCTCAATTCATAATACACGGCTTCCTCGTAAGCGCTTTCCAGTAAGCCGGGTCCAAGGCTAGAATGCACACGAAAACAACAATCCAATGTAACTTTAAATATTTCTTCAATACTCATAGCAACTTTACTTAGAGTCCTTTGTGTATCCCTTCGAGTCCTTTGTGGTTAATTTCTGTCAGTAATTTCATCCCACCTATTATTTCTTTTGCCCTGCTATTTGCAATTAGCTTTAATGAATAGCTGATGGTTAGTTCATTGTCGTTGCCATAAAAATAGGTTTGCAGGGAGCGGCTATAATGGATATCCATGCCATAAGATTCAAGTTCATGAAGGCACCTGAAAAGGTGACTTTGACTGATGCACAGGATCGCGGCAAATTCGGAAGGGTTTCCCGTTTGACCGGATCTGATCATCCCGTTCATTTTCTTGATTCGCTCAAAATGATCAACCAACTTCATGGTACAAAATAGTTGATGTTTCTTCGGTGATGGATCTGCAGTCATCCATAGGGAAAGGAAGTTGCTTCTGCCACATCCTATAGTACTTGCCCCTTAGTTGCCACAGGGAAAGATGGGTCCCTTCTTCGGCGATGATTCCCTTTTCCAGGACGGCAATGTGGTCTGCCTGCACCACGGTACTTAACCTGTGTGCGATGATCAGGATGGTTTTCCCCCTGTTTTTCAAATCCCTGATGGTTTCCTGCACAAAATGCTCGGAGTCGTTGTCGAGGGAGGAGGTTGCCTCGTCAAACAATAGGATTTCAGGATCGCGGTAGAGGGCCCTTGCGATGGCGATCCGTTGTTTTTCTCCACCTGAAAGGGTTGTTCCGTTTTCGCCGACCCTGCTGTTGAAACCTGCAGGTAATTTTTCTATAAAATTTTGCATGCCAAGCGAATGACAGATCTCCAGAATCCTGGAAAGGTCAGGGGAGAATTCTCCGACTGCAATGTTTTCAATCAGAGTACCGGAAAAGAGATCAAGTCGCTGGGGAACTACGCCCACAAGTTTCCGGAGGCTGTCGGTTGACACATGTTCCAGGTTATAATTGCCCAGGTAGATGTTACCTCCCGTCAAAGGGTACAATTTTTGTATCAGGGCAACCAGCGTAGTCTTACCGGATCCGCTCTCTCCCACAACTGCAGTGACTTCGCCTTTCCTAATCCGGAACGAGAATTGATCAAAGACCTCCGTGCGGGTACCGTAGCTGAAACTGACCCTTAGAAATTCAATATCTCCGGTTTTCTCACGTGGGATCTCAATTTTATTCTCCTCTGTCTCCTGATCCAGATCCATGATTTCAAAGAGCCTGTCGGCCGCGATCAAGGCATTTTGGATCGATTTGTTCATGCCTATCAGGTTGGATGCTGGTCCAGTAAAATAGCCTATAATGGCGTAGAATGAGAGTAATTCGCCCGGGGTTATTGCCTGATCGATCACAAAATAGGATCCTGTCCACAGCAAAACTATGGTGGATACCCTGCTGATCAACTCGGTCCCTGTGGAGGAAAACATGCTGTTGATGGTTGATTTGTAAATGGAACGAAGCAGGTTGATAAACCGTATTTCTGTCTTTAGGTTGGAAAAGCTCTCCAATCCAAATTCCTTGATGGTCCTCACTGAATTGAGCGATTCTACCAGCTGGCTCTCTAGCTCGGCGGTCTCCTCCATCAATTTTCTTTCGCGTTTTTTATTTAATTTATTGGTTATAAAATAGATAAGACCATAAAGCGGGATCACCGCCGATACAATCACTGCCAGTTTCCAACTGTAGACGAACATCAGTACAAAAGAGAATACAACGATAAACAGGCTGACCAGCAAGGAAATAGCAATATCATTGATGAATGCCCGGATTTTGACTGCATCATTGACCCTGGAGATGATTTCACCTACCCGCATGGTATCGAAAAAGGATTGCGGCAGTTTGAGCAGGTGCTTGTAATATCCCAGAATGAGTCGTGCGTCGATCTTCTGCCCTGTTTTCAGCACAAAAATATTTTTGGAATAACCGATAAATAGCTGGAAAATGAGCAGAATGAGCATGATGATGCTCAAAAGGTTCAACAGGTTGGTATTTCTGTCAACAAGGACAAAATCAGTGATTTTCTGAATGTAGATGGACGTTGACAGCCCAAGGACCGTATAGATCATCGCACCAAAAAGGGACTGGAACAGAATGCTCCTGTGCGGGTTCAGTAAAAAGAGGAATCTGCTGAGAACCGGAATTTTTTCGTTTTTTGGTATGAACTCCGCACCGGGAGCCATCATAATCAATACACCTGTCCACATTTCGGAGAATTGGTCATAGGAAATTTTGTGCATCTCCCCATCGCCGGGGTCCATATACTCAACTTTGCCCTTCTCCAAAGAATAGACAACCACATAATGGAGCAACGCTTTGTTGATCACCACGTGGGCAATGACAGGACATGGGACTCCCGGTAGGGCTTCGATGCCACCTTTTACCCCCTTTGCCGTAAAGCCCAATTTCTCCGCTGCCTTGATCAGTCCCCATGCGTTGGTACCTTTCTGGTCGGTACCAGCCAGTTGCCTTATTTTTGAAACGGGGATTCCGAGCCGGTAATGGGCTGCGACGGAGGCAAGGCAAGCTGCTCCACAATCCGTAATGTCGCGTTGCTTAATTTTTGTTTGCATCAGGTTTTTCGTTTTGGATTCAGCCAGTTATCTGCTTTATCGTACAAGAGCTGGAAGAGGGATCTTTCGGCAACCTGAAACCTGCCTGTCAGTGTCATGCCTTTTTTAAGGTTGCCCTGGTATCCGTTTTTCAATTTCAAAAAGCGCTGATCCAACTGGCATCTGACCCTGAAAAACGGTCTGTTGTTCACATTAAAAATGTTGCTGGAGACTTCATTCACTTTACCTGTTGCCACGCCCCATAAATTGTAGTTGAAGGCATGGAATTGGAAAGTGGCCTTCATCCCCTGTTCAATTAATCCGATGTCGTTGGGTGCCACGAAGCATTCCACGAGCAGGTCGTCGTCGGGGGCAATCCTGGCTACTTGCTGGTTGGGAAAGATAAAATTGCCTTCCCTGATACCCGAGTAACCAGTAATTGTGCCGGCGATCGGTGCCTTGAGACAATATTGTTCCTTCTCTTTTTTCAATTGTTCCATTCTTGCTGCAAATTCTTCCAGATTCCGAATGGTTTCTTTTTGCTTTTCCTGCCAAACAGTAAGCTGCTCTGCTCTTACGGAGGTGTACTTGTTTTTTTCAACCTGAAATTGGCTTGCAATCTTTTCAAAATCGTGTTTGGGAGTAATACCCTTGTTGTAAAGTTTTTCAGCCAGAAGATATTCACTTTCAGCCTGAAGCAATTGTGTTTTTTGTTCTTCAAGCCTGACGCAAAAAGATGCAAAATCTTGTTTGTATAATGGGGTTGACAATCCATTGCTCTCTCCACTGATCAGCAGGGTCAAATCTGATAGCATCTGATTTTCTTCGTTCTGACGAAAAGTCAGAAGCCTGATATCCTGAATGATCTTGTCGGATGAGATGACAAGGAGTGTATCATCCTTTTCAACCGGTTGATTTTCTGCCATCCTGCATGATTTCACTTCTCCTGAAACCACGGGTACTACAGGATTGTCTTCGTTGCCGGATCTGACAATGCCATCGCTTTGGGTGGTGACCTGCACGTTGATCAACGGAAGGAGGAAGCAGGCCAATATCAGACACAGGAGAGCAGAAATATAAATGATCCTGCCCGTTGTGTTCTGCTCATGAAAATAGTTTTCTGAACTGCACTTAATAATCTCGGGTGGAAACAACTGTGTCATTTTTCACAATTTTATCCTTAAATGGTATTAGTAAGTTAAGGCAAAAAAGAGAGAAAAAAGAATTTTGGAGGTTAAATTTGTGAGACAAAACCATTTAACAGTGAAGAACACAAATGAAGGATGAAGGACATAAATGATGAATGAACAAGTATTATTTGTTCTTTGGATAGAATTTCTTCCGATATTGAGCAGGTGAATAACTTGTTGTGTTTTTAAAAACCCTTGCTAAATGGAATCTGTCGCAGAACCCTGAGACACGAGCAATCTCTTCAATCGACTCCGTTGTGTGGTGGAGCAGAATGCCTGATTTTTGAACTCTTCGCTCCCTCACAAATTGTTGAGGAGGTATTCCAAATTCATCCTTGAAAATCCTTGAAAAGGAATTGACAGCCATGTTGGCTACCTCAGCAAGCCTTTTGTTGGTGAGCACTTCAGAAATATGGTCTTCAATTTCCCTCAATACATTGAGTAGACGCTGGTCTGTTGTAGTTAGGTTCCAGGAATCTGCGGATATTTGACTTATTGTAAGCAGGATGATTTTATAAATCAGAAGAATGGAAGAAACTGAAAATTCATCATGGTTTATTTTAAGCTGTTTTGACAGTTCTTCCAGATCTACCCGGAGTCCGGGGCTTACAGCAAAGCAGAAAAGTTCAGGTGAAATAAAGTCGAAAGGCATTCCCAGGTTGAAATGAATAAAAAGGTGCAAAACAGCTCCATTCTCAAGCAATACTATTTCGTCGGTATCTTCATCCATTCTGGCTCCTTCGAGGTGGTAACCGGACAAAGGCAGATTATTCCCTTTCAACCGACTTGAAAATGCGGTATAGGGAGGGATCAAAATGATCTGATCCGGATTTAGTTCAATGGTTCTACCTGCAAATGAGAGGTTACCCCCATTGCTTTTATTCCAGTAAATACGCCAATACGGGAAACTCATGTTCCTGCTTTCCCAGTTTACCAACCACCAATACCTGCAACATAAAAGGTTGATAGTAAAACCGGGAAAGAGCTGTGTAATATTTGAAGGATCTCCTCTGTCTGGAACTCTGGAAAATTTCACTCTAATTTTTTTTCTTCTCATGAAGATATACACAAAGATATTCAATTTATGAAGGGAAATTTGATGAGTTAATGGCTGTTTTATAGGTGAAGAATATGTATAAAAAAATAGTAATGTTCTATTTAGCATTTAACTTGATGAAAAAGTAATGGGGAGGCAATATGAATAATGTTTGAATTGTACACATTATTAATATTTCAGTCTATAGTGTTTCTCCGGTATTTCCTTTAATTTTGGGCTGCCCAAAGGCAAAAAGGAAATCCAATTTAGATAACAAATAGAAATTAGCAAAGACAATGGCTACAAACAGATTGATCGGAGAATTACCCAAGGTGGGTATCCGTCCAGTGATTGACGGACGGCTTCAGGGTGTGAGGGAATCCCTCGAGAAACAGACCATGAACATGGCAAAAGCCGCAGCGGAGCTTATCAGCGAGAACCTGCGCTTCCCCAATGGCGAGAAGATTGAATGTGTTATCGCCGATTCTACGATCGGTGGTGTGGCTGAAGCGGCGATGTGTGCCGAGAAATTTGCCCGTTCAGGCGTTGGGGTCTCCCTGACGGTTTCTCCTTGCTGGTGTTATGGCACGGAGGTGATGGATACGGATCCGCTGCTTCCAAAGGCAGTATGGGGTTTCAATGGTACCGAACGGCCGGGAGCCGTGTACCTTGCTGCCGCTTTGGCTGGTTATGCCCAAAAGGGACTGCCGGCCTTCGGAATTTACGGACATGATGTTCAGGATAAAAAAGATACTACAATACCTGAAGATGTCAGGGAAAAGATACTGCGTTTTGTCAGGGCCGGTCTGGCAGTGGCACAGATGAAGAACAAATCGTACCTCTCGCTGGGCGGAATGTCAATGGGCATCGCGGGATCCTACGTCGACCAGGAGTTTTTGCTGGATTACCTGGGAGTCCGCACGGAGGTGATAGATATGTCGGAACTGGTTCGCAGGGCCGAAAGAGGCATTTATGATCCGGAGGAATACAAAAAAGCCCTCGCATGGGTGAAGAAGAATTGCAAAGAGGGCAAGGATGTCAACGATGCAGGGAAACAGGCAACCCGCGAACGCAAAGACTGGGAGTGGGAGATGTCAGTCAAGATGACGCTTGCTGCCCGTGACCTGATGATTGGAAATCCAAAACTGAAGGAGCAGGGTTTTGGCGAAGAGGCCCTTGGGCACAATGCTATTTTTGGAGGTTTCCAGGGACAGCGTGCCTGGACAGATCACCTTCCCAATGGTGATTTCATGGAGGCGATACTGAACTCCTCTTTCGACTGGAACGGTATCCGTCAGGCATTTGTTTTTGCTACCGAGAATGACTCACTCAATGGTGTTGCCATGTTATTCGGCCACCTGCTTACCAATACCGCCCAGATATTCTCCGATGTTCGCACCTATTGGAGTCCGGAAGCAGTTGAACGGGTAACCGGAAAAAAACTATCAGGCAAGGCTTCTTCAGGGGTCATACACCTGATCAATTCGGGTTCAACTACGCTCGACGCTACAGGAAAACAAAAGCTCAATGGTGCATCCATCATGAAACCATTCTGGGAAATCAGTCAGAACGAGGCCCAAGCCTGCCTGGCTGCTACAGACTGGGCCCCGGCGGATCTGGGATACTTCCGCGGAGGCGGTTACTCCTCCCACTTCAAGACTGAAGGAGAGATGCCTGTTACCATGAGTCGTGTGAATCTGGTTAAAGGAATTGGTCCTGTCCTACAGATAGCCGAAGGCTGGACCATCGACCTGCCGGAAGATGTTCATGCGACCCTGGATGAACGTACCAATCCGACCTGGCCAACCACCTGGTTTGCACCACGTCTCAACGGTGCCGGTGCATTTACGGATGTTTACAGCGTGATGGCCAACTGGGGAGCCAACCATGGAGCGATCAGCTACGGCCATATCGGAGCAGATATGATTTCGCTGGCATCTATGCTCAGGATCCCTGTTTGTATGCACAATGTGGAGGAGGGGAAGATTTTCCGTCCTGCATCCTGGAGCGCTTTCGGAATGGACAAGGAAGGTTCTGATTACCGTGCCTGCGATACTTACGGACCGCTTTACGGAAAAACCAAGAAATAATTGACAATTGACAATTGATAATTGACAATTATAACGGGATAAATCACATATATTGAGATTGTTATAAATACTTTCAAGCAAAAAAAACCGGAGAAAATAAACCTTCGGTTTTTTTTGTGCTTCAATATGGATAACTAATCTTCTGTTTTCTCGTTTAAAAGTCATGTGATTCAATGGAGAAATAAACCGGAAGTATGTGACTTCCATGAATACTTACAGGTCTAATTCTCCAATTAGGTCATATTTAACATTGTCAATTGTCAATTATCAATTGTCAATTAAAATTATTGGATGGATTTGAAAGTATCTGTGAATCAGCCTGTTTTGACAAAAGAAAGTGTGCTGAAGGACTATTATATTGTCTTTCTTAGCAGGCAGTTAAGTGTTTTAGGAAGGAAAGAGGTGCATCTTGGTAAGGCGCCTTTTGGTATTTTCGGGGATGGCAAGGAACTGGCACAGGTGGCTTATGTAAAAAGTTTCCGTGACGGGGATTGGCGTTCAGGATACTACCGCGATCAAACCTTTATGCTTGCAGCCGGCATGATGACGCCAACCGAATTCTTTTCCCAGCTATACGGGGATACCAATACGCTCAATAATCCGTCTACAGGTGGACGGAATTTCAATAACCATCATTCAACTGCCAACATATCGGCTTCCGGAGAAATGAAGGAGTTGGCCTTCATGAAAAATTCTGCTGCTGACCTTTCCCCGACGGCCGGGCAGATTCCGCGTTTACTTGGTTTGGCGCAAGCATCCAAACTGGTTCGGGATCACCCGGAATTCCGGGAACACACGGTTGGGAAAATTACCGGAGACGAAGTTGCTTTTGGCTCAATCGGAGAATCAAGCACTTCGGAAGGGATGTTTTTCGAGACGATCAACGCTGCCTGTGTACTCCAGGTCCCGTTGGCCGTAGCAATCTGGGACAATGGATACGGTATAAGCGTTCCTGTGGATTTACAGACTGCAAAAGGCAGTATTTCCAAGGCACTGAAAGGATTTGAAGCCGATGGGACTGACCCCGGATGTAAAATTTATACCTGCAAAGGTTGGGATTACCCTTGCATGGTGCGTACATTTGAAGAAGGAATTGCAGTGTGCAGGTCTAACCATCAGCCTGTCATCTTTCACATCGATGAACTTACGCAACCGTTGGGCCATTCAACTTCCGGTTCGCATGAGCGTTACAAGAGCGCGGAACGCCTCCAATGGGAGCAGGATTATGATCCCATCGTGAAATTTAAAGAATGGATACTTTCAGAGGGTTTTGCAGATAAAAACCAGTTGAACCAGATTGAGGAGGAAGCATCCAGTGAAGCCAGGGCTGCGCGTGATACAGCCTGGAAAAATTATATTGCCGGATTTGAAGCCGAGAGTAGCTCTTTGAAAGTAATAGTTGCCTCCATTGCGAACAATTTTGAGTCGTTGTCGAATAAATCAGGCGAGCTGAAAGCGTTGCTGAAAGCAGCCTACCCGACCAGAAAGTCGCTGATAAGGTTTGCCAAGGCCTTGCACCGGACCGTCAAGGGAAATACCGTATTAAAAGAGCAGGACCAGCAACTGGCTTCCTGGATAAAAAATTCAGATGAGATCGGTGAGCGTTTATTCAGCATCCCTCATTCAGAAAAGTCAGCCATAAGTTCTGTCACTGATTCTTTCAATGTAACTTACAGCAAAAATCCCAGTTGGGTAACAGGTTCTGAACTGCTGAATCAGAATTTCGACCTGTTGCTTCAGAAATATCCCCTGATGCTCAACTTTGGCGAGGATACGGGTGTTTTGGGTGGAGTAAACCAGGAGACGAAGGGATTGTCTGAGAAATTTGGACTTCACAGGGTTTTTGATACAGGAATCCGGGAAACCACCATCATCGGACAGGGGATTGGTTTGGCACTGAGGGGTTTTAAACCCATTGCTGAAATACAGTACCTGGATTATCTGATTTATGCCCTTCCTACATTGGCGGATGATCTCTCCACTTTAAATTACCGCACCTGTGGCAGGCAGATTGCTCCATTGATCATTCGTACCCGCGGACATCAGTTGCAGGGGATGTGGCATTCGGGTTCCCCAATGAGCATGCTTCTGGGCTCGATGAGGGGAATACATCTTTGCGTACCAAGAAACATGACCCAGGCAGCAGGATTTTACAACACCCTGCTTAAGGGGGATGATCCTGCTTTGGTGATTGAACCTTTGAAGGGATATTATGTGAGGGAGATGCTGCCTGAGAATATCGGGGAGTATTGTGTGCCCATGGGTGTCCCTGAAGTTTTGGTTGAGGGTACCGATCTCACACTCGTCACTTATGGCTGGAATGTGACGATCGCCCTGGAGGCAATCAGCCTGCTGAAACCGATGGGAATCTCCATTGAACTGATAGATGTGCAAACTTTGGCTCCCTTTGATACAGGTCATGTCATCACAAAATCACTCCTCAAAACCAACAGGCTGGTATTACTGGATGAAGATGTGCCGGGTGGAGGTACCGGTTATATGCTTCAAAAGATACTGGATCAGGAAGAAGCATTTTATGCACTGGATGCACAGCCACTGGTAATTTCGGCTAAGGACCACCGCGGAGCGTATGGTACCGATGGCGAATATTTTTCCAAACCAAACGCTGATTCAGTGGCGGAGGCAATATCAGGGATGATGGCGGGAAGATAATTAATTACAAATTACAGATTACAAATTACAAATTAAAAATTCGGAAGATCCTGATGATCAATATCTTTGTTGATTGAAAAAATTTCCCCTATCAAGAATTTTTAATTTTTAATTAAGAGTGTTCAAAACCTTTAAAAATAGTTTTATTAATAAATATATAGTTCTTTGAAATTTTGAATTAGGGATTTAATTAATTAGTTACCAGAAATATGTGTTTGGGTCAC